>NZ_JAOVYZ010000099.1 GCF_026413145.1 Limosilactobacillus kribbianus | reverse complement strand
TGAGATTTCCCATTCCGTTAAGGAAGTAAGACCCCACAGAGATGATGTGGTAGATAGGATGGAAGTGGAAGTGCAGTGATGCATGGAGCGGACCATTACTAATCGGTCGAGGACTTAACCAAGAGAGCGGTTAGGTTTATTGAAGGAGAAAGATATTGTTTAGTTTTGAGAGCACAAGCTCTCACCCGAGAGGGTAGTGTGGTGATGATGGCTTGAAGGATACACCTGTTCCCATGCCGAACACAGCAGTTAAGCTTCAACACGCCGAAAGTAGTTGGGGGATCGCTCCCTGCAAGGATAGGACGTTGCCACGCAAAAGCAAGCTTTAATAAAAGCTTGGATATTGGAGAGTTGTCCGAGTTGGCCGAAGGAGCAGCATTGGAAATGCTGTATACGGGTTAAAGCCTGTATCAAGGGTTCGAATCCCTTACTCTCCGTTAATGACCCGTTAGTCAAGTGGTTAAGACACCAGCCTTTCACGCTGGTATCGTGGGTTCAAATCCCGCACGGGTCACTTTTTGGAGGATTAGCTCAGTTGGGAGAGCGTCTGCCTTACAAGCAGAGGGTCACAGGTTCGAGCCCTGTATCCTCCATTGCAACATTTATGTTGCATCAAGTCAAACATACGATGGCTCGGTAGCTCAGTTGGTAGAGCAACGGATTGAAGCTCCGTGTGTCGGCGGTTCGATTCCGTCCCGCGCCATTTATGGAGGAGTAGCGAAGTCTGGCTAAACGCGATGGACCGTAAATCCATTCCTTCGGGTTCGGTGGTTCGAATCCACTCTCCTCCATTTTTATAGGGATATAGTTAAACGGTATAACTACGGTCTCCAAAACCGTCATTGTGGGTTCGATTCCTACTATCCCTGTTAACTGAATATTTTGGCGGTAATGGTGAAGTTTGGTTAACACACCGGTTTGTGGGTCCGGCACGCGTGGGTTCGAATCCCACTTACCGCCCTTTTGATTAGGTAAAATTACTTAATCGTAACTATTTGGTGGTATAGCCAAGTGGTAAGGCAGAGGTCTGCAAAACCTTCATCATCGGTTCAAATCCGATTACCACCTTTTAGTTAGCTGATGCCTCTGTGGCGGAATTGGCAGACGCGCTGGACTCAAAATCCAGTTCCCGTTGAGGGAGTGTGGGTTCGACCCCCACCGGAGGCATTCAAGTACATTTGTACAAAGTAGTCAGCTAAATTTTAAAAGAACCGCAAACCTAAAATTGATTGGGTTTGCGGTTCTTTTTGTTTTGCCAATTTTGAAAACGATTGAAAACGACAAAAAGCGTAAGCCCGCCGTGGCGACACGCCTTGAATCAAAATTCCCGATATGCTTCGATCCTTGGACGGTAAGCCCGCCGTGGCGACACGCCTTGAATCAAAATTCCCGATATGCTTCGATCCTTGGACGGTCGATCATATCGGGAGTTCTTTTATCTTATGCATGACAGTGTTCTTGGACCTCTTTTGTC
>NZ_JAOVYZ010000098.1 GCF_026413145.1 Limosilactobacillus kribbianus | reverse complement strand
TCAGTTCGCGTGTGGTAAGATGATGATAGGTCATTTGTGATATCCTTTGCTTTTGTTTGTGGTTATTCAAAAGTCTATCACAGATGGCTTTTTTATGTTTCTAACTTAATTTTACAAACCGGGGTAAAAAATCCCGAAGTGACATGGCTTCGGGATTTTTTACTAGGCATTGACCTGGTAAATTCACTAAAAACTAGTATAATGACGACTAGAATCAATATTATATGATGAGGAGTAATTCAGCGCATGCAGTTACGACTTAAGTACCTAATTACGGGTGTTGTGGCCCTGCTAATCATTTTGATTGGCGGGATGGCATGGCATCAGCACACTCATTTCAATCGCAACACAACGATTAATGGGGTTCGGGTCGGTGGAATGACCGCCCAACAGGCCTATACGAAAGTTAAGAATACCCAGCGAGCCAATAAGGTGTACCTCAATGGCAAGCTGATTTACAGCGGCCAGGCATCGACTTCTGGGATTACCAGCAGTGATCGGGCTAAATTTGATCAGGCATTGAAAAAGCAGCATACCTTTTTCCCGTCGAGCAAGAAACAAAATCTCTTAGTAAAGGCGAGCGGGGCCGTGGATGAACAATTGACGGCCAAGCGGCAGGCGGTTGAAAAGCAATTGACGATCTTAAATCAGCACCGGCGTCCAGCTAAGGATGCTTACGCTTTACTAGTCAACGGCAAGGTTAAACTGGTTGCCGCCAAGAAGGGTACCCAGTATGATCGTGCGGCGCTGCTTCGTCAATTTAATCGGGAGTCAGCTAACGGTACGATGCACCTGACTACCCAGCAGCACCAACCGCTCTCGACATCAAGTCGTCAGGTTCAAAACGAAAAGAAGCAATTACAAAAGCTTCTCAACAAGACCGTTACCTATAAGGTCGAAAAGCAGTCTTATAAGCTGGGCACTAACCAGATTATTTCTCGCGCGACCTACCAGAATGGCAAGTATTACTTTGACACGACGGCAGTCAACAGCGAGATCAAGAAGATCAATCAGAAGCAGGCAACGCTTGGTCGAAGCTTTAAGTTCAAGACCCATGCCGGCAATGTTATTACCACAAACACCAAGGGAACCTATGGCTGGAAGATCAGTGCTCAAAAAGCCGGTCAGACCCTGGCGCAGGCGATTGCAACCGGCAAGAAGGAAGTTAGTGCCGAACAAGACATCTACGGTATTGGCTACAATACCCGGGGGACTGGCTATAACGTCACTAGCAATGACGGCATCGGTGGTACTTATGCCGAGTTATCAATTAGTGACCAGCACGCCTGGTTCTACAAGGATGGCAAGTGTGTCTTCGATGCTGACGTGGTCACGGGTTCCAACACGCCAGGCGACCGGACGCCAAAGGGTGTTTGGTATATCATGTACCAGCAGTCGCCATCAACTCTGCGGGGAACCAATGGTGACGGTTCGAAGTATTCAAGTAAGGTTCAGTACTGGTCACAGTTCACCAATACCGGCTGTGGCTTCCACGATGCCAGCTGGCGGACGAACTGGTCGAAGACTGCTTATCTGAGCAGTGGTAGTGCCTCAACCGGTGGTTCCCATGGTTGTGCCAATATGCATCCGAGTGATGCCGGGACGGCCTATCACGCAATGCAGGTAAACGAGCCAGTAATTGTCTATTAAAATATAGCAAAAAGAAATTGAAAGACCATCTTGGAATTTCAATTTCTTTTTTTGTATTCCCGGTTTGTAAAATTAAGTTAGAAACATAAAAAAGCCATCTGTGATAGACTTTTGAATAACCACAAACAAAAGCAAAGGATATCACAAATGACCTATCATCATCTTACCACACGCGAACT
>NZ_JAOVYZ010000097.1 GCF_026413145.1 Limosilactobacillus kribbianus | reverse complement strand
ATTTAATTTTAAAAAGCAACGCTGTTTAAAGCAAAGAGTGAGCCTTCATTCACACAAATTGTGTAAATAAAGGCTCACTCTTTTGGTATCCCAAATGTCAATAGCTTAACTTAATGACATTGCTCACGCGGGCTCACCCTTTTTACGTTACTTTTTTTGCATGTAAACAAAGGATAATCCACTATCCTCGGTTACCTCTTTTACGGGGTGGTACCCCATTTTTTTATAGAGGGCGATATTTTTCCAGCTCTTGGTACAAGTATAAAGTTCCCGAACCTGGTCAGGGTATTTTTCATTAATCGTCTTCAGAAGTCGTTGGGCAAGTCCGCGCCGCCGATACCCCGGATGAACCATCACCCGGCCAACTTCGACTTTCTTACCACGGGTTCGGTAACGGATAGCCCCGATAATTCGATTGTTGCTGACCAGTTTCAGCACGATCCAATTGGTGAAATCCGCCGCGCTTTCTGCTTCTGTCTCTTGAAGGGCTGGTACATCTCGGCTCCCAATCATCTCGGCTTCGCTTTCGAAAGCGAGGAGCTGAAGCTGGTATAGTTCATGAATGTCTGCTGTTGCGGCACGTTCTAGTTTCATCTATTTTCTCCTCTTTATGACTAAGTCGGTCGGATAAGGTGGTCCTTTTCTACATTTTACAATAATGCGGGATCGGCATCCGTGTTTACTTTGAAGCTCCAAAGGTAGAGCGATTATTTAAGAAATTTATGGGGATCGAGAAATGCCAGAATCAATTTTAGGCAGTGCTTAGCTCAATTTGGGTAAACGCTGTTTTGATGTACTAGAGACACGATCAATCTGTAAATTTATGCAATGTTGCATAAATTTACAGATTTGTCGGGCCTGAAATGCTAAAAATTGTGATTTTAAGATTGAGAACTGGTCCAATCAATGCCACATCAGCCTCGATCTTTAGTAACCCTCATTTTATCACTTGCAGCTTTCTTTAGGCTGCTTTACAATTTAACTATGAAAGCGTTTTCTAGTAAATGAAGAAAGAAGAGTTAGACAATGAGCTTTTATAGTGAGCAAAAAGATGAAATGATCGCCTCGAATACGGAGGGGGTTCAGTTACATACGGTAACTAACTTGGCGCGAACCCCACAGGCTAACGTCATTGTTGTTCATGGTCTTGCCGAGTATGCGGGCCGTTTCGACCCAGTCGCTAGCTACCTTGTCCAACATAATTGCAATGTTTTTCGTTACGATCAGCTCGGTCACGGCAAGAGTGGCGGCAAACGTGGCTTTATGAAATCACCTGATGACTTATCAGAGAATCTCAAACTAGTTGTTGACCGGGTTAAGAGTACTTATCCTAACTTGCCGCTCTTTGTGATGGGACACAGCATGGGCGGAGAAACCGTCTTACTATATGCTGTTAAACATCCTCAGACGGTTGATGGGTTAATTGTGACCGATCCCGTCTCACTATCGAAGCATCAATCGAGCCTTAATATCCCAATGGAAGGGGCTGAGGAGACGGAGATTCCAAATGCCATCAATGGCGGACTCGATTGCGATCAACGGGTTGTTGACAAGTACATCGCAAACGACCAGGTTCTGCACACCCTAACCGTGGGGATTATGAACAATGCATTATGGAAGGGTGCACTCTTCTTGCGTGATAATATTCAAAAGATCACGGATCCAATCTTGTATTTGCAAGGTCTGGAAGACGGTTTAATCAATTATCAAGACTCACTGGAGGCTTATGCTAAAATTAGCGCTAAAGACAAAGAGCTCCATGTCTACCCATTTTTGATGCATGAAATTCTGAACGAAACCAGTCGCAAGTGGGAAATCTACGCCGAGATCCTGCGGTGGATTAATAAGCGGCGATACTGATCTATTGGTTGGATGATTAATACAAATTAAATATTCGGCAGATTGCAAGAAATAACTTGAACGAATTTAGTGACGCAGATTAAGCAAGAAGATCTCGATTGGTGTATGCCAGTTAAGACATTTAAGTGGTCGGGAATTCAGATACCAATTAATTTGAAC
>NZ_JAOVYZ010000096.1 GCF_026413145.1 Limosilactobacillus kribbianus | reverse complement strand
TGATAGTTACGATGAGCAACACGTTAATCCAATTTACGTGATTTTCTTTTGTGACTTTGACTACTATGGTGATGGTGCAATGGCATATGAATTCGAGATGCGATCGGTTCGAAATCCGGCTCGCTCTGCCGAAATTGGTCTTCACCTCGTTGTCTTTAATGCCAAGGCCCAGGACTTTCATGATAAAATAAAACTAGCAGGATTCCTCCGATTGATGCACAACGAGCGGACACCGGGGGACGCATTAGCAGAACGAATTTATGAAAAGATGGAGCAAGTCAAGCACGATCCAGAAAGGTGGCAGAGTTTTATGAAGTACGAATTAGATTTGATGGATGCGCGGAATGAGGGACTTGAACAAGGCCGTGAACAGGGCATTGAACAAGGTCGTGACGAGCAACAAGCCAAGGACATTATTTTGATGGTTAAAATTTTAAAAAATAATCAGATTAGTGATGAGCAAATCGAACGTGATTTGATGAGTAACTACGGCCTTTCACGGCAAGAAGCGCAAAAATACATGAAATAAACTTTAGAGGGCAGCTGTGAAGAGGGATCACGGCTGCCTTATTGATTAGCATTAGCAAGAATGCATAACGACTCTTTTTAAATTGCCGCGCATATCAATTTGCCCAATCGCAATTTTTCAGCAAATGACCCACGATCAATCTGCAGATTTATGCGGACCAGCTTGCGTCAATTTGCAGATTGATCGTGTCGCAAAAGCAACAAAATCGCAACTGCACCTTGTCGCGCAGACAAATTTATTTTTCTGCCGGGAATGGTTTTCGTTCTTCTAAATTAAGACTATAATTAATTATATAAAGTCATTTATATTGGTCATAAATTTGGG
Organism: Limosilactobacillus kribbianus; assembly: GCF_026413145.1. Classification (GTDB taxonomy): domain Bacteria; phylum Bacillota; class Bacilli; order Lactobacillales; family Lactobacillaceae; genus Limosilactobacillus; species Limosilactobacillus kribbianus. Next base: position 1,212 of record NZ_JAOVYZ010000096.1, on the reverse strand, counting down.
GAGTGTCAATTAGTAGGGGGTATTGCTCATGGAAACAGCGGCAACGGATTCAACAAAACAAAGCGCGTTCATCAGTTATCTCGATGGTGAGACGGGAAAGGTCTTGGCGCAGGACCAAGTCGAGGGGGCGGCCGACCAGCCGATTAACTACGACGCGACCACTCAGCTGACGGTGCTGAATAAGCGGGGATACGTCCTTGCCTACAACGGCTACCCGCAGGACGCCGAATACCAAATTAACGACCAAATGAATCAGGTCTTTGCGGTCATCATGCGGCACGATCGGAAGAAGATTCAGCCGACGGACGACCTGCCCGCCAATGTTCAGCTGCCTGCCATGGCTGATTATCACCAGGTCTACACTGCAACGGTCAACTTCGTGGATTACAACGGGCAGTCGATCAAGGCGCCGGTTGTCCAAAGCGCGCTGTGGACGCGGCCGCTAATCTGGGATCGGGTCACCAACCAGGTCGCCGTCGATACGCAGACGGAGTGGACAACGACGACGGCCGAATACCAGGCGGTCACTGTTCCGGTCGTAAATGGCTACTTCGCCGATCGCCGGCTGATTGACGGTCAGTCCGCCGCGCAGCATGACCTGGCGGAGACGGTCATCTACCGTGAATTCGGGCGGGCCATTCCAGTGCTGGCCGACGGGACGCCGATTAAGGGCGCCGCGGCAGTTGAGTTCAAGAACGATCCGGACGACCCGACGAAGGCGTTGGCTGACCAGGCGGCACCACAGATCAGTGGCTACCGGCCAGTGCAGCCGACCTTCACGCCCCAGGACCCTGCCCGGGACATGCAGGTGGCTTACAAGCCCGTCGCTGATGCTAATTAACCGTAGATATGATAATTTCGCCATATTGACCGCAATTTATTGGGCATTTAATGGCATTCAGTTAAGAAAAGCGAAGCACTGAAAGTAGCTTGACTTCGCGGTTTAATAAAAATAGCAAGATTCATCACTGATTTTATTATAAATTTAGTGATCGAAAATCTTGCTATTTTTTTCTAAAATGGACTTGAAAACTATGAATTTAATTATATTAGGTTTGTAGCCAATTATTAGTGATAATTGAAAATTTGGAGAGCGTAAAATATTTTGTGTAAATTCTGAAACTTGAATTGAAAAAGGGAAAGCCTTCCCTGTATGATTGAATCGCTTAACACAATCAAAACGGAGGCTTTCCCCATGAATCAGTTTAACAA
>NZ_JAOVYZ010000095.1 GCF_026413145.1 Limosilactobacillus kribbianus | reverse complement strand
GATGCATCGTCGGAATAACATTCCTCGCAAGTCATTGAACTACCGCACACCACTTGAAGTATTCATGAAGCACGTCACCGATGAGCAACTAGCTTTTTTCTAACTTAATTTGACATTTCGGGATTTTAAAAAGTGCGAATAGCGATTTTCTCCGTATTTAATAATTAGGGACTAAAAAATTACGGAGGAAGATCCTATGAAGAAAACCATTTTATTCAGTACCGTCGCAATCTTGGCCCTCGGCAATCCGGGGACCGTACTGGCATGTGCCCAGGCTGATCCGACCCAGGAGGCAATTCAGCGGATTATTGATTCTCAACCGGTAGATGAAGGGGCGATCCGCCAGCAAGGAGCGGACTATGCCACGGCCTTTCTCAAGGCATTTGATGAGCAAAGCCAAATCTATCGGCAGGCCTTTCAAAAGGGCGAGCGTGATGGGCAAGAAGGGCGTCGGGAACAACCGAACGGCCAGGTGGCGGCGATTGCTTACCAGCGGGGTTGGCAGCGGGGGCAACAAGCGTACCAGAGTGAAGAGGCCCCGGAGAAAACTCCCGCCTCTACGCCAGATGCGGCAGAAGCACCAATGCCGACGGATCAGACGGACGAAACGGAAGAAGCGGCTGTTCAGACGCCAACACCCGACCAACGGGTCTTTATCAAACATTTGGCTGGACTAGCTCAAAAAGTGGGACGAGAGTACGACCTCTATCCATCGGTAATCATTGCCCAGGCGGCCTTGGAGAGCAACTGGGGAAGTAGCAGGCTTGCTCGGGCCCCCTTCCACAATCTCTTTGGAGTCAAAGGATATTTTGCTGGGCAAGCGACCAACCAGTCGACTACTGAGTATCAGAATGGCCAGCGCTTGACCATCCGGGACAATTTCCGTTGTTACCAGAGCGAAATTCAGGCGCTGCAAGACTATGCTCAAACTTTGACGACGCCCTTGTATTCCGGCGTTCATCGGAAGAACGCTGCCACTTACCGGCAGGCCACCCATGCTTTGCAGGGACGTTATGCAACCGATCCACAGTATGAACAAAAGCTGAATCACATCATCGCCGCTTATCGGCTAACCAAGTACGATGACCTCAGCCAACAGCCATCAGGCGCGCGTTTAACCACCCATCAGTCAACGCTTCCCAAAACTGATTCGGGTGAGGAGGAGAGTGCACCAGCGACAATTCACCGTCCATCCAGACATCATCATCGGCGCCAGCACGTTTTTTCGCCCCTGGTTTCTATCATTGGTGGGGCCGGCTCGGCAGGGTTGATCGAGCTCGTCCGGCGCTTGATCCTAAAATAAAAAGGCCGGGCCATTCAGGCTCAACCTTTTGTGAAAAGTGATTAGCGAATTTCTTTAAGCCGGTCGTCGATCATGCCGAGGACAGTCTGTACGTTCTGAGGATCTTCCAGGTTATAAGTGTCCAGGTCGATCTTCATCTTCGGGCTGGCATCGTAGTCACGGTACCACTGCTTGTAGGCACTCCACATTTTGTAGTAGTAGTCCTTCAGCTCGGGATTGTGGTCGATCTGCTCGTAGTCGCGGCCCCGCTTCTTGATCCGGTAGAGGATGGTATCGAAGGCAGTCTCAGAATATACCATCAGATCCGGTGCCTTCTTTGGCAGCTGCTGAAGATCCTTCATCATATTGTCGAGCAGTTTGAGGTAAACCTCGAGCTCCGTGTCTGAGATGTTGCCCTCCGCATTATTTTCGCGGGTGAACAGGGCGTCCTCGTAGATCGAGCGGTCCAAGACGTTGTTGTCGTCCGACAAGGCCTGTTTAATCATCGAGAAACGCTTGTTGAGAAAGTAAATCTGCAGTAAGAACCCATATTGCTTGGGATCCTTGTAGTACAGTGGCAAGACGGGATTGTTACCGACTGGTTCAAAAAATGCTTTAGTGTGAAGGTGCTCGGCGATCTTTCCCGTCAGAGTTGTTTTGCCGACACCGATCATTCCTGCTGTAATAATCACCATGATGGCCCCTCTTTACTTTTAATAACACAGAAACCATCTTACTACAAAATGTTGTGGATGCCTACAATTAATTTTGCTAGATTTAGTAGCCGGGTGGGAACAAAGTAAAATTGGTTGTGGTCCAGTCCATTCAAGAATAAAATAAAAACAATTAAACTCTAGAGATAAGTCATGTGGTAATAAGTCAAGATAAAATTATCACTGACAAACTTGTTTTGACCAGATTTTTGACGCACTTAAATAAGCCTTGGTACCAAGGTGTTTTAAAAGCTAAGCGTCGAGAATCA
>NZ_JAOVYZ010000094.1 GCF_026413145.1 Limosilactobacillus kribbianus | reverse complement strand
ATCAAACATTTACCACAAGTCGTTGCTAAACAGCTCCAGGCAGTCTAAAATTCACTAATTTGAATAGCCAGTTCCTTGATATAACAAGTGATTAAGCTCCTTTCCTGCTTTCAAGTTTTAGTTCAAGTTCTTTGCTCTGACCACTTAAGTATTTTAAGCAGTCACCGACATATTTACTTATCGCATTTCTTAACAGCATATGATGCTTGCAATACGTGATTTCAATATTCAAAGCATCGATCAGTCCGTACTTAACATCAGGGGTCAGTTCGGTAAAATCCTGATTTGCCACCCAATAATCAACTACCGGACGAAATGGTTCCATCAAGTCCGATCCCAGATTAAACTGGTTCTCATTGCTTCGGTGATGAATTCCTAAGTACGTAAGATAACCACGCTCAACAATTTCGCGATCAAACATCGAAAGAAGAATTGAATAGCCATAGTTAAGTGCCGCATTGACCGCTGACCCACTTCGCCGCGAAAATTTTTCTTGCTCAAACAGTAACGGAAAATATTTGCGCGCAACTACGGCTTCTCGGTTGGTAAGATCATTAACCTCCAACTTTTTCAGTTCACCACTTAGTTCTTCCGTTTCATGTTTGTAGATCTGTAAAACCTGAATCTGGTTCTTAATTTTCTCATGAACAATCTTTGTCCATAAAAGCTCCTTTCGCTTTTGCGACCAGTTGAACTGGTCAGTGAGTAGGCCCACCGATCGATTATTAGGGTAATTATTGACCAACTCACAGTTTGGCTGCATGTTCCGGTCAACAAAAACCACTTTTGCATTTTGCTTCGCCAACTCACTCAGCAGAGCCGTGGTAATCACGGCCTGGGTTGTTGAGACAAGAAGTAATTGAACATCCTCTATCGGCACCTGGTTAATGCCATCCCTTGTTTGGACAACCATTAAGTGCGATGCATACGAAAGCTTGGCATGTTGACTGATAATGACTGAGCGCCACCCCATATTGTCATCCCCCTTTATTTTTGTTATAATTTAGGTGTTGGTTAGCTACCAACGCTTTAAACATCATTGATCTGAAGTACAGAGTTAAAATCAAACAGTGCTTTTTAGTACATAAGTTTCTACTTTTGAGTCAGTTATCTGACCAAATACATAACAAAGGGAATCGTTCATTTGAGCGGTTCCCTTTCTCTTTAGCTTGTTATTTTATTAGCTTGCTTAAGCGAATTCTCCGTTCGAACAAACCGGTTGGTGATTGATAGATAAGTTCACTGTCTTTGTTCATGGTTATTCCATTTGGAGTTTGCAACATACCGAAAGGCGACTTTATACCTAAAGACTTCAAATTCCCCATTGACGGATCACAGTGAAGACCTATAAGCATGTTGTTTATAATATCAACTTTTCCGTCAGACTTTTTAGAACTCCCATTGTAAATAGGCAGTACCGGAAGTTCCTTAAATTTGTCTCTTCCCTCGTTCAATCCCTTTCTAAATTTGTTTTTATCATACAACGGCAGATACCTATTCACTTTATCGAGAATATCGTCATAGACGAACATCAGCTGTTCATTCTGTTCATCCACCGAAAATGAATCTTTTGAAAAATCGGTGTTTAGAATCTTCATCGACTTTTCTGAAAGCACCAGCTGACGAGCATTGTACTGGTAAGTTGAACTGCCCAATGTGTATTTGAGATCACCATCAATAATTAATTGTCGATACATTACCTTTGGCACGACAATGTCGAAATCAATATATACCTTAGTCTTTTCTCCAGTCTTTCTGTTTGTTTTTTCTCTTGCAGTTCGTTCGGCAATCACCCGATGTAGTTCGCTGAGATAAGCCGCATTGTCAGTTTTCTTTAGCCGCTCAAGCTTTGAAAGGCTACGAACCGGTATGCCAACAACCCTCAGCTTGTCCTCTTTCTTGCCCGGAATACGAATGATCGCCATATATGCGTCCTTGTTCCCGCTGTAACCACCATAAATGTTGGTAGGACGGCCTTGCTTAGTTTGAATCAGTTTCTTATTTGATTTAGCCGGATAAATAGTTTGGTCAAACATCGCGCCAGAATTTGTATAGGTCTCTTGTGAAATCAGCATGTACTTGAAACCGTAGACACGTTTAATCTGGTGAATTAAATCAGACTTCATCCCAACAATTTCACCGGAGCTCTTGTCAACAATCCGCTCCTCATCGTTAGAAATTAAATCACCCGGTTTGTAAAATTAAGTTAGAAACATAAAAAAGCCATCTGTGATAGACTTTTGAATAACCACAAACAAAAGCAAAGGATATCACAAATGACCTATCATCATCTTACCACACGCGAACTG
>NZ_JAOVYZ010000093.1 GCF_026413145.1 Limosilactobacillus kribbianus | reverse complement strand
TTCAAATTAATTGGTATCTGAATTCCCGACCACTTAAATGTCTTAACTGGCATACACCAATCGAGATCTTCTTGCTTAATCTGCGTCACTAAATTCGTTCAAGTTATTTCTTGCAATCTGCCATTTTTATAACAAGAAAGCCAGGGATAGCGGTGATTAGCCGTTATTCCTGGCTTTCAAGTTTCAGTCATTGTATAATTACCTGTCTACTTGACAGGGTGCAGTCCAACTTGGAGCATACCAACTCCATGCTGAACGCTTCCCTTATCCAATTAACAGTAGGTATCTAACATCTGTACCCACGTCAACCATTATACTATACAAATCATGTATGATTGTCTAAATTAGTCAACTTTTATAATTTAGCAAGGTTCTCCGACAAAGTCAGGAGAATAAACGAGGCAACAACCAGGATCGTTAGGGCGATCACGTACTTACGCTGTGGATCCATTTTCTTCATAACTAACCCCTCCCTCACCTCTTAGTATAGCTAACTTGACAGCATAGTAGACATTTAACCGCTCGTGAGTTAAATTAGGAAAGAACAAAAGGAGTTGAAAAAGATGGCAGAAACAGACTACCAGTACGATGAACAGGGCTTTCGTGAAGACCTGAAGGACAAGTCTGACGTCCTTCACCAGCCGGATGCCGATCGTTCGGCCTGGGAAGTGCAAACGCTGGACTACGATACGACGATCGCCCTCCTCAAGGGTGACGAGGCCGTAAAGCCGGAGTACCAGTTTGACGACCAGGTCTTGGAAAAGATCAAAAAAGACGTTCCAGAAATTGATGGGACCGCGACGCCTAAGACGATTGAAGACAAGTACCAGCAAATCCTCCTCGCCCGTTACAACGTTGCCCAAGAACAAAATGTCACCGTTGGTTTGGACAAAAAGACCGACGATGATGATCAGAAATAAAATAAGGCTCAGTGATCCAAAAATCACCGGGCCTTATTCTTGTTTCTAGGCAAAGAAGGCTTTCGTCTGCAACCACTTGGAAAGAGCGATGGAGATCGCCACTCCCATTGCCAGTGGCAGGAAAGCGGAAAAGTTCAGGTGGCAAACCTCAAACAGCATGAACATCGCCATTAATGGTGCCTGCTGGGATGCAGCCAAGAAGAAAGCGGCCCCCAAGACGGCGGCCTGGGCCATCGTTACTCCCGGCACCAGACTAACGTAAACCATACCAGCGTATGCGCCCAGCACTGCGCCTAGCGCGATCGATGGTGTCAGGACACCACCGTAGCCCCCACACTTCATGACGAAGAGCGTTACCAGGGCCTTGGCAACCAGACCGAACAAGAGGGTCAAAATGACGGTTTTGCTAGCGCTAGTCGTGTTCATTGCCAGCTGTGCCAGTCCTCGACCGTTCCCCATAATCTGCGGAAAATAAGCGGCAATCGCACCGGTAATCGCCGAAATGATTGGCAACTGGACCAAGACGTTCTTGGTAGTGGCTCGGTGTGCTTTAGCAACGGCAATGTATTTCTTAAAAAGCGTTCCGAGCAAGCCGCATACCAACCCCAGGACCAGTGCCAGGGGTAAGATTTGCAGCTGGAAGGTCTTGGAACCAACCAGGTAGTAAGGTTTGTAGCCCTTCACGATTGAACCGATCAGGGTGGCAATCACCGACATCGTCAGACTAACGGCGATTACCCGCGCGTTGATTTTCTTGTACAGCAACTCCATGCAAAAAATTGCACCAGTGATTGGGGCAATGTAGACCCCAGCAAACCCAGCACCAGCAGCCGCCGCAACAATCATCCGGCGGTCCTCGGCATCCAGTCCGAGAAATTGTCTACCGCGGGCAAAACGCTCCCAGGCCTGAGCCAAAGCAGCACCGGCTTCCCGCGGTGCCAGTTCCCGACCGATTGAGTTCCCAGTCCCCACGAAGAAAATCTGGGTGTAGACGTGAATCATCGTTTTGCCCAGGGGCATGTGGGCCCCCTTCACAGCCTTTCCCAATTTAACTGGCTTATAGTGCCGTTGTAAAAGATACCAAACGAGCGCAGCAATGATTCCACCGATCAACACCGAGAGAAAACGGTGCAGACCGCTGTCCATCCAGTTAACCGGCACCAGGTTGGTTTCCTCAAAACTCAGGAAGTACTTTTCCGTCAGGTCCAGGGCTACACTGACCAACAGCGAACTAAACCCGACGACGACCCCTAAAACAACCGTGGCGATTGCCAGGGGCAGATTCTTGCTTACTTTCTTCATAATTCAACTCCATCTAAAAATAATTGCAAATCGTTAATCATTTTACCACGAATAGCATCAATTTGAAGTTGGGCAACTGTTATAATGAAGTTAATCTTGAAATTTAGGTGATAAAATTTGAAAAAAAGGCAGATTGTAAAATTTAAGTTGAACATTTAAGTGGACAGAAAAACCCATCAAGGTCTTTAATGGTGTTACCACACAATCCATTAGAAAGAAGGACCTTGATGAGCACCACTATTTTATCATT
>NZ_JAOVYZ010000092.1 GCF_026413145.1 Limosilactobacillus kribbianus | reverse complement strand
AATCAATTGGTATCTGAATTCCCGGCCACTTAAATGTCTTAACTGGCGCACACCAATCGAGATCTTCCTGCTTAATTTACGTCATTAAATTCGTTCAAGTTATTTCTTGCAATCTGCCAAAATCTAAACTTTTTTTGAAAAAAGACTTGCCTTTGGTGCTGATTCTTGATATTATAATTGACGTTGTCATGTGAGACATGCGGAAGTAGTTCAGTGGTAGAACATCACCTTGCCATGGTGGGGATCGCGGGTTCGAATCCCGTCTTCCGCTTCACATCATGACCCGTTAGTCAAGTGGTTAAGACACCAGCCTTTCACGCTGGTATCGTGGGTTCAAATCCCGCACGGGTCACTTTATGGGGAATTAGCTCAGCTGGGAGAGCACCTGCTTTGCAAGCAGGAGGTCATCGGTTCGATTCCGTTATTCTCCATTGGCATGTATTTGCCTGAATTGAATATGTTGGCGGTAATGGTGAAGTTTGGTTAACACACCGGTTTGTGGGTCCGGCACGCGTGGGTTCAAATCCCACTTACCGCCCTTAGTTGCGACGAGAATTGCGGTTCTTGTCGTTTTTTTTGTATGGCAGATTGCAAGAAATAACTTGAACGAATTTAGTGACGTAGATTAAGCAAGAAGATCTCGATTGGTGTGTGCCAGTTAAGACATTTAACTGGTCGGGAATTCAGATACCAATTGATTTGAACCAGCTGGCGATCGCTCAGCTCTTCAATGGCTTGTCCCTTGGGAATAAACCGTCGCAAAACTCGGTTACGGTTCTCATTACTACCGCGTTCGTGCGGTGAATAGGCATGGGCAAAGTAAACCTGAGTACCCGTTAGCTGTTCAATTGCCTGATAGTTAGCGAACTCTTTCCCATGATCCACGGTAAGCGTCTTGAGCTTGTCTTGAAGTTGACTAGCTAGTTCAAGTACGGCTTGAGTCATGGACTGACTGTCGCGACCATGGAGCCGTTTAACAATTGTCAGGCGACTCTTACGCTCCACAAAAGTCGCCACAGCTTGACCTTTACGTTTGCCAGAAAGTACGGTATCAGCTTCAAAGTGGCCGAATTCTTGGCGAGTTTCGACTTTATGAGGACGCTCCTCAATGGAGCGGCCGTGACTGAACGTACCACGCTTTTCTTTAGCACGATGACGACGAATTCCATGATCAGGCAAATCGGGTAACTGTACATCAAGCCATCCTTGATCAATCCAGTTATAGACCGTCTTGTAGGCAATCCCAACTACATGGGCAACTTGTTCAGGGGACCACTTCTGGACTTGAATCTTTTCCTCAATCAAGTGCTTAAGGCTTTTAGTGAGTGAAGACTTCCGCCCCCGTTGACTAACCTTGCGTTCAAAGTCAGTTTGCGCTAGTTCAGCTTGATACTCACCGTTGAGCCGGTGAAGTTCGTTAAAGACTGTGGTTTTACTAAAGCCTAAGTAATTAGCGATGTATCGTAAGGAACGTCCTTCATTATGAAGCGTTTCAATGACAACGCGGTTCTGGAATGATAAAATAGTGGTGCCCATCAAGGTCCTTCTTTCTAATGGAATGTTGTGGTAACACCATTAAAGACCTTGATGGGTTTTTCTGTCCACTTAAATGTTCAACTTAAATTTTACAATCTGCCGTATCCAAATTTGGAGGCCACGTGCATGAAAATTACTGATATTTTTATTCCGATTATTATTCTAGCAATTATCGTTTTATTGTTGCGGGAGGGGGATCGACGGCCCTTTATTGCGGCAGCCGTGCTCTTTTTAAGCGAGCTGGTCTTTAGTACCCTGAATTTTCTGCTGTTCTTTGAGCTGGCTTCCGGGCTCTTGCGGCGGGTACGGGTGGTTGAGCTTGGCAACCTCTTCCTCTTGCTGGCGATTTTCGTCGTCCTGTCGGGGATGCTGCTCTATGCGGGAATGCGGATGCTGCGGGAAATTATCCGGTTTACCAGCACCGTTCTCACGATGGTCGAATATTATATTCAGTGGAGCCTGATCTATGTAACGGTTTACCAGGCGATCTTTTCAAACGTTAAGAAGGTTCAAGAAATCGGGCACTTTATTAAGATTGGCAATTTTCTCGATCCCAACTTATTTGTTGTGATTGTCCTGCCTTCCTTTATCTCGGCCTGGATTGCAGTGGTTCTGTACAAAAAATACATCCAGGCAATTTAATAATCCAAAATCTGAATAATTTCTGAATCATGATAAGCATTTCACAAACACGATTGCCCCGCTTATTCTTAAAGGGTAGCAAAGAATTCTCGAAAGGGGCAAAAGAATGGAATCTGTCAAGTTGAATAATGGTGTTGAGATGCCGTTGCTTGGTTTTGGAGTCTTTCAAGTTGACGACCTTGATGAATACGAGCGCGCGGTTACAGATGCGATCAACGCTGGCTATCGGCTCTTCGATACCGCTGCAATCTATGGCAATGAGGAAGCTGTTGGCCGGGCAATCAAAAAGAGTGGCATCCCGCGGGACAATGTCATTAAGTTAAGAGCTTGACAATTAGTGGTCGGTTCTTACAGGATGTCGTTTGAAAAGTAATTCGTTAATTTTAAGGCCACCTAAGTAGTAATCGCGGTTACTAATTAGGTGGCCTT
>NZ_JAOVYZ010000091.1 GCF_026413145.1 Limosilactobacillus kribbianus | reverse complement strand
TACCTAATATAGCAATGATAATCAATACAACAATTCCTATTCCGAATCCTAAATACATTTTTCTATTTTTTGTCATACAAAAATTCCTCCAATAATAACTGATTTTCATTTTCCTATCGTTTTAAATAAAATTCAAGCTATTAACTAAATTACCATATTTTAATATGCTAAAATCATTTAAAGAGGTGTAACCAATAACAAAAAAAGCCCTTATGATTAAACATAAGAGCTTTTATTAAAAATACTTTTGCTCACAAATTCACAATAATATAAAGATTACAATTAACTTTCAACATCAGCAAAAAGAATTTTTTTTGAATCGTTGCCATTGAAGATGAACTACTTTTGCTCGATCCTCTTTCTTCTCCTTAGATTCTTCACCAGATAATCGCTTATTTATATCTTCAATTTCCTTATCAGTTAAGCGTCGATATTGCGATTCATAATATTTTTCTTTAGCTGACCATGTTCCCACAATCAACCAATAATACTCATTATTATCAATTTCTCGAGCACTATATTGATCAAGTTCTCCAACTTCATATTTCTTTCGATATTCCTTAAATATCTTATTAAATACCATCAATTGACGCCCTTTTAGGGCTTTATAAAAGGTCGAGAACACATCAAGGTTACGAGTATAATCTTCATCTTTTGCTGAATACTTGGCAATTTCCAAAATTGCTGAAGAATTATTTTTATCTTTTACTTTTTCAACATTAACTTGGGTAATTTTTGAATTACCAGTAACTTTGCGCCATTCATGAAGCCATTCTTCATGATCCATATATTGATCACTAGTAAAATAATCTTTCTTAACAGCAATTACTACATGAAAATGTGGGTGATAATCATCTCTTTGCCAATTGTAGGTAACTTCAAGTTTTCTCATATAACCTTGAATGAAGGCAAATCTTTTTCTTCTAGTCATCACACCAAAATCGTGATTCATTTTAGTAATAGTTCGCTTCAAATATGAACCCTTAACATTAGGTACAGTAAGGGTTAAGAAAAGATAGTCATAATCCTTTTCTTCTTTAATTGCAGTCATCATTGTGGCCACCATCTCAGCGTCTTTATGAGCCTTACGCCATGCACATGTAGGGCAAAAGCGATCATTACAAAAATTAGCTGAAAAAAGTTTCTTCTTTGAAAAATCTTTGGTAGCAATAAAGTGAAGCCAATTTCCACATTCTTGTACAGATTTTCGATGATTAAGAGTAGAAAAATGTCCTAGTTGCATAAGATAAGCAACTTTTGCATTTCCACTTTTTTTATTTTGATAATCTTCTGGAACACTAGTATTAAAGGATTCACCTTCAATAACTTGTTCTTCTTTTAGTTCAATTTTTTGTTTAAGCATGCTATAATGTATCTCGAAATATAAAAAGATAAATCGACGATGATACACTTCACCCCTTATTTTTATTTACTGGACATTTATAATTATAACAGGTGAGGCCTAAAAAGTTTCATCGTTTTTTTATTTTAAACAATTAAAAAATGGTCATTTAAGGTAGGCACCGAATCCATTGGGAGAGTAAGAGTTCCGCTTCTAACGGAAAATAGTTGGATATATTATCAAGAGAAGGATAATTTGGGGGACAAGCCCCCAAATTAGGGGGTCTTCCACCCCCTCACCCCTGGACTAATGGTTGAGAGCAACAAAAGTTAAAACTTTTGTCACTTTCAACCATTTTTATTTTTTACATTAACAACAAAACTTTATCTATATTAATCTCTGGATAGCCTTTCCTGACCTACCACCCTAAGGGCACGGTCAGCCGGCTATCCAGAGATTTGATATAATTAAAAAGCCGTCCGTGGCAACTCCTACGATAAGGAGGTGAGCAACCATGAAAAGTCTATTTCTCTCAGCAGCATTGAGCCTATTGGTTTCATTATTAACTGCGCTTTTCTCTGATTGGCTTCGTCAGAGAAAATAATCTTTGACGGTATGGAGCGCAAAATAAAAGCCACTCAACTATTCGCACTAGTTGGGTGGCTTTTTTGCAACCATTTCCGGCCTATTTCTCTACTAAAATTATAACATTAATTACTAAATCCAGCTAATGAGTAAGACTAATAAATCTTGGTTAGCTTGACGTCCCACAAACCATAACCTCCTAATCCATCTTTCCATTTGGCGGTTCCAGTAATTGTATTCCCTTTAACTTCCGCATTTTTTAAATCAAAATTCAAAGTTTTTTTCGTAGTATTTGAAGGATTATCATAAATAGTTAAAGAATTTTTTGTGGCTGTATATGTACAGTTCCATGGAGTGGCATGCATTTTAAATTCACTGTCATCACCTTTAATTTCATCAGCATCCATTTTACTGTGAACAAAATCAACATTTCCTTCTTCATTTCCTTTACCAAAAACAAGAATTTGTTTCTTCTGCCATGGCCCACTTGGGCCTTGATTAGACGTTGATATTTGATAAGCATGTCCTGGAAGTATTCTATTAACTTGATGAGAATGAGAAATATGTATACCTAATATAGCAATGATAATCAATACAACAATTCCTATTCCGAATCCTAAATACATTTTTCTATTTTTTGTCATACAAAAATTCCTCCAATAATAACTGATTTTCATTTTCCTATCGTTTT
>NZ_JAOVYZ010000090.1 GCF_026413145.1 Limosilactobacillus kribbianus | reverse complement strand
TCAAATTAATTGGTATCTGAATTCCCGACCACTTAAATGTCTTAACTGGCATACACCAATCGAGATCTTCTTGCTTAATCTGCGTCACTAAATTCGTTCAAGTTATTTCTTGCAATCTGCCAAGAATAAAAAATAGAGTAGGGTTGAACTCGTTTTCGAGCAATCCTACTCTTATTTTTATTTAGCCAGTCGTTGCAGTTCCTTCAACGCCAGTGGAAATTGGGTGAAGCCGTCACTGGTGAGGAAGTGCCCGCCCGTTTCCTGGACGATCAGCTTGGCGTTGATGTGATGGGCAACCTGAATGCTGTTTTTGTACGGGGCAATCGGGTCATTCTTGGCGGCGATCACCGTCGCCTTGCTAATTTTAGGTGCGATTTGCCCATAGTCGGGTGCTGGCTGCATGAAAGCATCCAGTTCTGGATAAGTCGGCAGGCCCTGGTCGAAGGCTCCCACTAAAAGGAGACGGGCATCCTTGACCTGGTGGCGTTCAATAAAGCGGAGCGCAGTGATGCAGCCGAGGCTGTGGGCCACCAGGATCAGTCCATCAGTCGGCTTGATCTGATCGTCTACCGCCGCGTTCCAAGCGTCCTGTTGTGGGTTGAACGGATCCGGCAGCCAGAGCCGGTCGAGCTGAATTGCGGGCGCCGCTGCCCGTTCTAACCAGGGGAACCAGTCGTCGTCGCGGGTCGAGGTGCCGTGGATGAGGTAAGCTTTTGTCATGATTTTCCCTTCTTTCGTTAATTTAATTATGACGCAAGGCTACCAGAATGCCAACCGATGCGACTATAATGGGGATAATAAAATACGAAAGAGTGGTATGATGTCAGAAGTTTCATTGCGGGTTGCCCGCCTGACCGACGCGGCGGCAATTCGGCAGATTTATAGCTATTACGTTCAAAACACGGCGATTACCTGCGAGGTGACGGTGCCGACGGTTGAGGAGATCACCGGGCGGATGAAGAAGACCCTCCAGCACTATCCCTACCTGGTCGCCGAGCTCGACGGCCAGGTGGTTGGCTTTGCCTACATCGGCCCGGCTAATCCGCGTGAGGCCTACCAGTGGACGGTTGAAACCTCGATCTACGTGGATCGGGAGTGCCGTGGTCACCGGATCGGCACCCGCCTATATGACGCCTTGGAAGAGCTCTGTCGGCGGATGCATTTCGTTAACATGACCGCCCACATTGTCTACCCGCACGACGACCAGCCCGATCATTATTTGACCCTTGCCAGTCCGAAGTTCCACGAATACTACGGTTACAAACTGGCGGGCCGCTTTGATCGCAACGTCTACAAGTTCGATAAGTGGTACGACATGATCTGGATGGAGAAGAGCATCGCAGATCACGCGCAGGCACCAGTAGCACCGCTCGACTTTGCGGACGTAGCGGATGACTTCTTTGCAAAATAAAAACCACGAATCACCAAACGATTCGTGGCTGATTATGGACCATGCGAGATTCGAACTCGCGACCTCCTGCATGCGAAGCAGACATTCTCCCAACTGAACTAATGGCCCGTTACGGCCTTATTATAGCAGGTTAATTGAAAATGCGTTAATATTATTTCCATAAAGGGGGATGAAAAGATGAGCAATGCGCAGATTAAGGTTGCTGACCAGGATGATCTCAACGCCCTGGCCGGCCTTTATAAGGCGATTTGCGATCACCAGCCACTGGATCAGTACGGCGCTGACTGGACTTGGGGCGAATACCCGAGTGTCGATGGCTTACGACAGATGATTGCTGATGCCCGGGTGCTGGTCGCCTACCAGGACGATCAGGCAATTGGCGCCGGGGTTTTGACGACGGGGGAGGATTATCCCCAGATTGATTGGCCAACCCCGGCAGACAGCGATGAGATTGGTGTGTTGCATCTCTTTGGTGTTCATCCGCGGTATCGGGGGACTGGCATTGCCTCCAAGCTGTTGCAAGCAATTTTACGACAGGCCAAGGCAGATGGTAAGCGAGTTATTCACCTAGACGTGTTAGATGGAAATCTGCCATCCGAAAAACTATACGTAAAGAATGGTTTTCGAGTTGTTCAGTCGTTGACACTTCATTATGATGACATCGGCGATCAAGATGCTAAAGTTTTAGAATACCAGTTGTAAGAGGGAATCAAGTACCGAAAGTGGTGCCTGATTCTTTTATTTTTGGCCAAATTAACAATTTAGCCTTGCAAATCTGAAGAAAAGCTCCTATAGTATTTAACTGTTGTGTTTCTACTAGCGCAACTAAATTTTAGCTAGACCAAAATTAATCATTACTAGCTGTCAAGGATAATTACTTGATAGCTAGTCTAGAAAATTACATGAAGATAGATTCATGTTTATCCTTGATTATTTTGTGCGAGCTGGTTATAATAGATAACGCTGTCTGATGAAAAGCAACGACCTACTTTAAGAAATTAAAATTAGTTGTTGACTTCTGATGGCGGAATTGATATTATAAATAAGCTGACTTCTTCAGCAAAGTCAATCGCTTGATTAATAATTAATCAAAAAAGCTCTTGACATTCTGATGAGTTAGATGATATAATAGATTTGCTGATTAGCTACTAGTTAATCAGCACGGTAGACCTTTGAAAACTGAACAAAGTTTCGACGAATCAAATGTGTAGGG
>NZ_JAOVYZ010000009.1 GCF_026413145.1 Limosilactobacillus kribbianus | reverse complement strand
AATTGATTCTCGACGCTTAGCTTTTAAAACACCTTGGTACCAAGGCTTATTTAAGTGCGTCAAAAATCTGGTCAAAACAAGTTTGTCAGTGATAATTTTATCTTGACTTATTACCACATGACTTATTTTACTTTGGTTGATCATACCAGGGAGCCATTCCCCGTCGCCGCCGCACGATCATTAAGACCAGCGCGCCGATGAAGAACAGCAGTGACAGCAGTTGAGAAACCCGGATGACGCTGCCCAGCATCAGGCTGTCGGTCCGCATCCCTTCAATGAAGAAGCGGCCAAAGGCGTACCACATCACGTAGGATAAGAAGACTTCCCCACGCAAGAAGAAGTGGTGCCGGTGCCGCAGCAGCATCAAAACGGCAAAGCCCGCCAGGTCCCAAAGTGATTCGTAGAGGAAGGTTGGCACCCGGTAGTGGCCACCGATGTACATCTGGGCAATAATCCAATTCGGGATGTGCTGAGCCATTAGGGCGGCCTTGGTCGTAATCACGCCAAAGGCCTCCTGGTTCATGAAATTTCCCCAGCGGCCGATTCCCTGCGCCAGGATGACCGTCGGCGCGATCACGTCCAGCATCGTCCACATCGACAGGTGCCGGGCGCGACAGAAGAAGTAGAGGACGGCAAAGCCCCCAATAATCGACCCGTAGATGGCAATTCCTCCGTCCCAGATGGCGATGATCTCACCGGGATGGGCGGCATAGTACGGCCACTGGAAGGTGACGTAGTAGAGTCGGGCGCAGATGATGGCGATCGGTAAGGCCCAGAGCAGGTAGTCGTAGAAGTAGTCTTCGGGGATTCCCTGGCGCTTGCCCTCGCGAACGGACAACCAGAGGGCCAGAACCACCCCGGTCGCAATGATGACCCCGTACCAGTGAATCGTGAAGGGGCCGAATTGGAGGGCGATGGGGTTAAGCGCCGCTATTAGCCTGGTCCCCATTACTTCTGAACCTTCTTGCTATCGCGGGCCGAGTTTTCCTTGATCAGCTTGTTCAGGTTGCGGTCGAAGGTCTCCGTGGCGTCGTAGCCCATCGTCTCGGCCCGGTAGTTCATCGCGGCCGATTCAATGATGATCGCCAGGTTCCGCCCGGTCTTGACCGGCACTGACACCTTCGGGATGATCACTCCCTGGATGGTCTGGGTATCACCCCGGTCGCCGAGCCGGTCAAACTTGGCGTCCGGCGTCCAGGTCTCCAGATGAACGATCAGGTTGATGTTGTCATCCGGCATGATCGCCCCGGTCCCGTAAAGGGTGGAAACGTCGATGATCCCGATTCCCCGAATTTCCATCAGGTGCTTTAAGATCGCCGGCGCCGTCCCGATCAGGGTCTGTTCGTCCCGGGCATAGACCTCGACCCGGTCATCGGCAACCAGCCGGTGTCCCCGCCGAACCAGTTCCAGGGCGGTTTCACTCTTACCGACCCCGGAATCACCAGTGATCAGGACCCCGACCCCGTTGATGTCGACAAGCACCCCGTGCATTGACTTCCGCGGTGCCAGGCGGCCCAGCAGGTAGGAGGTCATGTTGGACAGAATCTGCGAGGAGGTCAGATGGGTCCCCAGGATCGGGATGTTGGCCTTGGCCGCCGCCGTCTTCAGTTCCGGCGGGATCGGCAGGTTCGTTGAGATGACGAAGCACGGCGTTTGCGGCGTGCACATCTTCGTCATGTACTTTACCATCTTCTCGTGGGTCAGGTCCTTGGAGAAGGAGGTTTCGGTAATCCCCAGCAGCTGGATCCGCAGGGCCGGATAGTGCTTGAAGTAACCGGCAAATTCCAGGGCTGGCCGGGAGATGTCACTGGTGGTAATCGGCCGGTCGAGGTATTCCTTGCCTTGGAGAACCTTTAAGCGGACCTGGTCAACTAATTCTTGAACGGTAACGTGGTTTGGCACGATGCTTCACTCCTTTTAATAATGATTTTCTTGGTGGTCAGTAATAATGGTGTTGCAGATCGACATGATGATGGCAATCAGCATGGCACTCCAAAACGAAGAGAAGTGAAAAAGGTCCGCACCAATAAATGCCGATGTCAGCATCAACATCGCCCCGTTGATTACGATGCTGAAGAGCCCGAGGGTCAAGACGTTGATCGGTAGGGAAAAAATCACCAGGATTGGCTTGACTAAGACGTTTAAGATGGCCAAAACAAAGCTGGCCAGCAGCGCAATCCAGGCGCTGCTGATGTAGAACATCCCCGTCCCGGCAAAGAGGCCGGCCAGGGCAATAAACAGAACGGTATCAATTAATACTCTTTTCCAAAATCCCATTATGATCGCCCATTTCTTTTAATGTCTTTTTCTTCTACGTCGGTCAGCTGCCGCCGGGACCGGGACTGGTCGCCCGAATCCGTCATCTTCTTGTTCAGGTCGTTAAAGGCCTGGAAGAAGCCCATGATACCGGGATGTTCCGGATCAGGCGGCATGATAATCAACAGGATCAGATAGACGATCACCCCCGGCATGACGGCGGTTAAGATCGTCAGGATCACGTAGATCACCCGCAAAAAGTTCGGTGAAACATGGAGATACTTACCAAGTCCGCCAAAGACGCCGCCCAAAATGCGGTCGGACGCCGAGCGGGTCAGCCGACGTTTGCGATTTTCGCGCATAAACACCACTCCTTGTTAATTTAATCTTACTTGCTTTTCCAATTAACCGCAATCTTCTTTATTGCGGGTTCTTCTGGCTTAATTTCCACTGGAGATAAGCGTTGATAAAGGAATCGAGGTCACCGTCCATCACCGCTTGAACATCGTGGGTCTCGTGACCACTCCGGTTATCCTTGACCATTGTGTAGGGATGGAAGACGTAGGAACGAATCTGGGAGCCCCAACCGATGTCCAGCTGCTCCCCTTCGATCTCAGCCCGCTTCTTGGCCTTCTTTTCTTCTTCCAATTCGTACAGCTTCGACTTCAGCATGTTCATCGCGGTTACCCGGTTCTGCAGCTGGGAACGCTCAGCCTGCGAGGAGGTCACGATCCCGGTCGGCAGGTGGGTAATCCGGACGGCCGATTCGGTCTTGTTAATGTGCTGACCACCGGCCCCGCTGGAACGGAAGGTGTCGACCCGGAGATCGGACGGGTCAATCTTGATGTTGACGCTCTCGTCCAATTCGGGCATGACGTCGACCGAGGCAAAGGAGGTGTGGCGCCGACCCGCCGCGTCAAATGGTGAGATCCGGACGAGCCGGTGAACCCCCTTCTCGCTGCGCAGGTAGCCAAAGGCGTTGTGCCCTTTAATCAAGAGGGTCACACTCTTGATGCCGGCTTCGTCCCCGGCCTCATAGCTGGCCGTCTCGACGGTAAAGCCGTGCTGTTCACCCCAGCGAACGTACATCCGCAAGAGCATCGAACCCCAGTCCTGGGCTTCGGTTCCCCCGGCACCGGGGTGGATCTCCAAGATGGCGTTCTTGGAGTCGTACTCCCCGTCCAGCAGCTGGCTGAGCCGGTATTGCTCCAGGGCCTTTTTCGTCTGGGCAAAGGTCGCGTCGAATTCCTGCTGCAGGTCCGGATCGGGCTCCAGTTCGAGGAGTTCGATATTGGTCTGCAGGTTGGCAATCTGGTCGCGCAGGTGGACAAAGGTGTCGCGCTTATCCTTGAGCGCATTGTTCTCACCGATCACCTTTTGGGCCGACTCGTTGTCATTCCAGAAGTCCGGCTGGGCCATCTTCTGCTCGTTTTCCGCGATGCTCTCGTCTAAGGCATCGAGGTCAAAGAGACCTCCCGAAGCGGGCAACTTCTTGTTGCATTGCTTCTACTTGTTTTTTTGCTTCACTTAATTCCACAACAAAACCTCCACATACAAACATACGGCAGCGGTACCGCCATGGGTTACCTTACTGCCGTACCTAGAATCTAGTAGTAATTAATCGTATTGAATTTTACCGGGTCACGTTCTGACGAATCTCGGACTTCATGAAGAGTCGGGTCGTCTCGTACTCGATGTCGGCAATCATCTGCTCGAACATGTGGTAGCCGGCCGTCTGGTATTCAACCAGCGGGTTCAACTGACCATAGCCCCGCAGACCGACAGACTGCCGGAACTGGTCCATCACGTCGATGTGATCGGTCCAGTGGGAGTCAACCACCCGCAGGAGGACGACCTTCTCGAATTCCAGCATCTGAGCCGGATCATAGAGCTGACGCTGCTTGTCCTTGTAGACACCGTTGGCAAAGCCCATCAGGTAGTCCACCATCTGCTCCTTGGTCTTACCCTTCAAGTCGTCAACCGTAAAGGTGTGCGGCTTGACCAGGACCTCTTCGGCAAAGTCGACGATTCCCTTGAGATCCCATTCTTTTTCTTCACCCAGGGTATGCTGCTCAACTTCCCGTTCGATCGTCCGCTTGAAGATCGGCATCAGGACCCACTTCAAAGACTTGTCCTCGGTGATGATCTGCTGACGTTCCTTGTAGATGATCTCCCGCTGTTCACGCATCACGTCATCGTACTGGAGAACGTTCTTCCGCGAGTCGTAGTTGTTCCCTTCAACCCGCTTCTGGGCGGATTCCACTTGGCGCGTCAGGAAACGGCTCTTGATCACCGCGTCCTCGTCGTCGACCTTCATCCGTTGCAGGAAGTTCTTGATCCGGTCACCACCGAAGCGCTTCATCAGGTCATCTTCCAGTGACAGGTAGAATTGGGACAGGCCCGGATCCCCCTGCCGACCGGAACGGCCCCGCAGCTGGTTATCAATCCGCCGCGATTCATGCCGTTCGGTCCCGATGACGGCCAAGCCACCGAGTTCCCGAACGCCGGGGCCGAGCTTGATATCGGTCCCCCGCCCGGCCATGTTGGTGGCAATCGTCACGGCACCGCGCTGACCGGCGTTCTTGATGATATCGGCTTCCTTAGCGTGGTTCTTAGCGTTCAAGACCACGTGCGGAATGTGTTCTTTGTCCAGCAGGTGCGACAGGTATTCGGAGGTCTCAACGGCCACGGTCCCGACCAGGATTGGCTGGCCCTTGGCGTGGAGCTTCTTGATCCGGCGAACAACGGCCGCAAACTTGCTCTTCAGCGTTGGGTAGAGCAGGTCCGGTTCGTCTTTCCGAATAACCGGCTTGTTGGTTGGGATCGTGATCGTCTCCATGTTGTAGATCTCACGGAATTCTTCCTGTTCAGTCTTGGCGGTCCCGGTCATCCCGGCCAACTTGTTGTACATCCGGAAGAGGTTCTGGTAGGTGATGTTGGCCATCGTCTTGTTTTCTTCCTGAATCTCAACGCCTTCCTTGGCTTCAATCGCCTGGTGCAGGCCATCGGAGAACCGCCGTCCCTGCATCACCCGTCCGGTGAAGGAGTCAACGATCAGGACTTCGCCGTCGGAAACCACGTAGTCCTTGTCCCGGTACATGATGTAGTTGGCCCGCAGCGCCTGGTCGAGGTGGTGGGTCAGCGGCGTGTTCTCAGGATCATAGAGGTTCTTTAAGTTAAAATACTTTTCGGCCTTTTGGATCCCCTCGTCAGTCAGGGAAACGGTCTTGGATTCCAGGTCGACCTTGTAGTCCACCTCGTTCTTCAACTGCTTGACAAACCGGTCCGTCTGCTTGTAGAGCTTCGAGGTCCCCGTTCCCGGTCCGGAAATGATCAGCGGCGTCCGGGCTTCATCGATCAAGATCGAGTCCACCTCGTCGACGATCGCGTAGTTCAATCCCCGCTGAACCTGGTCTTCCTTGTAAACGGCCATGTTGTCACGCAGGTAGTCGAACCCGATTTCACTGTTGGTCGAGTACATAATGTCGGCCTTGTAAGCTTCCCGCTTCTGATCGGGACTCATCTCAGAATTGTTAATGCCGACGCTGCAGCCCAGCCAGTTGTAGAGCTGGCCCATCTCGACGGCGTCACGCTTGGACAGGTATTCGTTAACGGTGATAACGTGGACCCCTTTGCCGGAGAGCGCGTTCAAATATACCGGCATAGTAGCGGTCAGGGTTTTCCCTTCACCGGTCTTCATTTCGGCGATGTTCCCTTCGTGCAGGACAATCCCACCCATGATCTGAACATGGAATGGGTACAGGCCCAGCACCCGCTTGGCACCTTCCCGGGCAACCGCGAAGGCCTCCGGCAGCATCTCATCGAGCGTTTCACCCTTCTGGTAGCGCTGGCGGAATTCTGGTGTCTTCGCCTTTAACTGGTCATCAGTCATGTCCGCCATGGTTTTGGCGTAGGCTTCAACTTTATCAGCGATTTTATCAATCCGCCGCAGTTCACGACGGTCGCTTTCAATCCATTTCTTTAAAATGTTGGCCATAAAAGCGTCCTTCCTAATTCATTAGCTCGAGCTAAAACGATTAAAAAAGTGCTACTCAAGCCAATTATATTTTTTAATCTAACTTATGTATTTTACCACGTTCACTAGGCTTTGAAAACCAAACTGATCGCCAGATAAACAAAAAAGGATCACAGCAAAACACTTGCTGTAATCCCCTTTTTGAACACTCAACGCGTTCATTTATTCTGCTTCGATCAGGCCGTAGCGACCGTCCTTACGACGGTAAACAATGCTCGTGCCGTTGGTCTCAGCATCTTGGAAGACGAAGAAGTCGTGTCCCAGCATGTCCATCTGCAGAACAGCTTCTTCGGGATCCATTGGCTTCAAGGAAACTTGCTTGGTCCGAACGATCTTCAAATCGTCAGTACTAGTAGTGTCGTCATCGCTTGGAACGAATTCAACGTTCTTAAAGCCCTTTTCACGGGACTTGCGGTTGACCTTGGTCTTGTACTTCCGGATTTGACGTTCAAGCTTATCGGTAACCAGGTCCACACTACCGTACATGTCGTTAGAGGTCTCTTCGGCCCGCAGCGTCAAGTATGGAAGCGGAATCGTCACTTCAACCTTGTAGGTCCGGTTTGGGTATACCTTTAAGTTCACGTGGGCGGTAGCTTCGACGCTATCTTCAAAGAACTTTTGAAGCTTGCTGATCCGCTTGACTACGTAGTCACGAATTGAATCAGTAACTTCGACATTTTCACCACGAATATTGAACTTTAACATCAGACATCTCTCCTTTCAGTCCAAGCAATTGCTTGATCTGATATCAGAAGGACCACTCTTCTCATATCCTAATTCCATTATAGTGTAGTTCTGATCAATTAACAAACCGTTTTCAGAATCATTTAACCTTCCTTAACGAGCAAGGGACAGACTAATGATTTCGTCTCCCCCAGCCGCGTGGATCAGGCTGGCGGCGTGGTAGAGGGTCCGCCCCGTTGTGTAAACGTCGTCGACTAGCAGGACCCGCTTCCCCCGGACGGCTACCGGATTGGTCAATTCAAACGGCTGGGGCGTGTGCAGCCGCTGACGGCGGGTCTTGTGTGACTGGGCGACCTTTTCACCGGCGCGGTGCACAAGCAGGCCGGACTCCTCCTCCGTCCCCAAGAACCCCAGCACCTGGTTGAATCCCCGTGTCGCCATGGTGGTGGCCGTCACCGGAATCGGGATCACCAGGTCGGCGGCAAGAGTTTGCACCTGACGAGAAAGTTCACCTTGGAAGACCTGGCGGAGGCGGTAGTCGCCCTGAAACTTATAGCGGCGCATAAAATCGCGCATTGCCTCATTGTAAGTATAGAGGGCCGTGTGGCGCAGGTGCCAGCCATAGTGCTGGTGCCAACGCTGACACTCCGGGCAGAGGCGCCGACCGTTCTTGGGACGGCCACAGCCCGGGCAGGCCGTCGCGGAATCGATCCGCTCAAATTGTTTGCGGCAGCGCTGGCAGAGGACAGGCGGTTGGATTGGCCGCAGCAGGACCAGGTCGGGAATGGTCAGGCGGTAGGCAAGTGGGGCGTTGCAAAGTAGGCAGTTCATCGCTGGAGAGCCCGGCCTTTTTGATTCATAAAGCGAATTTGGCGGGCCGCCTCCCGCACCCGCCGGCAGGGACAGCCGAGCCAGAAGATGACCCGGCCGTCGGGGCGACTGCGCGCGCGGCCGGCCCGACCGGCAATCTGCACCAGAGCTGAGGACGAAAAGACCGGATCATCAGCCCCCAGGACAAAAACGTCGATCTCTGGAAAGGTCACGCCCCGTTCCATGATCGTGGTGGTCACCAAGAAATCGTACCGGCCGTCCCGCATCCCCTGCACCTTCGCCAGTCGTTCGGGGTCCGCGGCGTGTACCGTCGTAAAGGTCCGGCGTTCAAAGCCGACCGTCTCCAATGCTCCGGCGATCCCAGGCAGGTCACGAACGTGCGGCACAAAGAACAGGAACCGGTGGCCGGCCGCCAGCGTTCGTCGCAGCTCCGCAACCAGGTTGGCCGGTAACCGCTTTTGATCCAGTGTCCGGCGCCAGCGGGGCGTCAGGCGCAATCGGACCTCCGGCAACAGATGACCGTGGTAGCGCAGTGGCAGGTAGCTAACCGCCAGCTCCTTTTGGCGGACCTGGCGCAGCAAAGACGGGCCCGGAGTCGCAGTCAGATAGAGGCAACCGCCTTTTTCCTTCACCGCCTGCCCGGTCGCATACAGCAGGGCCGCATTGGCCGCGTAAGGAAAAGCGTCGACCTCGTCAATGATCAGGTTGTCAAAGGCATGGTAAAAGCGCAAAAGCTGGTGGGTCGTGCAGATCGTCAGCTGGGCATAGCGGTAGGGCAGCTCCTGGCGGCCGTGCAGCAGGACCATTGTCGTGTTGGCAAAGGCCGCTTGAAGACGCGGATAAAGCTCCAAACAGACGTCGACCCGCGGAGAGGCCACTGCCAAGCGCTCGCCCCGGCGCAGGGCTGCCGCGATCCCCCGAAACATCATCTCGGTCTTACCGGCCCCGGTTACGGCCCAGAGCAGCTGGTGCTGGTGCTTTTTCATCCCCGTCGCGACTTCTTCCGCGGCCTCCTGCTGCAAGGGCGACAGCTGCCCCTGCCAAGTTAGTACCGGTTCTTTGACCACAAATTGATTTGGCTCCGGAACATGATAAAATTTATTTAACGTGGCCACCCGGCCTAGATTGATGCAGCGTGGGCAGTAGAATTCGCCATTGGGCAGGGCCGCAATCTTCTTGGGCGTTTTTTGTCCACAGCGCCGACATTCGATTTTGCGATCGCCCACCGTGATGGTTTCCAGAGTCTGGATTGGTGCCGGCGGCTGCTTTGCTTGCCAGTCCGGCCGGTCAACTAGGACCCGGCGGCCGTAATACTCTGTCAATTTCATTTTCATCCCCCCTACTTAATAAGTACGGGAAAAATCCAATTTTTCACGAAAGAAGTTTTGTCATGCCAGAACCATTCCTTACCATTGCCAAAAACACCGCCTTTGAGATGGTGATCAAAAAGTCACGATTCATCTGCCAGCTCGGCCGAATCAACAGCGAAGAAGAGGCCCAGGATTTTATCGCCCAGGTGCAGCGGGACAACCGCAAGGCCAATCATAACTGCTACGCCTACCTGGTCGGCGATCACGACCAGATTCAGCGAGAGAGCGACAATGGCGAGCCGAGCGGAACGGCCGGGGTACCGATCCTCGAGTCGCTCCAACTGGCTAAATTGCACAATGTCGTGGCCGTTGTCACCCGGTATTTTGGCGGCATCAAGCTCGGCGCCGGCGGCCTGATCCGGGCCTACAGCAACGTTACCACCAATGCCGTCCATCAGGCAGGGCTGGTCCAACGGGTCATCCAGACTTCCGTGGCCATCACCGCCTCCTACGCCCAGCACGATCAGCTGCTCTACTTTCTGAAGGAACAACAGATCACGGTCGCCGACGAGCAGTACGGGGTCAACGTCGTAGTTACCATCTTTGTCGACCAGGACGCCTGCGACCAGCTGATTGCTGATTTGACAACCCGCTTTAACGATCAGCTGACAATCAAAAAAGGGCAGCCCCGCAATCACGAGGTGCCCTATATTGCCCAGTCCTAAGCTAAGAGGACTTCGGTAATATCTAAAATCACGATGAAGGCCAAAATGCCGCTCAGCCAGCCCAGAATCACCCGCGTGTGGTGGTCATGGGCTTTTAATTTTTCCTGATTAAAGCCAACGTAGGACGCCAGCATCAAGACGCAGCCGATGATCCCGAAGATGCCGGAGTGAAAGCCCCGGTTATCGATCGAGTAGCTGGCCGTAAAGATCAGGCCGAGGGCAAAGAGGCCACCAAATAACAACTGTTTTTTGTTCATGTGTTTCTCCAAAAAATCGGTGCCGACAGAATGTCAAGGCACCGATTTGTTTATTCATGCAAGTGGTAATTGTAGCTTGAGACGATGATGTTCTCCCGTGAGTTCAGCACCGCCCGCAGCCGGACGCTGGTCTGGTTGTGCAGGATTAATTGCCATGGGTGCTTTGGGATAAACTGCGGAACCAGGACGGTCGTCGAGTAGTTCCGTGCCTCGGCCCGCTTGGCAATCACGTCCACGAACCGCAACGTCGGTTTGGCGATTGACCGGTAGGACGAGTGGATGTCGACGAAGCGGACATCCGGGTACTCGGCCTTGAATTCGTTAGCCGTCTTGTGTTCCTTGCCCGGATTTTCGTCGAAGGAAACGTGCATGGCGATGACGTAATCACCGATCGACCGGGCGTAGTTGATCGCGCCCCGGGTCACCCGGGTGACGTTGCCGACCAGAACGATCACGGTCGAGCCGTCGTAGTCGTGCAGCTGCACCTTGGTCTTCTCGGCCACCCGTAATTGCGCGGCCACCTTGGTGTAGTGCGAGTGAATGGCGTAGAAAATCCACAGCAGGACCGGCATGATGATCAGGTACGGCCAAACGTTGACGAAGTGCTGCCAGAACAGGCAGATGACCAGGATCAGGGAAATCAGGGCCCCAACCAGGTTGATGAAGGCCTTGCCCAGCCAGAAGCCCTGGCGTTCCCGGAACCAGTGAATAATCATCCCGGACTGGGACAGCGTGAACGGCACGAAAACCCCGACCGCGTACAGCGGAATCAGGTTGTTGGTCTGACCATGGAAGATCAGGATCAAGATAATCGCCCCGACCGCCAGCGAGATGATCCCGTTGGAGTAGCCCAGCCGGTCACCACGGTCCATGAAGGCGTGCGGCATGTACTTGTCCTTGGCCATGTTGAAGGCCAGGATTGGAAAGGCGGAGAAACCGGTATTGGCGGCCACCGCCAGAATCATAGCCGTTGCTAGCTGGAGCAGGTAAAAGCCAACCCCGTGACCACCAAAGATCTGGGCCCCCATCTGCGACAGCACCGTCGTCCGGGAATTCGGAATGATTCCCAGGTAGAAGCTGAAGAAGATGATGGCACTGAAGAAAGTTGCCAGGATCAGGCTCATGATCGCCAGGGTCGTGGCCGCGTTCTTTTCCTTGGGTTTGTTAAAGTTCGGCACCGCGTTGCTGACGGCTTCCACCCCGGTCAAGGATGAAGAACCGGCAGAAAAGGCCCGAATGAAGAGGACCAGCGACATGCCCTTAACCGGCGTCCCGTAATCCACAACCGCGTGGTAGTGAATGTTACCGGTGGCAATGTTGTAGAATCCCCAGATAATCATGATCGTGATCATCACAACGAAGAAGTAGACCGGGACCGTCAAGAAGTTGGCGCTCTCGCTCATCCCCCGCAGGTTCATGAACATAATCAGCAGAACAATAATGATGGCAATCGGTATGGAGAACCGGTAAAGCGCCGGAACCGCGGAGGTGATCGCCTCCACCCCAGAAGTCGTCGAAACTGCCACGGTCAGCATGTAGTCAACCAGAAGCGAGCCCCCGGCGAAGAGTCCCCCGGTGCTCCCCCAGTTGCGGGTAGCAACGACATAGGCACCCCCACCACTGGGGTAAGCATGAATAATCTGTTGATACGATAGCGTGATCGCCAGTAAAAGGATCAGGACAATCGCCGCAATTGGAATCGAGTACCAGATAGCGGCGGCCGACAGGGTTACCAGGACAGTGGTAATCTGCTCAGGACCATAGGCGACTGACGAAATGGCGTCGGACGACAGCATCGCTAACGCCTTGAATTTCGTTAAGTGGGTCTGACCCTCATCCAGGGTCTTCAGTGGCTTCCCAATTAACACGCGTTTTAGATAACGCCACATATCATTTTCTCCCTCCCAACTTAGCTGAATTTTAATCAGTCTGTGGAAATTTTGTTAACTTGATCGTTACCCCGATTGGATAACTGAACAATATTATAATTTATTCACCGGCATTGCAACAAGCAATCTGCGACTTTTTTCACCAAATTGGGACAAATTAAGCTTAAAGTTTGACTCGCGCGTTGACTTCTTCGGCAATCGGGTCCATCTCTGGCAGGTGACTGTGAACTCCCCACCAGTAGAAACCGAGCGAGCAGATGATGATGATCACAAAATCCCATGGGTACTGAATCCAGTCTTGGCCACCAAAGCCAGTGCTGCCGGCATAGGAGACCAGCGAAATAAAGACCATGTAGGTAATCAGCCAGGCGGAACTCTTCAGCTGCTGGCCCCACTTGGAGTGCTGGTAGCGCACCTCGTAATAGAGGTAGATTGGCAGGCCGAGGGCGATCACCACGATCACCTGAATGGTCGTCGGCCACATCGTCCAGTAGATCGCCAGGCTGGCGAGGACAAAGGCAACCGGGGCCAACCAGGACATGTAGTGCGGGGCAAAGGGCCGTTTTAGATCAGGTCGCATCCGGCGCAGGGTCGTAACGGTGACCGGGCCGGTCAGGTAGGCGATCAGGGTCGACCCAGTGATGACCGTTGCCAGCAGGCTCCAGTTTCGGAAGGTGTTGACCAGGATCACGGCCAGGATAAAATCGGTCACCATGGCGAAACGGGGAATCATGTAGCGCCGGGCCAGGCGTCCCAACCACTGTGGCAGGTGCTTGGTATGGGTCATTGCCGCCAGGGCCCGGGAGGCCGTCGCCACGAAGGCCACCCCGGTTCCGAACGGCGAGACAAAGGCATCCATGTAAAGCAGAATGGCCAACCAGTTCATCCCTAGTAGGATGGCGATGTCGGCAAATGGCGAAGTAAAGTTCACCCCGTGCCAGCCGCTCTTAGCCAAGAGTGCCGGATCCACCGCCCCGATGAAGGCCACCTGGAGCATGATGTAGATTACCGCGGTGATAATCATTGAGATCAACACCCCGCGGACGATATTTTTACGGGGGTTCACCATCTCACCACCCATGTTGATGATCGTCTGGAAGGCGTCATAGGACATGATGATCCCGGAAACGGCTGCCGCTTCGAAGATCGACCGACTGCCGTAGGGCATGAAGGTCGCCGCACTGTGGCCAAAGTTGCCCGGATGGAAGCCGCTGATCAACAACATCACGATGGTTAGGGTCGGCAAGACAATCTTAAAGATCGAGATCAGGTTGGTGAAGCGGGTCATCAATTTGACTGACCAAAAGTTAATCAAAGTGAAGATCAGCATGAAAAGCACGACCACCCACATTCCCTGGGAAGTCACGTTGCCGTGGGAAAGGAAGTGGTGGGTCCAGTTGGCCCAGGACCACGGCCAGGAACTC
This sequence comes from Limosilactobacillus kribbianus, assembly GCF_026413145.1. Classification (GTDB taxonomy): domain Bacteria; phylum Bacillota; class Bacilli; order Lactobacillales; family Lactobacillaceae; genus Limosilactobacillus; species Limosilactobacillus kribbianus. The sequence continues at coordinate 36,263 of NZ_JAOVYZ010000009.1, read as the reverse complement.
ATGTACTGAACCGAGGCCACCGCTTCCATCGGCACCAGGGTGATGAGCGAAATCCAGTTGGCCCAAGCCGCGATAAAGCCGAGCAACTGACCGTGGCTGTATTGAGCGTAGCGGCTCATTCCCCCGCTCTCGGGAAACATCGCCCCCAGTTCGACATAGGTAATTGCGATACTGATGATAATGACCGCCCCGAGGATCCAGGAAATGATGGCAGCCGGGCCGGCCACCTTGGCAGCGGTCCCGGCCCCAAAGAGCCAGCCGGAGCCAATCAGGGAATTCAGCGCCAGCATGATCCCGGAAAAGAGGCTAATTTTGTGTACTTTTAGTTTTTCCATGTTAGTCCTTTCTGTACCGGTGATTGAAAATAATTGCAAAGTCTACTTTACCACACCCGCGGACCCGTGCGGCGCTGAAAAGGCTTTCCAAAATTTCCTAGGTAGATATTTCCCGGGAAATTAAAAAATAGCCGACGGGAAATTTTCCCATCGACTATTTTTAATTATTAATTTTACGCAACGGCAGAGATTACATCATGCCGCCCATGCCAGCGCCGCCTTGTGGAGCAGCAGGGGCATTGTTCTTGTTGTCATCAGGCTTGTCGGCAACAACGGCTTCCGTCGTCAGCAGCAGTGCGGAGACAGAGGCAGCGTTTTGCAGAGCGGAACGGGTAACCTTGGTTGGGTCAACGATTCCGGCTTCAACCATGTCTTCGAACTTGCCATCAGCAGCGTTGTAACCAATGCCAGGTTTTTCACTCTTCAGTTGGTTGATGATGACGGAGCCTTCAACACCGGCGTTTTCGGCGATCTGACGAACAGGTGCTTCCAGGGCGTCCTTAACGATGTTGACACCAGTTGCTTCATCACCGGTTGCTTCAACCTTGTCCAGGGCAGGCAGAACGTTTACGAGTGCCGTACCACCACCAGGAACGAATCCTTCTTGGACGGCAGCCCGGGTAGCGTTCAGGGCGTCTTCAATCCGGTACTTCTTTTCCTTCATTTCAGTTTCGGTAGCAGCACCGACCCGAACAACGGCAACCCCACCGGAGAGTTTTGCCAGCCGTTCTTGGAGCTTGTCACGGTCAAAGTCAGAAGTCGTCTTGGAGATGGCCTGCTTGATTTGGTCAACCCGTTCAGCGATGGCTTCCTTGGCACCGGCACCATCAACGATCGTGGTAGCGTCTTTAGTAACCGTAACCTTGTTAGATTGACCTAATTGACCAACGGTAGCGTCCTTCAGGTTCATGCCCAGGTCGTCGGAAATAACGGTCCCGCCGGTCAGAACGGCGATATCTTGGAGTTGAGCCTTCCGCCGGTCACCGAAGCCAGGAGCCTTAACAGCAACCACGTTGAAAGTCCCACGAATCTTGTTCAAAACAAGGGTTGGCAGAGCTTCACCGGTGATGTCATCGGCAATGATCAAGAGAGCACGGCCTTCCTGAACAACGCTTTGCAGCAGTGGCAGGATGTCCTGGATGTTGGAGATCTTCTTGTCCGTGATCAGGATGTATGGGTTGTCGAGGTCGGCTTCCATCTTGTCGTTATCCGTAACCATGTATTGAGACATGTAGCCACGGTCGAAGCTCATCCCTTCAACAACGTCAACGCTGGTGTCAACACCACGGGAGTCTTCCAGAGTGATCACCCCGTCGTTACCAACCTTTTCCATGGCGTCGGCAATCAGCTTACCAACTTCCTTGTTATCAGCAGAAATGGAGGCAATCTGGGCGATGTCATCCTTGGTCTTAACATCGTGTGACATCTTCTTCAAAGCTTCAACGGCTGCCCGGGTCGCCTTGTCGATCCCGCGACGAATGCCAACTGGGTTAGCACCGGCAGTCACGTTCTTCATCCCGGCGTTGACAATTGCCTGGGTCAGAACGGTAGCAGTCGTGGTCCCGTCACCGGCAATGTCGTTGGTCTTGGAAGCAACTTCGCTCACGAGCTTAGCACCCATGTTTTCGAAGTGGTTTTCCAGTTCAATGCTCTTGGCAATCGTTACACCATCGTTCGTGATGGTTGGGTTGCCGTAGCTTTGTTCCAGGACAACGTTACGACCCTTAGGACCCATCGTCGTCTTAACCGTGTCAGCTAATTTGTCAACACCGCGGAGCATTTCGTTCCGTGCGTCTTCAGCAAACTTAATTTCCTTTGCCATTTATTGTCACCTCATCGAATCGATAATTATTTTTTCGTTTTAATTTCGTAATGAATGTGGTTTGAACTAGTCGAGCACTGCGACTAAGTCCTTTTCGTGAACGACCAGGTACTTTTCCCCGTCGTATTCCACTTCGTTGCCGGCGTACTTATCAAAGAGTACCCGGTCACCTTCCTTAACAGCTGGAGCAAGCTTTTGCCCGTTGTCTAAGGTCCGACCTTCACCAACGGCAATAACCTTTCCAGTAGTTGGCTTTTCCTTGACATTGGATGCCAGGACAATTCCGCCAACCGTCTTTTCTTCTTCAGTTTCAGCTTTTAGAACAACGCGGTCTCCTAATGGTTTTAACACGTTAATCCCTCCATCTTGTTAAATTTAATTTTGTCACTTTAGCACTCACTGTGCTTAAGTGCTAACCACAGTTATTACTATAACATCTTTTGCCCGAATTGCAATAAAAAGTTTGACCAAATTTGACTATTTTTTGACCAAACAAGAAAACGCCCCGGCAGCACTAGGCTTGCGGGACGTTTGATTATTCTTATTTATTGTCGTCAGAATAGTTCTTAATGAAGTAGATCAGGGTCTGCAATTCATTCGTCAGGTCAATGTTTTGCACCTGAACGTTTTTCGGCACGGACAGACGGACCGGCGTAAAGTTCAGGATCCCCTTGACCCCGGATTCAACCAGCTGATCGGTAACTTTCTGGGCCTTGGCACCCGGCACCGTCAGGATCACCACGTCAATCTGCTGTTCCTTTAATTGGGTCATCATTTCTTCGGCCGGGTAGATTGGAATCCCGCTCTTGACCGTGTTAGCCATCTCCGGCTTCGTGTCGAAGGCGGCGCTGATCCGCAGGTTGGTATCCTGGTGGAAGTTGTAGTTTAGCAGAGCACTTCCCAGACTCCCGACCCCGACTAAGGCCACGCTGACCAAGGAGTCCTGGTGCAGGATCCCCTTGAAGAACTTGAGCAGGCTGGCCACATCGTAACCGTAGCCCCGCTTCCCCAACTCACCAAAGTAGGAGAAGTCCCGCCGAATCGTCGCTGAGTCGACCTGGACGGCTTCGGACAGTTCCGTCGAGGAGACCCGTTGTTTATTCGCACTCATCAGAACGGTAAGGTAACGGTAGTAGATTGGCAACCGCCGGGCAGTTGCGCGTGGTATTTTTTTAGTTGGCATAATTATCCCCCTATCACTGATCGTTTACTCTTGACTCTCACGCTTATTGTTGAGCAAATTACCAGCTCGATTTTGATACTTTGTGAAATTCACATCACAATACATTCTAGCAACCTTCGGCGGTTTTGTGAACCGATCCACAATAAAAAGTGCATTTTTTATAAATTTCTTGAAATCTGTTAGAATAGATAAGAATAGATAAGAATTTATTATGGTAGATTATATCCATATTAATGAGGTTTCTTCAATGATACTATTACAAGCCAATGACGTCATGCGCCGCTTTGGGGCCGACGTTTTATTTCACAATATCAACATGCAGATCCAGGACCACGGCCGGACCGCTCTGGTTGGCCGCAACGGTGCCGGGAAGACCACCCTGCTGAAGATGATTGCCGGCATCACCACCCCTGATGAGGGTTCAATCAGCAAAGTCCGCGACCTGACGATCGGCTACCTGGCCCAGGACCAGGGGCTCGATAGCCAAAACAACATCTGGGCCGAACTCGACCTGGTCTTTGCACCCCTTCACGCCATGGAGGACGAGATTCACCAGCTCGAAACCGAACTTGCGGACATTGACCCTGCCGACGAGCGCTACCAGCAGGTGATGAACAAATACGACCGTCTGCAGAACGACTACAAAAAGCGTGGCGGCTTTGAATACGAATCCCGGATGCGGGGAATCCTGAAGGGCTTTGGCTTCGGGGAAGAATACTACGACACGCCGGTCGACGCCCTGTCCGGGGGACAAAAGACGAAGCTGGCCCTAGCCAAGATTCTCCTCCAGGCCCCCCAGCTGTTAATTTTGGACGAACCGACCAACCACCTCGACATGAATGTTTTAGCTTGGCTGGAAGACTATTTGAAGAGCTACCAGGGTGCCCTGCTGGTGGTTTCCCACGACCGGTACTTCCTCGATCACGTTGTTTCCGACGTTTACGATCTCGACAACCGAACCCTGCTTCACTACACCGGCAACTACACCCAGTTCGTTGCCCACAAGCAGGAGCGTCTAAAGACCGAATGGAAGCACTACGACCAGCAGCAAAAAAAGATTGCTAAGCTGGAAGACTTTGTCAACCGCAACATCGTCCGGGCCTCGACCACCAAGCGGGCCCAGGCACGGCGCAAGCAGCTGGAAAAGATGGACCGGCTCGACCGACCCGAAACCGACGACCAGTCGATCCACTTTCATTTCCACAGTGACAAGGACAGCGGCAACGAGGTCCTCGACGTGGAAAACGCCAAGGTCGGCTACGATGAGCAGGTCCTGGCCGGGCCACTCTCCTTCACCGTTCGCAAGCCGCAGCGGATCGGGATCATCGGCCCCAACGGAATTGGGAAGTCGACCCTTTTGAAGTCAATCCTGCACCAGATTCCGTTGATCAGCGGGACGGTCAAGTTCGGGGCCAATCTGGACATCGGTTACTACGACCAGGAACAGCAGCAGCTCCATCCCGACAAGACGGTCCTCGATGAAGTCTGGGACGAGCACCCCGAAGTCCCGGAAAAAGACATTCGCTCCCTGCTCGGCAGCTTTCTCTTCGTCGGCGATGATGTCTACAAGGTCGTCCACGAGCTCTCCGGGGGTGAAAAGGCCCGCCTGGAGCTGACCAAGCTCTCCTTCAAGCCGATCAACTTCCTGATCCTCGATGAACCAACCAACCACCTGGACATCGACAGCCGGGAGGTCCTCGAGAACGCCATCAACGAGTTCACCGGGACGGTCCTCTTCGTCTCCCACGACCGGTACTTCATCAACCAGGTGGCCACCGACGTGTTGGACATGCAAAAGGATGGCATCACCCACTACGAAGGGGATTACGATGACTACCTGGCCGAACAGACAAAGCGGGCCGCGGCTGCTTCAACCAAACAGCAGGACAATCCGGCAGGCCCAACGCCGGCCAGCCAGCCTTCCAAAGGCAAACAATCCTACCAGCAGAGCAAGGAAACCCAGAAGGCCCGGCGCAAGTTGCAGCGCCAGGTCGACAAGCTCGAGGCTGAGATGACCGACCTAGAGACCAAGCAGGAGGAAATCCAAGAAAAGATGAGCCAGCCGGAAATCGCCACCGACATCGGCAAACTAACCGACCTGCAAAAGGAGCTCGACGCCGCCAAGGAAAAGTCGGACGAGGTCGAACTGGCCTGGACCGAGGCCGCCGAAAAGCTCGAGGAATTCGACCAGGAAAATCAATAGTAGAATCTACAAAAAGGGATCAAGCAATTTGACTTGCTTGATCCCTTTTGGTGCCTATTCAAAATTATTTTCTAAACTTCCGGGTGTTTTCCGCGAGGTGGACCAGGTTACGCAGGAAGTCGTGCGTGCTGGCCTCGTAATTGTACTTCTTGCCAAGGTCGTAAATGTAGCCGTTGATGTAATCAACCTCGGTTGCCCGTCCCTTGGACATATCCTGGTACATCGATGGGTAGTGCAGTGGGTTGGTGACGGAGCTGACGTACTTGATCGTCTGCCATTCTTCCTCCCGGGTGGACAGCAGCTGGATACCCGTCCGCTCGGCCACGTCGAAGGCCTCGTTAATCAGTTGCTTGCCGAGCTTTTCGGCACCATCGTAGTCGATGAACTGACCCATCTGGATTTCAAAGAGGGTGCAGATCGTGTTGATTACCGAGTTGAAGACTACCTTGGTGAGCAGAGTGCCGTAGAAGTTGTCGTTTAAGTGCGGATTGATATTGGCCGTGGTGAAATCGGCGACGATCTCCTTGACCCGCGCGTCCGGTTCGCCAACCTGGGGTGCCAGGTTGATCGAGCCCGCGCCAGACTTACCGATGAAGTCGACATCCCCCGCCTTATTCAGGACAGTCCCGATCAGGCAGGTTCCGGCAACAACGTGTTCTTTCGGGAAGTAGCGGTTTAATTTTTCGATGTGCCCCATCCCGTTCATACCAGAGAAGACGTACTGATGATCCGGATGGAAGAAGTGGGCGCTGCGGGTCAGCAGGTCATCTAGGGTCATCTGCTTGGCAAAGACGATGAAGACGTCGGGATCGCCAGCATAGTCCTCAGGCGAATAAATGTTGATCGGAACCAGGTGGCGGCCCTCGTGATCACGGGAAACGTATACCCCGCCCTGCTTTTGAATCGTTTCCACCTGGGGTGCCCAGTTATCAACAAAGTCTACCTTGGCCCCCGCCAGTTCCTGGAGCAGAACCCCGAAGCGCAGTCCCATGGCGCCAGCACCTAATACAGTATATTTCAAAGTCATTCTCATTTCCCCCTCTTAATCAAACAAGTGCAGTTTTGCGACCCGGTCCACGGCCTCCTTTAACCGGTCCGGTTCAATTAGCAGGCCGATCCGAACGTAGCCCTCACCGTGCTCACCGAAGCCATTCCCCGGCGCCACGGCCACGCCCGCCTTGTCCAGCAGCAGGTCGGCGAACTGTTCGCTGGTGTAGCCCTTCGGCACCGGCATCCAAGCGTAGAAGGTCCCCTGCGGATTGAAGGCGTGCCAGCCGATCTTTTCGGCCGCACCCACGAAAGCATTCCGCCGCGTTTCGTAACGGGCAACGATCTTAGCGATCTCCTCATCCCGCTCCGGCGCGGTCAGTGCATCGATGGCCGCCTTTTGCAGTGCCGGGAAGAGGCTGACGAAGAGGTGGTCCTGGATCAGGTTCAGCGCCCCGATGATGTCGGAATTGCCGACCGCAAAGGCGATCCGCCAGCCGGCCATGTTGAAGGTCTTGGAGTAGGTGTAAAATTCGATCCCGACCTCCTTGGCTCCCGGCGTCTGCATGAAGCTAATCGGCTGCTGGCCATCGAAGCCGATTGCCCCGTAGGCAAAGTCGGAGATGATGCCGACGTGGTACTTCTTGGCCCAGGCAACCAGGTGCTCATAGAACTCCTTCGTCGCCACCGCACCGGTTGGGTTGTTCGGGTAGTTCAGGTAGAAGAACTTGGCCTTCTTGGCCGTCTCTTCCGGAATGGCGTCCAGGTCCGGCAAAAAGTCGTTTCCCTCCAGGAGTGGTACCGTCTCGAAGTTAACCTCGCCGAGGGCCGCACCGGAGAAGTAGTCCGGGTAGCCGGGATCCGGCAATAGATAGGTATCGCCGGGGTTCATCAGCGCCCAGGGCAGTTCGACCAGGCCAATCTTGGACCCGCCGAGGATGGCGACTTCCGAGTTCGGGTCGATGTCGGCGCCGTACTTTTCGTGGTAGAACTTGGCCGCGGCCTTCTTGAATTCCGGCAGGCCCTGGAACGGGGAGTACTTGTGGCAGGCCGGGTCGGCCACCCACTTCTGGGTGCTTTGGACGATGTAGTCCGGCGTCGGCTTGTCCGGGTTCCCCTGGCCGAGGTTGATCACGTCGACCCCGGCGTTCACCTTGGCGTTGACCTTGGCGACCAGGTTGGCAAAGAATTGTTTCGGTAAGTGATTGAGTAAGTCTGACTGTTCAAATTTCATAATGATCTTCCTCCCTAACGATACAGGTCCGGCCGCCGATCCGAGAAGACTGGGATCGGTCCCCGTACTGCTTTTAATTCATCCAAATCTAAATCGGCGAAGTAGAGCCGTTCGCCGCTGCCGTCGCCGGCGATGATCTTCCCCAGCGGGTCGATCACCAATGAGTGGCCGTCGAAGTGATTGTCGGGATCGTCCCCAACCCGGTTGACCGCCACCACGAAGGCCTGGTTTTCAATCGCCCGCGCCTGCAGCATGATCCGCCACTGCGGGATCCGCACGGCCGGCCATTCCGCGGGCAGGTAGAGGACGTCGGCCCCGTGGCGGGCCACCGTCCGGATCCATTCTGGAAAGCGCAGGTCGTAGCAGATGAAGCTGGCGCTTGGCACGCCCGCCAAGCGGAAGAAGTTCTCCCGGTCCCCGGCGGTCAGGTACTGGTCCTCCTTCATCAGGCCAAAGAGGTGCACCTTGTCATAGGAAACAACCGCCTGCCCGGTTGAGTCGTAGACCAAGGTCGTGTTGTAAAACTGGTTACCGTGCTTAGTAGCAACCGAACCGCCGACGATATTGATCCGGTACTGGCGCGCCAGGCGGCTCAACAGCTCCCGGGTTTGGGCGCCGTCCGGGTCGGCCAGCTGGTCCAATTGGTCCAGGGCGTAACCGGTATTCCACATCTCCGGGAAGACGACCACGTCCGCGTCGTCCTGGGCCGCCTGTTTGGTAAAGGCCGCCACCTTGGCCGCGTTGGCCTGCGGGTTTGCAAAGGCAATGTCAATCTGTGCTAGGGCCACTTTCAAACTCATTTTCTCCACCTCAAACAAAAAAGAGCACTCATCCTTATATTTAAGGACGAGTGCTCTTTCCCGTGGTGCCACCTTAGTTCGCCGCCCGCTCACACGGACGGCCTCGTGGAGTCAATCAACTCCCGGTACTGGTAACGGCTACCACCCCGTCGCCAGCTCAGCTAAGCCTCGCCGGCGCGTCATTTTTGCAGACCATCTTCACGGCTGGCAACTATCCCTTCGCACCGCCCAGGAACTCTCTGAAAATTGCGCCACCGCTACTCATCTGACTGACGTTCTCTTAACTTGTTGTCGCTTATTCTAATTAACGATTAAGAAAAAGTCAATAGTTTTCTAACATAATTTTAATCAATTCTCAGACTTGACAAATAAATCATCGGGACGGTAAACTAAGCGTGTGGTCATAGTAGGTCAGACCAGAGAGCGGGGTCATCGGCTGCAAGCCCCGCCACCAATACCGAATCCAAGCCACAACGAACTAACAAGTAAATAAATTTTTAGAAAAAGAGTAAAGCACGTCTTTAAACGAGAATGGTAACGCCGTCACTGGTGTCTCGATTAAGGGCGTGCTTTTGTTTTAAGGAGGGATTTGCCCAATGGCAGAAAAAAAGCAACGAATCGTCGTCAAGGTCGGGACCAGCAGTCTGATCCTGCCTAATGGCCAAACCAACCTGCGTGCCATCGACCGGTTGGCCTTCACCTTGGCGACCCTCAATCATCAGGGCTATGAAATGGTGCTGGTCTCATCCGGGGCGATGGGGGTTGGCCTGGCGAGTCAGGGACTGCGGGAACGCCCCAAGCCGATCGCCAAGCAACAGGCCCTAGCCGCCATCGGGCAGACCGAATTAATGCGGATCTATTCCCAGCGCTTCCTCGATTATCAAACTCAGGTCGGTCAGCTGCTTTTGACCCGCGACGTGCTCCACTTCCCCGTCAGCCGTCAGCACGTCCTTAATACAATCTCGACCCTGTTGGACGACGGGGTAGTGCCGATCATCAACGAAAACGACCCCGTCTCGGTCGACGAGCTGGACCACCATACGACCTTCAGTGACAACGACGAGCTGTCGGCCCTGGTGGCCACCCGAATCGGCGCCGACCTGCTGATCGTGCTTTCGGATATCGATGCCTTTTACGACAAGGATCCCCACAAGTATCCCGATGCCCAGCCAATTCGCCGGGTTGAGGAATTGACGCCGGAGCTTAAGGCGGCCGCCAGCGGCTCCAGCACTCGTTTCGGCACCGGCGGGATGGTCACCAAGCTCCACGCCGCCGCCACCACCATGGAACACCACCAGCAGATGGTTCTCTGTTCCGGCGCCGATCCCCGGATCATTTTCAAAGTCGTCAAGGGCGAAGCGGTCGGCACTCGATTTGGCAAGTAGAACGCAAAGGAGGAATCATTTATGAATCAGGAATTAATTAAGATTGGTCAGCGAGCCCAGGCTGCCGAAGATATTCTATCCCAGCTCGACACGGCCACCAAAAACGCAGCCTTAAACGCCATGGCGGACGCCCTCGACAGTCATCAAGACGAGATCATCGCCGCCAATAAAGAAGATATGGCAAATGCCACGGCAATGCCGAAGAAGTTCACTGACCGTCTGCTGGTCAACGCCCAGCGGATCGCTGACATGGCAAACGGCCTACGCGCTATTGCGGGCCTGGCCGACCCGACTGCCCGGATCGACCGGGGCTGGATCAACGCGGATGGCCTGCAGATTCTCCAGCGGCGGGTTCCACTCGGCGTCATCGGTATCATCTTCGAGGCCCGGCCAAACGTCACCGTCGACGCCACCGGACTGACCTTTAAGAGCGGCAACGCGGTCATCCTGCGGGGCGGCAAGGAAGCAATCCGTACCAACATCGCCCTGGCCAAGATTCTGCGCGAAACTTTGGCCGCTCGCCAGCTGCCCGCAGATGCCGTTCAGCTGATTGAGGACACCAGCCACGAGCTGGCCCAGGAGATGATGAACCTGACCGACTACATTGACGTCCTGATTCCCCGGGGCGGTCAAGGACTGATTCAGCGGGTCGTCAAGACGGCAACCGTGCCGGTGATTGAGACCGGGGCCGGCAACTGCCACGTTTACATCGACCGGGATGCCGACCTGCAGATGGCAACTGACATTACGGTCAACGCCAAGGTCCAGCGACCATCCGTCTGCAACGCCGCCGAAAAGCTTCTGATCCACCAGGACGTGGCGGAGAAGTTCCTGCCACAAATTGCCCAGGCCTTGATGAATCACGGCGTCCAGCTCCGTGGTGACGAGCGCGCCCGCCAGCTGGTTCCCGCCATGCAGGAAGCAAGCGCTGCGGACTGGGATACGGAATACAACGACCTGATCATGGCGGTAAAGGTGGTCGACTCACTGGATGCGGCCATCAAGCACATTAACCACCACAGCACCCACCACTCCGAGGTCATCGTCACCAAGGACATAGCCCGGGGCCAGGAATTCCAGCAGCGGATCAACTCCGCCTGCGTCTACGTCAACGCCTCGACCCGCTTCACGGACGGCGGGGTCTTCGGCTTCGGGGCCGAGATCGGCATCAGTACCCAGAAGCTCCACGCCCGCGGGCCAATGGGCTTGAATCAATTGACCACCATTAAGTATGAAATCACCGGTAACGGTCAGGTTCGGCAATAGAAAGGAAGTTCAACATGAAAGTAACAATTATCGGCGTCGGCAACATGGGCGGCGCCATCGTCAAAGGACTTGTAAACAGCGGCGTCGATGAGGTGAGTGGGATGAACCCGACCAACCCCCGCGTCAGCAAGCTTGCCGACCAGCTCCACTTCACCCTCTTTCACACCGCCGCGGAAGTGGTCAAGGCCCAACCGGACGTGGTGATTCTCACGACCCCAGCCAAGATCACGGTGGCTGTAGCCCGGGAGCTCAATGGACTGAATCCGAAGACGGTCGTCATCTCCGCGGCCGCGGGTGTTACCCAGGAACAGCTGAAGGCCGCCCTGCCGGATAACCCGATTGCCACCATCATTCCCAACACTCCGGTGGCCGTCAACGCCGGAACGATTGGCCTGGCCCTGCCGCATGATGATGCAACGGCCGCACAACCGATCATCAACCACGTCCTTGAGCAGCTCGGCGACATTGTCACGGTCAGCGAGGACAAGCTAGACATCGTCGGCGTGGTCGGCGGTTGCGGCCCGGCCTTCGTCGACGTCTTCATGGACGCGCTGAGCGACGCCGCGGTGAAGTTCGGTCTTGACCGGCAGACCGCCTACGAACTGATCGCCAGCATGGTCAAAGGCAGCGGTACCCTGGCCTACGACACCGGCAAGACCCCAGCCGAGCTGCGCGACCAGGTCACCTCGCCGGCCGGCACCACCATCCGGGGCGTCGAGGCCCTGGAGAAGCACGGCCTCCGCTATGCCGTGATCGACGCCGTCAACAAGGCCAACGGCGAAAAATAGCACAAAAGTCACAATTGGCACCCGATAAATCTGCGGATTTATCGGGTGCCAATTTACATATAATATCGCAAAACCATGCTAAAATAAGGCTAAGCAAAGGAGGGTTCGAAATGTTATACCCGTACGCCGAATTTCCAAACCATTTAATCATCACTTATTCGGAAGTCAAACCCGATCAGACGATCCACGTCAACTTTGAGCAGCCAACTGACTGGGGATTTAAGGAGGCACGCTACTCACTGCCTTCACACAAGGTTCTCTTTAATGATGGCTTTACACCAAGCGAAACCAAGCTGAACGAAGAAATCCTCACCAAAAATGAAAAGCTGATTGTTGAATTCGCCAAAGAGGGCGGTGTTGAGCTTGCCTAACTTATTTAACTTTGCAGGATATTGTATATATTTTTGGTCCAACGAAAGTGGTGAACCAATTCATGTTCATGTTTCAGTCAAAAGGCCGTCAAACCAATCCACAAAATTCTGGTTATTAAAAGATGGTTCTGTAGAATTAGCAAATAATCATGCCGAACTATCACGCAAGTCAATTAAACGCCTTAGCTTCTTTATTACTCAAAACTACAATTTCATCCTAGCTGCATGGAAAAACTACTTTGAAGTTGATAGTATTAATTTTTATAAATAACTACAAAAGGGATGTTCATGACTCACACCATGAACATCCTTTTGATTTTTATTCAACTTCCATTCGCTTAAACATCAAGCCGGGGACCGCATTGAGGTCCATTCCGGCGCGATCGCCGTGACGGTAGTTGACATAGCCGGCCGCGCCAATCATCGCCGCGTTGTCACCGCAGAGCTTCAGTGGCGCCTGGAGCATCGAAACCTCCGGGTGGTACTTGGCCATGTCGTGGTCGAGGCGCTTGCGCAGCCCCTGGTTAGCGGCCACCCCGCCGGCCAGGATCAACTGCTTCACCGGATAGCGATCCAATGCGCGCATTGTTTTCTCCGCCAGGACGTCGACGACACTCTGCTGGAAGCTGGCGGCCAGATCGTACTTGTTGAGGGTTTCACCGCGCTGGTCGGCATTGTGGACCGTGTTGATGAAGGCACTCTTCAGTCCGCTGAAGCTGAAGTCGTAGTTAGCCTCCTTCTCCATTGCCCGCGGGAAGTGGAAGGTGTCCTCACCCTGGGCCGCCCACTGGTCGATCGTCTTGCCGGCCGGATAGTTGACGCCCAGCACCCGGCCGATCTTATCATAAGCCTCGCCAGCCGCGTCATCACGAGTTTCACCGATGATCTCGTACTCGTGTTCCTTGGGCATGTAAACCAGTTCGGTGTGGCCGCCGGAAACCAAGAGGGCCATCTGCGGATACTTGAATTCACCAACGTAGCGGGCCGCATAGAGGTGGCCGGCCATGTGGTTGACCGGAATCAACGGCAGGTGGTGGGCCCAGGCGATCACCTTGGCCGCCGTGACCCCGACCAAAAGCGAACCGACCAGTCCCGGTCCATAGGTAATCGCTACGGCCGCAATGTCATCGTAGTCGACCTGGGCCTCATCTAAGGCCTGGTCGATGCACCGTGTGATCCACTCGATGTGGTGGCGGCTGGCGACTTCGGGCACCACGCCCCCGAAGCGCTGGTGGCTATCAATCTGAGTGGCCACCACATTACTCAAAATTTTCGTGCCGTTCTCGATCACGGCCACGCTTGTTTCGTCACAACTGGTTTCAAACGCTAAAATCAGCGTACGTTCTGCCATAATTACTTTGATTCCCCTTTTTTCAATAGGTCTGCTTCCATATCCACCGCATCTTCATGATTGTCGAGATAATAGCGGTGCTTGATTTGTCGTTCACGAAAACCAAGGTGCTCGTACAATTGACGCGCCACCAAGTTGTGAACCCGCACCTCCAGACTGACCGAGTGCAGCTGGGTGTGGCGGGCATAGTTAATCGCCGTTCTCACAAGGTAGGTTCCAATCCCCTTCTGTTGGTAGCCGGGGGTTACACCCAAGTTGGTGATGTGCAGGTCGAGCTTGAACCAGTCGACCGACATGCCGATAAAGCCGATCACCAAGCCGTCATCGACAATCACCAGGTAGAGCCGATCGTGGGGCCGCCGCAGCTCGATTTGAAAGGCGGCGTAGCTCCAGGGTTCCTCCCCGTAAATAGCCCGTTCGATGTCGACCATTTTTTGGATGTCATCCTCGGCAGCCATCCGAACCACGTACTGGCGGCCATTGATCATTACCACGCGCCGGGCAAAGTCCAACAGCGGCCACCGGTTCCCCTCGAACTTGAAGCGGCACCAGTGTTTAAACTTCTCTAACATAGTTCTGACGGGTCTCGCCCGGGTGAAGCTTCTGCCAGTTTGCCTCGGCCTCGGTAATCCGGAGGTAATGTGGCACGAATGGATCAATTTCTTTGACGGCTGGCCGGTTTTCGCCCGCCAGTGCCAATTGATAGGTCGATGGAATCCCATAAGCGCGCGGCGCCAGGGTAACATTGTCCGGTAGGGATTCAAACTGGTCTTCAATCCGCTTAGTCAGGTGCCCTACTAAGACGACGGGCTGGTCAACTGCTGCCAGCTGGTCCAGCAGGGTCGCCATCCCCAGGTGCTGGTCTTCAATCCGGTTGACCAGCTGGCCGTCCTTCCACTGGTAGGCCCCGGCAAAGACATTGCCCCGGCGTGCGTCGAAGAAGGGAACGATGATCGCCGTCGTCGTTGGCAGGACGTTGCGGGCAACGACTTCCAGGCTGGAAACACCCACCAGTTCCACGTTGAGGGTGTCAGCCAAGACCTTGGCCGTGGTGACGGCGATTCGGATTCCGGTATAGGAGCCAGGACCCTGAGCAACGACGATCCGGTCGATGTCTGCCGGCTGCCACTTAACCAGGTTAAAGAGCCGGTCAATGGTCGGCATTAGATAAATACTATGGTTGCGAACCATATTCAGCGTCGTGGTGGCCAGCAGCTGGTCGTCTTCCACCAGGGCAACGCTCATCGGGTGGTTCGAGGTATCAATCGCTAAGACTTTCATTGTTGTTTGCACGTCCTTTCAATCACACCTAACATCTTATCACAACTGGCCCACTTCGTCGCTGATGTTTGATCGGCCGGAACAATTTGAGAATAAAAAACTCCGCTGCCAAATTTCAGCAGCGGAGTTTTACTATTATTTAACGCGGACTAGTCGCGGTCATCGTAGCCCTTTGGGTGAGTGGAGTGCCATTTCCAGGCAGTCGCGATGATATCGTGAACGTCATCATACTTTGGCTTCCAACCGAGGATCGTCCGGGCCTTGTCACTAGCAGCGACCAGTGAGTCGGGGTCCCCGGGACGACGAGGAGCCATCTTGGCCGGGATTGGCTTGCCGGTAACTTCGCGGGCTGCTTCCAGCATCTGCTTGTTGGAGAAGCCAGTGGAGGAACCCAGGTTGAAGGCGTTGGATTCATTGCCGGCTTCCAGGTACTTGAGGGCCAAGATGTGAGCATCAGCCAGGTCCATGACGTGAACGTAATCACGGACGTTGGTGCCATCTGGGGTATTGTAGTCGTCACCGAAGATGCTCAGTTCCTTGCGCTTGCCCTGGGCAACTTGGAGAATGATTGGAACCAGGTGGGTTTCAGGGCCATGGTCTTCACCGATCGTGCCGTCAGGAGCAGCCCCGGCAACGTTGAAGTACCGCAGGGCAACGAACTTGATGCCGTATGCCTTGTCGGCCCAGGCCATCATCTTTTCCATCATCAGCTTGGACAGGCCGTATGGGTTGATTGGCTTCTGTGGGTCGGTTTCCTTGATCGGCATGTGTTCTGGAACACCATAGGTTGCCGCCGTGGATGAGAAGACAATGTACTTGATGTGGTGGTCACGCATTGCTTCCAGCAGGGTAATCATCCCACCAGTGTTGTTGTCAAAGTACTTCAGCGGCTTTTCCATTGATTCGGGAACAATGGAGAAAGCGGCGAAGTGAACAACCGCCGTGATGTCTTCACTGTCAAAAACCTTGTCCAGGAATTTCCGGTCCCGAATGTCACCTTCGTAGAACTTTGCCTTCGGATTGATTGCGTCCCGGTGACCCGTTGACAGGTTATCGGCCACAACGACGTCTTGACCATGTTCGATTAAATCCTTGACCATGTGGGAACCGATGTAACCGGCACCACCAGCAACTAAAATTGCCATTCCAAATTCCTCCTCGTATCGACAGCCTAACCGATCTAACCAGCTAGTGTTTTTATCTTTCACTAGGCATTGTAGCACAGTTTTTCAGCCCCGGCGAGTAAATTTTAGTAAAAATTACGTAAAATTGAAGCCGCTTCATTTAGCTGTCTTAGAGGGTTTCCAAATTGTCCATGTCAAAGGCGTGTTCAACGTACTTGAAGAGGATCCCCTCCCGCAGGCCGTTGTTGCTAAAGCTGACGCTATCGATCGCCAGCTGGCGCATCAAGGCCAAGAGCGGCAAGAGGCCACCGACGATCACGTCGGCCCGGGCCTTCATGACACCCCGCATTTGGGCCCGGGTCGCCTGATCAGCCTCGACCAGCTGATGCATGATCCCAAAGGCCGTCTGGGAACTCATCGTCAGCCCGTGAATCGGGGCCGCCTTGCCATCGACGGCATTGCGCCAGCGGTAAATTTTACCAAGGGCCCGGTTGCTGCCACCGAGGGCCACGATCCGGGTATCACGGAAGCGATTGAGCCAGCGCTGATGGGACAGGATCTCGTCGACCTCGACCATGGCGTCAAAGAGATCAGCCGCCTTGATCACGTCACCAAGCTGATAACGTTGCGACAAGGTCACCGAGCCGATCGGGATGCTGACCGTTTCCTCGGCCGCCCCGTTGTCAACGGCGATCAGTTCCATGCTGGCCCCACCGGTATCGATGATGATTCCGCGATCAATCGGCAGGGTCCGGGCAACACCAACGTAATCCAGGTAGGCCTCCTGTTCGCCGGTGATCACCCGAAACTTAAAGCCGGTCTCCCGTTGCACCCGGTCCAAGAACTCCTGCTGGTTCTTGGCCTGGCGGACTGCGGCCGTAGCCACCGCCACGATCCGG
This sequence comes from Limosilactobacillus kribbianus, assembly GCF_026413145.1. Lineage (GTDB taxonomy): Bacteria > Bacillota > Bacilli > Lactobacillales > Lactobacillaceae > Limosilactobacillus > Limosilactobacillus kribbianus. The sequence continues at coordinate 19,234 of NZ_JAOVYZ010000009.1, read as the reverse complement.
CCGTGGTCATATTCGTCGCAAACTTGGCGGAAATCACGCAGGGCCGCCACGGTACGGTCCATCGGTTCAGCCTTCAGGATCTTTTCCGGCCCCATCTGGGATGACAGGCGGACGTAACGCTTCTCATAGTGCTTAGTCACCGCTTGCCCGTCCTTAGTCAGCTCACTGATTTTGAGCCGGACCGAGTTGGAACCCAGGTCAATTACGGCCAGGTTGTTAGTCATTAGAATCATCCTTCCCGTGGTCGAGGTGCAGTGACGGCACATGCTTGCTCAGGGTCTCAAAGACCGTGGATAGGTGCCGCTGGTTTTTGCGTTGGTGGTGTTCCTGCTTGTACATTTTTTCCGCCTCGGCCACAAAGTATTCCTGAGAATTGAATGGCTGAGCATCCCCATGGTCGATCCGCTCGTAGTGGTCCCCTTCCAAGATTCGGGCCTTGGTGTTGTCACGCCACATTGCGTCCAAAATATGGATGGCCCGGGCCTTGGTGTCGGCCTCCTTGACCGGGTAGAGCTCCTCCACCCGCCGGTTCAGGTTCCGGGTCATCATGTCGGCACTGGCCAGGTAGATTTCCTCGTGACCGTTGCTCTTGAAGTAGTAAATCCGCGAGTGTTCGAGGAAGCGGCCGACGATGGAATGCACCTCAATATTATCGTGCAGTTCCGGCAGGTCGTTTCTCAGGCAAGTGATTCCCCGAACGATTAACTGGATCTTAACCCCGTTGGCGGCAGCGTCATAGAGCCGGGCAATAATCTGCTTGTCGGAGAGCGAATTCATCTTCATCCGGATCAGGGCCGGGTTGCCGCCCTTGGCCACCTCGATCTGCTCGTCGATCTTCTGGTTGATGAATTCCCGGATTCCGTCCGGTGAAACCCGCAGCTGTCGGAAGTACGGCGGCCGGGCGAACCCGGACAGCATGTTGAAGAGATTGGTCATGTCAATGCCAATCTCGTGATCGCAGGTGAAGAGACCCATGTCGGTGTAGAAGTGGGCGGTCACGTCGTTGTAGTTCCCCGTTCCCAGGTGCATGTAGCGCCGCAAGCCATCTTCGTCCCGCCGAATGACCAGGGTAACCTTACAGTGGGTCTTCAGGCCAACCAGACCGTAGATAACGTGACAGCCCATCTGTTCCAGCCGCTGGGCCCAGCGAACGTTGTTTTGCTCGTCGAACCGGGCCTTGACTTCGACCAGGACGGTGACCTGCTTGCCCCGCTGGGCGGCCATCCCCAGGTACTTAATGATCGGCGAATTGCCGGAAACCCGGTAAAGGGTCATCTTGATCGCCAGTACCTTCGGATCAAGGGCCGCCTGGTGGACAAAGTTGACGACGGCGTCAAAGCTGTCGTACGGGTGCTGCATCAGGTAATCCTTTTCCCGGATGGCTTGGAAGATGTTGTGATCCATATCCATCTTCGGGTTGAGATAGGACTTGTATGGCTTGTAGCGCAGGTCGTCGTGGCCGTCGACCATCCCGGACAACTTCTTCAGGAAGGTCAGGTCAACCGGCCCGTCCACCCGGTAAAGGGACCGTTCGCTGACGTGAAGGTTGTCGATCAGCTGATTTTCCAACCACGGGTCAATGTCGTGCTCGACCTCTAGCCGCATCACCTGACCGTGCTCCCGATCACGCAGCTGCTGCTTAACGGCCCGCAGCAGGTCGGAGGTATCTTCTTCGGCCACGTCGAGGTCCATGTCCCGCATCACCCGGTAAGTGGCCGTCTTGATGATCTGGTAACCCGGGAAGAGCAAGGACATGAATTCCTTGATCAGTTCGTCAATCAGGATGAAGTTGTTCTCACCCGGCAGGCGCACCAGCCGCTTGTAAATGTCTGGGACCCGGACGGTAGCAAACTTGATGTCGGCCTCCCGGGAATCGTCATGCGGCTCATTTTGGTGGCGTTCGACTTCCTGGTCCCCCTCCAGAATCTCCTTAGTCTTCATCGACTCGGCCCGCTGCTCTGGATCGCGACGCAGCTGAACGGCGATGTTTAAGGAGTTGTTGGAGATGAACGGGAACGGTCGGGAGCTGTCGTCGGCCATCGGGGTCAGCACCGGCATCAGTTCGTCGTTGAAGTACCGACGGATGAATTCGTACTGTTTGTCGTCGAGGTCGGCGATGTGCAGAATATTGATGTTTTGCTCTGCCAGCTGGGGAATGATCTGCTGATTGTAAACCCGATAACGTTCCTCAACCATCCGGTGCTCTTTTTCGTTGACGGCGTCCAATTGCTCCTGCGGCGTCAGGCCGGAAGCATCAGTCGTTGTAACGTTGGCGGCGGCCAGCTTGTGGAGGGAAGCCACCCGGACCATGAAGAATTCGTCAACGTTGCTCTGCGTAATCCCCAAGAAGTTGGCCCGTTCCAGCAACGGGTTGTTCGTGTCGGTTGCCTCACCGAGAACCCGGCCGTTGAAGTCGATCCAGCTCAACTCCCGATTAACATAGTTTTCTGGTTTATAGAAATCTTTGTACATATTAGTTTTCGCCCCTCTCAATCAATACCGGCTGAATGCCGAAGACGTCATTGAATAGCTTGGATTTTTTGCTAAATGACCACTTTTCAAGGACCAGGTCATCGTTGGCCGTGGCCTTGATCTTCAATACCTGATCACTCGTCAGCTTTAGCTTAATCGCCGAAATCTTCTGTTGGCGCGAGTCATCCAGCGCATCAACCAGCCGCAAGATGGCCGCCAGCTTGGCCACCGTCAGCTGAATGTCATCATCCATTTGCCGGTAGTGGGCCTGGGTGGCCGTTGGTGATTCGGCGCTGTGATAACGAGCCACCTCGGCGATAATCTGGTTGTCCTTGTCCGACAGGCCGATCAACGGGTTGGCCTCCAGGATGTAGGCCGAGTGCCGGTAATGGCCCTTTTGGTTAATAAAGTTTCCGATGTCGTCGACCTTGCTGGCAATCTCCAGCAACAGGCGAGCGTGGTTATCCAGCCGGTGAATCGGCCGCAATTGGTCGAAGAACTGGCAGGCAAACTTGGTCACGAACTCTTGGTGGGCCATGTCAATCCCGTAACGCTGGGCAATATCGTCGGCCGAGGTCCGGATCATCTTATTAATCTGGCTCTGGGCCCCTGCGTTAATCGTCCCATTAACCAGGCCATCCATCATCGAAATGTCGGTGACGTAAATGCTCAGCGGATGAACTAGGTGGGCAGTCCGAGCAATCACCAGATAGTTCGGTAGGTTGACCCGCCGCTGGGCATCGGTCAGGGCACTACTAATCCAGGCGCCGTGGCTGCCCGGCCGCACGCCTAGCTCCTGGTCAGCCTTGTCCAATGGTGCTTCAGGAACTTCCGCCAGGTGTTCGCCCCGCGAAATGTAGTGATGGTTGAGGACCGGTGCGTTTTGAATCAGCAGCACCGTCCGCTTCTTCCGCTTCAATTCCGGTGCAATGTATTCCAGTTTGGAATTGATGTAGTCCTGGATAATTTCCTGTGGATTCGTGGTCGTCTGCCGCAGCCGCTGGACAAGCCGGCTAATCTTGGCACCCCCGAGATCGAGGTCCCACTGCTTTTCAAAATTGCCGTGGTGAAAGAAGGCCAGCGTTACCGAGTCCAACCCCAGTGTCAGCAGGTACAGGCAGTGCTTGCTCAATTCCTTGAATTCAGGCAGGATGGTTACAACGCAGCCCATTGTCTGGGCCATCAGCTGATTGTTGTTGAGCCACTGCACCTTCAATCCGGTTCGAACTTCTAACTGGTCACCGACGTAACGGGCGTCGACCGGATCGAGGTCCTCAATTGCCCCATAGAAATGAACGTCTTCAACTTGATAATCTTTCAGCAGCTGCTTAAAGCCCTCCAGGTTATTCACAATGGCTTCCATATTCTGGGCATAATTGGCAATGTTGCCCCTGCCAACCATTAATTCTCCCGAACGGACGTCATTAATCACCCGGCCCTTGGGGAGTTCCAAGATGCGCAGGCTTACCTGGTCAGGCTCCAAATAAATCACTGCAGTCAATGAATTCTTCACGCCAACCACTCCTATCTTGATAATTCTTCATCTATTGTCAATTATAGAACATTCGCCCCTATCACCACAGTGAAAGGATCAAATATTAATAAAAAAGAAGCCATTTCACGCGAAATGACTTCTTTTACTAATTATTTAGGCCCAGTGGAATTCGGCTTGGGCACAGGTCTGGCCGTCCACTACGATCGCATGGCGACTGGTCAGCTGGTTTGGTTCATCAAGCTCCTGGCAACGGCTGGTGACCGTGACGCCCTCACGAACCTCATGCTCATACTTAATCGCCATCTTGGTCAGGTGGTGGGTCCGCAAGAACTGGCTCCCCAGCGGGTCTAGCAACCAGTCAAAGTAGCGGGCGTTATTGACGTGGTGGTTGACATCGATGTCAAAGTAGCGCACCCGGTACTCCTGTTCTTTGTCCGGATCCGTGAGCTCAGCGGGCCGGGCGAGCCGGGGCAGCCGCTTCTCCTGCGGCGAGTCAAAGCGACTGATCAGCTCGTTGGGGATTGACATCAACTGCCGTTTCTCCAAGTTCATAAAGACAAAGTTGGCCCGAAAGTGGGCGTATTTGATCCGGTGATCCGGGTCGGTTAGCCAAAACTCCCGCAAAGCGAAGAAGCGGTTGTAGGCCAGGGCCCGGGTACCCAGAATTACAGTGTCGCCAAAGGTTGGCTGCTCTTTGGTAAATTCTCCCTCATAGGCGGTAATCACCCAGGCGCCTCCGGTAGCTTGCACCGTTGCGGTATCCATCCCCAGTGACATGCTGTGGGCATCGGAAACCATCGTCATCATGCTCAAGACCATGCTGAGACTGGGATGACCGGTATCGTCACACTCGTAGTAGGTCAAAAGGTGGGGCATTTCATAGGTTTGTTTGTTTTGTTGTAAGTCCATTTAAATCCCCCTTCTAGAGGTTGTGGTACTGCTTGTAGAGGTCCTGACGTTTGATGCCGTTACGCTTGGCCACCAGTTTGATGGCGGCGTTGGTCGACAGACCGTCGACAATCGCCGCGTCGATCTGTTCCTGAAGCGATTGGGGCTGGCCCGCGTCTTCTTGCTTATTTGGATGCGGGTTCCCCGCCACAAGGACGACAAACTCTCCCCGGGCTTCGTGGCTTTCAAACCAGTCCCGCAACTCACCGAGGCTTCCCCGGCTGAATTCCTCGTAGCGCTTGGTCAGCTCCCGGGCGAGGACGGCCGGTCGCTCGTCTCCGAAGACCTCGGCCATCGTCGCCAACGTCTTCTTCAGGCGGTGCGGGGCTTCATAGAAGATCATCGTCTCCGGACGGTTAACCAGTTCCTCTAGGGCGGTCACTTGCTGCTGGTGCTTGCGCTCTAAAAAGCCGTAAAAGTAAAAGGGTTGGGGAACCAGACCGGAGGCAATCAATGCCGTCAATCCAGCATTGGCACCCGGCAAGGGGACAACCGGAATTCCCTCTTTGACCGCCGCGGCCACCAGTTCCTTGCCGGGATCCGAAATCGATGGCATTCCCGCATCGCTGCACTGGGCAATCTTTTGCCCGTCTTTGAGCTTAGCAATCAATTCGGGGATCCGCTGCTCGGTGTTGTGCTCGTGAAAGCTGATCTCCCGGGTGCTGATCTCAAAGTGATTGAGCAGCTGCTGGGTGTGACGGGTATCCTCGGCGGCAATTAAGTCAACGTCTTGAAGGGTCTTGATCGCCCGAAAAGTCATGTCGTCGAGGTTGCCAATCGGGGTCGGTACCAGGTAGAGGCAGCCCCCCGTTTGATTCTTAAAACTGCTAATCTGTTGCATGTTTCACCTACTTTGCTTGATCCGGATCGTGGCCAAAAATCACGTCGGTACAGAAGGCGCAGGATTCACCCGGCGCCAGCCGCTTACCGAAGTATTCGCTGCAGACGTGGAAGCCCTGCTGGTAGAGTTCCTTTAAGTTCTGCCGCGATCCCGACAGCTGCGGCTCCCCGTTGACGTTTTTCATCTTCTTGATTGCCTGGCGCAGGTGGTCGTTTTCAATCGAAAGTTCCACGTTTTGTTCCAGAACCTCGGTAATCTGGTTCTGCAGCTGCTCCATATTGGCCACCAATTCCCGGGTCTGCTTGGTCACCTGGGCAAAGCGGTCATAAATATTCTCATTTGCTTTTTGTTCACTCATGCTTTTGCCCCCGCAAGGTCTGGACGATCTGAATCGTCAATTGTTCAACAATGTTTTGAAAGTTAATGTTCTGACTGAGCTGGTGACGAATCCCCAAGGTTAACTGGCTGACCGCCAGCAGCTGGGCCATCGTGTACTGACCGGCCACCGCCTGCAATTGCGCCTGGGCGCCAAGAAAGTGCAGTCGATCGGCACCGGTAACACCATTGGCTACCAGGAGGGTGTCACGCCAAATCAGGGTGATCAGGTCGAGGAGCACCTGCTGCTTTTCCCGGTCTGTCGCCAGTTTTTGGATCACGGTCTGCACCGAAACAAAGGCCAGCATGTTCCCCTGGCTAACCTGGTTGTACCATTTGCTGACCCCGGCAATCGCCTGGCCGAGCCAATTTTCCTGACACCAATTTTGAACCTCGGTGACGGAGTCGGTCAAGCCGACCGCCACGGCGCGTTGCTCAAGTGGGACCTCCGCCTTGGCTAGTTCTTCCAAAAGTGCCGTCCGCGACAGGGGTTGCATCTCGATCACCTGGGTCCGAGAACGGATCGTTGGCAAAACGGCACTCTTGTTGCTGGTCAGCATCAGGATATAGACCCCCGGGCCGGGTTCCTCAATAAACTTGAGTAGGCTGTTGGCCGCTCCGGTAGTCATCTTCTCTGCATCCCTGATGATGAAGATCTTCTGGTTCCCCTCCATCGCGCTCTTGGTAAATTCGGCCTTCAGATGGCGAATCTCATCAACCTTGATCTGCCGCCCCGTCGCCGCAGCCGTTACGATGTCTGGGTGATTGCCAGTCAGGATCCGCTGACACTCCGCGCAGGTCAGGTCCGGTTCATTGTTCACCGGGTGCAAACAGAAAAGGCGCAGGGCAAGCCACCGCGCGATTTCTCCTTTGCCCGAGCCGGTGGGTCCCACCAGCAGGTAGGCGTGAGCCAGTTCATGATGATTTAAAACCTGCTTTAATCGCTCAACGACTTGGGGCTGAAGCTGTTCTGCCCGTGGCTGTGCACTCGTTGTCACGCTAATCCCTCACTTAAAATTTGATAAACTGATCAACCGGCAGGACGAACACCGTGGCACCCCCGACCTTGACGTTGACTGGAAGGGCCGAGCCGCCTTCGACATCGTGCATCTGTGACGTGATGTACTGTTCGCGCGACTTGGCGTTCTTTTTGATCACGTCCAGGACATCCTGAACCCGGTCATCTTCAATCCCAATCAGGAAGGTGGCGTTGCCCTCGCGCAAAAAGCCCCCGGTCGTGGAAAGCTGGGTCATCTGAATGTGCGCGGCAGTCAGCGCCTTGCGCAGGCGGTTGCTGTCTTTGGACTGGACAATCACGACGAGCATCTTCATGGTAATCACCTCTTAGAATTCATTGGCAAATAGATCGGTAAACTTGGCGTGCATGGCAGCCTTGACGTCAGCAATCACCTGGTCAAGGGATTGGCTGGCGTCAATTGTCTTGATCCGCGCTGGCTCTTTCTCTGCCAAGCGCAGGTAGGAATGGCGAACAGCGTGATAGAAATCTAGCTGTTCCTTATCCAAACGATTAACTTCATCCGTCCGGTGGGTGGCGATCCGCTTTAAGCCCAGTTCGGTCGGGATGTCCAGATAGATCGTCAATTCCGGCATCAATCCGTCGATGGCGAACTGATTGATCTGCCAGACCTCCTGCTCACCGAGGTGGCGGGCCGCCCCCTGGTAGGCAATCGAACTATCGACGTAGCGGTCGCACAGGATCACCTTCCCCGCCGCCAGAGCTGGCTTAAGGTCAGCGACCACGTGCTGGCGCCGGGCCGCCGCAAAGAGCAGTGCCTCGGTGCGGGCATCCATGGCGGTGTTCTTGCTGTCCATCAGGATCTGGCGAATCTGTTCCGAAATGTGGTCACCACCCGGCTCCCGGGTGTACATGACCGCTGCAGCTCCCAACTGCTTTTCCAAATCGGCCCGGATTGCCCGCAGGACGCTAGTCTTTCCGGCACCGTCGGATCCTTCAAAAGAAATAAACTTTCCTTTCATGGTCTTCATCCCTTCTAATGACCAATCACGCCCTGGTTGAGCTGGCCGTGCACGTGGTACTTGCGCGCCAGGCGGTACAAGTAAAGGTACTTCTGCTCCTGCATGTGGGCCCGATCGCTGAGCTCCGAGCTGACGTTGGCCTCGTAGACCGCCCGCTCCGTTTCCTTGGCATGGTCCCAGCTGCCTTTGACCGCGTAGATCGTGTTCAGGAGGTGCTGGTTGCGTTGCTTTTCAATTTCGTGTTTTGGATGCTTAAATAGCATGCTTACATCTCCGTTCGTCCTTGAACCGCCTTAAAGAGCGTCATCTCATCGGCATAATCAATGTCGGCCCCGACCGAAAGTCCGTGGGCCAGGCGAGTGACTTTGATTCCCGCCGGCTTGATTAGCTTGGCTAAGTAGCCGGCCGTCAGCTCCCCGTCCGCAGAGGCATTGGTGGCAATGATGACCTCCTTGACCTCATCGTTAGCCTTCAGGCGCTTCAGCAGGCTGGTGATGTTGATGTCTTCCGGGCCGGTTCCAGCAACGGGCGAGATCACGCCCTCTAAGACATGGTAGAGGCCATGGTACTCGTGCATCCGCTCCATCGCCATGATGTCCTGGGATTGTTCCACCACCAGGATCTTGGAACGATCACGGGTCTTGTCCTTGCAGATCGGACAGGGATCGTCCTCGGTGATGTTACCACAAACGCTGCAGGGATGCAGGTCCCGTTTAGCGGAAAGAAGTGACTTGGCGAAGTTGGTCACGTCATCATCTTCCATGCCCAATGTGTAAAAGGCCAGCCGAGTCGCCGTCTTCTGGCCGATTCCCGGGAGTTTGGTGTAGCTCTCAATCAGCTTGGCAAGTGGTTCCGGGTACTGCATGGATTACATCCCCATCCCACGGGTGTACTTGCCCAGGGACTTTTGCGTCGCGTCGTTGACCTTGCTAATGCCGTCATTAATTGCAGCAACGACCAGGTCTTGGAGCATGTCGATATCGTCGGGATCAACGGCTTCCTTGTTGATCTTGAGGTCGACCAGCTTGTTGTCACCGGTGAAGGTTGCCGTTACCATGTCGTCGGGAGCCTTGCCGACAAACTCCTGCTTAGTCAGTTCCTCGTGTTCGGCCATCATTTTCTTTTGCATGGCCTTGGCCTGCTTCATCATCTGTTGCATGTTCATTCCGCGCATCATAATTCAATCATCCTTTACTATTTTAATTATCTTCAATTTTCACAATGTCATCGCCAAACAATTGCTTAGCGGCGGCAACTGGATCCGTGGTCTGGCTGCCAGCGTCATCGCCTTCCTGAGGGGCCGCGTCGTCTTCCAGAGCCGGGGGCTCATCAGGAAGCGGTGGTTCTTCCGGCAGTGGTGCCGCCGATGACGGTGCTGGCGTCGGCTGCGGCGGTGCGGTTACCGTCTTAGCAGCAGCCGAAGTCGGATTGGGCAGCGCAGTCGACTCAGCCTGTCGTGGCTGCGCTTGTGGTACCGCCGACGCTGAGGTCGGTTTAACGGTGGCCTTTTGCCGGGCGGGCCGCTTGTCCAGGCCGTGTTCCTTGATATAGGTCTGGCGAATCTGCGGCCACTTATTCTTCGGCACGAAGACCACCCGGTGTTCCGTGCCCATCAGGCTTTGTAAGGCCTGCTCCATCGCTGTCGTTAAGTTTTCGTCGGTCGTTGCTTCCTTAAAGAGGAAGGCGTAGTCAAAGGCAACGATCACTCCGCTGCCACTGGCCGCCACCGGCTTCGAAACGTGAAGGAGCGAACGCTGGGGAACCGTCAAATGATTGAGCATATCGCCCCAAAGATTTTGGATGTTCACCAGGTCCTTCCGCGTGGCAGCACCCAAGACTGGATAAACCTGGTTCAGGTTTACCTGCACATTCCGCTGCTGGACCCGGGGCTTGCTTGGCTTGGCGCTATTCTGCGCCCACGGATTAGCAGCAAGGTTCTTGACCGTCTGCTGGAGCTGCTGGACTTCTTGTTGAAGCTGCTGGATCACCTGGTTGGCCGCCAAATTAGACTGGGCCGCCTGTCCCTGAGCTACTGGTGCTTGAGGGGCTGACGATGTCGCCGAGACCTGCTTTGGCGCCCTGATCTGGCAAAGCTTGACCGTCAGGACCTCCAGGTAAACGTCGGGATGAGTGGTGAAGCGCATCTCCTCTTGGATATCGTTCAGTTCATCGATCATCTGGTAGAGGGTCGTCGCGTCAACCGCCTTGCTCAGCTCCTGAAAGTCCTCATCCTTGAGACCAGTGCTGGCAACCACGATCAGTTTCGGCGATTCCTGGTAGAGCAGAACGTCGCGAATGAAGGCGATCAGGTCTTCAATGAAGCGCTGGCCGTCCTTTCCCTCGCCGAGGATCTTTTGCATGGTGTCCAGGGCCGCGGCGCTCTGCTGCTGAGCCACCTCCAAGAAGTACTTCTTCAGCAGCTGTTTAGTCACGCTGCCGGTCACCAGCAAGGCATCGTCGAGCTTAACCTGATTGTCACTAAAGGACAGCACCTGATCGAGAATGCTCAGGGCGTCCCGCATTCCCCCCTCGGCGGCGTTAGCAATCACCCAGAGAGCCTTCTCCTCGTAGTCCACCTTCTTTTGGTCCAGGATGTACTTCATCCGGTCAAAGGCGTCTTGAGCGGAGATCCGCCGGAAGTCGAAGCGCTGAACCCGGGAGATAATCGTCAAGGGGATCTTGTGCGGCTCCGTCGTCGCCAGGATAAAGATCACGTTGGCCGGTGGTTCTTCCAGGGTCTTCAACAGAGCGTTGAAAGCCCCCGTCGACAGCATGTGCACTTCGTCGATGATATAGACCTTGTAGTCGGCCTGGGTTGGCGCGTACTTGGCCTTGTCGCGAATGTCCCGGATCTCCTCGACCCCGTTGTTGGAGGCCGCATCAATTTCGATCACGTCGTTGAGCTGCCCGTTGGTGATCGCCTTGCAGATCTCACACTTGTTGCAGGGTTCGCCGTCCTCAGAATGGTGGCAGTTGACCGCCTTGGCAAAAATCTTGGCCGCCGAGGTCTTCCCGGTACCCCGTGGTCCGGCGAAGAGGTAGGCATGGCTGATCTGGTGGGTGATAATGGCGTTTTTCAACGTTTGGGTCACAATCTGTTGGCCGACAAGCTCGTCGAAACGCTGGGGACGCCAAACCCGGTATAGTGCCTGGTAACTCACGCTAACCTTCCTTTCTTAAAATCAAACTACTTTCAATATTATACAAGTTTTCCTTCCCAATGGGGATCGATCTGGTTTGAAATAGTTAAATTTAATCTTACCATAAAATTAAAGAGGCCCGCGATAAGAATACACTTATCACGAACCTCACTGATAATCTCTCAAACTTAGAGCACAAGCTGCTTCATACTTAGTGCTGCTTCCTTCCGGACCTGACACGGTTCGTAAGTGCAACCTTGCTCTAAGGCCTTACGGCAAATATTATAGTACACTACTTTGCTGAGAATTGCTAGTCCTTTGCCCGACGTTTTTTTCGGGCCGCCTTGCGTTTCTTGCGAATGGCCCGGAAGAAGTCCTTCAGCATTTGGCTACACTCGTCTTCCAAAAGTCCACGGTAAACATTGACCTGGTGGTTTAAGCGTGAGTCGTTCAAGAGATGATAGAGACTGTCAACCGCCCCCGCCTTTGGATCGGCGGCCCCGTAATAGACGTTCTTGATTCGGGCATTAATGATCGCACCGCTGCACATAATGCAAGGCTCCAGGGTCACGTACAGGTCGCAATCCTCCAAGCGCCAGCTGCCCAGCGTCGTGCAGGCCTCCATGATCGCCAGCATTTCGGCATGGTAGGTTGCGTCTTGAAATTTCTCCCGCATATTGTGACCGCGGCCAATGATCTGGCCATCATGGACCACGACTGCCCCAATCGGAACCTCGTTTAAGATTTCCGCCTGCTTAGCCTCCCGGATCGCCGCACGCATGTAGTGCCGATGAATTTTTTCCTCTTCCATAACTTTTTCTCCATTAAAAGACTGTTTACCCCTTCTAGTGTAGATTATTTAGCAGCTCTTATCTAGTGATTAAATTGCCAGAAAATGTTTCACGATTTTTGTCGCCCGTCGTTACTACCACATGTCGTGTTTCACTAAAAGCAAGTCACAAGATGCGGTAGTTTTTTGATTGCTTTTTCCCTATTTCTCGCTATACTAGATAACATCACTAAGCAAAAATAAGGAGCGAGCGAAATGGTAACTGTTTTTTCCAAGAACGACTGCATTCAATGCAAGATGACGAAGAAGTTCCTCAAGCAGCACCAGATTGATTTCATTGAACACAACATTGACGAACAGCCAGAGTACGTTTCCCAACTGAAGGCCGAGGGGTTCATGGCTACTCCGGTCGTTAAGTTGCCCAACGGCAGCGCATTCTCTGGCTTCCGTCCAGACCGTCTTCAGCAATTAGCCTAAGAGACGTTACTTATCTAGAGGTTGAGAATTAACTCAGCCTCTTTACTATTTTTATAATCATAACTGCTGCAGCGCGGTAGCTGGCTGGATCCTGGGCGTTGATAAATCAACGTCCAGGACGCCTAGCCAGCCTCGCGGGGGTGGGAAAACGAACTCGCTTGCGAGTTCTGTCCCACTCCCTTCTTTATTGCCCAAAATCAAAGAAAGTGAGTTAAGCAAGATGGCATTATCCGATATTGATCTGACAAAGGTAAAGTACTTTGACCTCAACAACGAGGTCAACATCCCCCGCAACGGCCAGATTCAGCTTGAAAAGGACCAGGAAGCCCTGGCCGATTTTCTCAAGGAGAACGTCGAACCCAACACGAAACGTTTTTCCTCATTAAAAGAACGTTTCGCCTGGCTAGAAGACAATGACTACATCGAACGCGGCTTCGTGGACCAATACAGCCCGGTCTTTATCGAAAAGCTCTACGCCTATCTCCGGGACCAGGATTTCCACTTTCATTCCTTCATGGCAGCCTACAAATTCTACGCTCAGTATGCCCTGCGCACCAATGACAAGGAATACTACTTGGAAAACTACATTGATCGGGTCGCAATGAATGCCCTTTACCTGGCTAACGGCAACGAAGAGCTGGCCATGGATTTGGCCGATGAGATCGTCCACCAGCGCTACCAGCCGGCTACTCCGACCTTCTTAAACGTCGGCCGGAAGCGGCGCGGTGAATTCGTCTCCTGCTTCGTCATTCAGACCACTGACGACATGAACACGATCGGACGAACGATCAACTCCGCCCTGCAGCTCTCCAAGATCGGCGGTGGGGTCGGAATTAACCTGTCCAACTTGCGGGAATCTGGTGCCCCCATCAAGAAGATCAAGGGTGCGGCCAGCGGGGTCGTCCCGGTGATGAAGCTCTTAGAAGACAGCTTCTCTTACTCCAACCAATTGGGCCAGCGGCAGGGTGCCGGCGTGGTCTATCTGAGTGTTTTCCACCCCGACATCATTGAATTCTTAGGGGCCAAGAAGGAAAATGCTGACGAAAAGGTCCGGCTGAAGACCCTCTCACTGGGGATCACGGTTCCCGACAAGTTCTATGAATTAGTTGAGAAAAATGAGGACATGTATCTCTTCAGTCCTTACGACGTTGAACGGGTCTACGGTAAGCCATTTTCCTACGTCGACATCACGGCGGAGTATGACAAAATGGTTGCCAACGATGAGATCCATAAAAAGAAGGTCAATGCCCGCGACCTCGAAGATGAGATCAGTAAGCTCCAGCAAGAGTCCGGCTATCCTTACATTATCAACATTGATATGGTCAACCGGGCCAACCCGATCGATGGCAAGGTCGTCAGCAGCAATCTCTGCTCCGAAATTGCCCAGGTGCAGATCCTTTCCCGGGTCAACGATGACCAAACCTACACCACGCTAGGCTCCGATGTCTCCTGTAACCTGGGTTCAACCAACATTGCCAATATGATGGAGAGTCCCGACTTCGGTAAGAGCATCCGGGCGATGGTCCGCGGCCTCACCCGGATCAGTGACGCCGAACATATTGAGGTTGTGCCAACGATTGAACACGGCAACACGCTCTACCACTCGATCGGACTAGGTGCCATGGGTCTGCACGGCTACCTGGCTAAGCACCATATTCAATATGGTAGTCCAGTCGCCATTGAATTCACCGGCGTCTACTTCATGCTTCTCAACTACTGGTCACTGGTGGCTTCCAACGAGCTTGCCCGTGAACGTCAGGCGACCTTCTACGACTTTGACAAGAGCGCCTATGCCGATGGTTCGTACTTCACCAAGTACGTTGAACGTGACTGGGGTCCCCAATCCGACGTCGTCAAGGAGCTTTTTGACGGGATCTTTATTCCCGGGATCGCAGACTGGAAGAAGCTTCGTGACCAGGTCATGAGAGACGGCCTCTACAACGCCTACCGGATGGCCGTTGCCCCGAATGGTTCCACGGCCTACATTAACGATTCCACGGCTAGCATCACGCCAATCGTCAACCGGATTGAGGAACGACAGGAAAAAATGATCGGTAAGATCTACTACCCGGCCCCGTACCTTTCCAATGACACCCTGCCGTACTACAAGTCCGCCTACGATATTGACATGCGGCGGGTCATTGACACCTACGCGGCGGCCCAGCAGCACGTCGATCAGTCAATGTCACTGACGATTTTCATGCGTTCCACCATCCCGGCCGGTCTCTACGAATGGAAGGACGGCCGGACCGACAAGATGACCACCCGGGATCTCAACATTCTGCGGCACTATGCCTACCAAAAGGGCATCAAGTCGATTTACTACGTCCGGACCTTCACTGACGATCAGGATGAGATCGGCGCCAACCAATGCGAGAGCTGTGTGATTTGATTTGCCGGTGCGCACTTGCTAAACTAGGTAGAGCAATTCGTTCGTTTACAATTTAAAGGAGCACAAAATGAAGTTTGACCAAGAATTTAAGCCACTAAAAAGCTACGAAGCCATCAACTGGAACGAGGTCTCGGACATGATCGACAAGGCTACCTGGGAAAAGTTGACCGAACAGTTCTGGCTTGACACCCGAATTCCCGTCTCTAACGACCTTGACGACTGGCGCCAGCTCGATGATGATCATCGTTGGACGGTCGGTCACGTCTTCGGGGGCCTGACCCTCCTGGATACGGTTCAATCCGAGGCTGGAATGACCGCCTTAAAACAGGACGTCAAGACCAAGCACGAAACCGCCGTCTTAAACAACATTCAGTTCATGGAATCCGTCCACGCTAAGAGTTACTCCACTATTTTCTCAACCCTGAACACTCCTGACGAAATCGAGGAAATCTTTAAGTGGTCCGACTCCGAGGAGTACCTTCAAAACAAGGCCGTCCGCATTGCCAACATGTACCGCGACCCAAACGAGGACCCGCTGAAGAAAAAGGTGGTAAACGTCTTCTTGGAAACCTTCCTCTTCTACTCCGGCTTCTATACCCCGCTCTACTACCTGGGCCATAATAAATTGAACAACGTCGCCGAGATCATCAAACTGATCCTGCGGGACGAATCCGTTCACGGCACCTACATCGGTTACAAATTCCAAGTTGGTCTCCGGCAACGGACCGAAAAGCAGCAACAGGACATGAAGGACTGGATGTACAACTTCCTCTACGACCTTTACAGCAATGAGGAAGACTACACCCACCTGCTGTATGACCAAATCGGTTGGACCAGCAACGTTTTGACCTTCATTCGTTACAATGCCAACAAGGCCCTGATGAACCTCGGTCAGGACCCACTCTTCCCGGACACCGCCGCCGACGTCAATCCAGTGGTCATGAACGGGATCTCGACTTCGACCTCTAACCACGACTTCTTCAGTCAGGTGGGGAACGGCTACCGGCTTGGGGCCGTCGAAGCGATGAGCGACGATGATTACAATATCAAGGATCCGAATGCCGGTAAGGACAAGAATTCACGTGATTAATTCAACAGACCCGTGTAACCATTCAATTGGCAGCACGGGTTTTCTTTTGGCCTTAATGTGAATTATTGTTCAATAACTGTATGAACTGAATTTTATGCAGTTCAAGCATCCAAAATTTATACCAATATTTTTCCCGTGCGCGCAAGCATTATCCCAATAATGTTGTAAGCGAATACATCAATTCAACCATTGCTCAATGAATAACAAGACCCTTGCTTTTCTAAATGGCCTATATTATTATGGACCATGTTCAAAGCGTAACAAACTATATTGACTTAAAGGAGCACTTTGTTATGGCGACAGCAAAAAAGCAAACTACTGAAGCAAAAGAAAGTAAGCAACAACAAGCTCAAACAATGATTGACGACCTGATGCAAAAGAGTCTGGCCGCCTTTGAAAAATTGCGTTACTATTCACAAGAACAAGTTGACAACATCTGTCAAGCGATGGCCCTGGCTGCCGAAGAACACCACATGGACCTGGCCGTGGATGCCGCTAAGGAAACTGGTCGTGGGATCGCCGAAGACAAGGCTATCAAGAACATCTACGCCAGTGAATACATCTGGAACAACATTCGCCACGACAAGACCGTCGGCATCATTGAAGACAACGACGAAGACCAAACCGTCACCATCGCCGACCCGCTGGGGGTAATCGCCGGAATCGTTCCCGTTACCAACCCAACCTCCACGACGATCTTCAAGTCAATCATCTCCGCTAAGACGCGGAACACAATCATCTTCTCCTTCCACCCACAGGCTCTCCAGTCCTCTATCAAGACTGCAAAGATCCTTCAGGAAGCCGCTGAAAAAGCCGGTGCACCGAAGAACATGATTCAATGGATTCCGCAATGCAGCATCGAAGCGACGACGGCCCTGATCCAAAACCCGAACACCGCAACCATCCTGGCAACTGGTGGTCCAGCCATGGTTAAGGCCGCCTACAGTTCTGGTAACCCGGCATTAGGGGTTGGTCCTGGTAACGGCCCGGCCTACATCGAAAAGTCCGCTAACATTGCTCGTTCCATCTACGACATTGTTTTATCCAAGACCTTCGATAACGGAATGATCTGTGCTTCCGAAAACTCCGTCGTTGTTGATGACGAAATCTACGACCAAGTCAAGGAAGAATTCAAGAAGTGGAACTGCTACTTCATCAAGCCAAATGAAATCAAGACCTTTACCGACGGCTTCATCGATCCTGAACGCCATCAGGTTCGCGGACCAATCGCCGGCCGTTCCGCCAATGCCATTGCCGAAATGTGTGGTCTGAAGAACGTTCCAGCCAACACCAAGGTCCTGATCGCCGAATACGACGGGGTTGGTGACAAGTACCCACTTTCCGCTGAAAAGCTGTCCCCAGTGCTGACCATGTACCGGGCAAGCTCCCGTGAGAACGCCTTTGACATCTGCCGGGCACTCCTGCACTACGGTGGTGAAGGTCACACGGCCGCTATCCACACCTTAGACGACGACCTGATCACCAAGTACGGTCTGGAAATGCGTGCTTCCCGGATCATCGTCAACTCCCCATCCGGCATCGGTGGGATTGGTAACATCTACAACAACATGACCCCATCCCTGACCCTGGGAACCGGTTCCTACGGTGGTAACTCTGTTTCTCACAACGTGACCGACTGGGATCTCTTAAACATCAAGGTGATCGCGAAACGGCGGGAAAATCGTCAGTGGGTCAAGATTCCCCCAAAAGTATACTTTCAACGGAACTCGCTAAAAGAATTGCGGGATATCCCAAACATTGAACGGGCCTTCATCGTTACCGGCCCGGGGATGAGCAAGCGTGGTTACGTTCAACGGGTGATCGACCAACTGCGGCTCCGTCAAAACCGGACGGCCTACCTGGTCTTCGATGACGTTGAAGAAGACCCATCAACGAACACCGTTGAAAAGGGTGTCGCAATGATGAACGACTTCAAGCCGGACACCATCATCGCCCTCGGTGGTGGTTCACCAATGGACGCCGCCAAGGCAATGTGGATGTTCTATGAGCACCCAGAAACTTCCTGGTACGGTGTAATGCAGAAGTACCTTGATATCCGGAAGCGTGCTTACCAGATCAAGAAGCCAGTGAAGTCCCAGCTGATCGGGATTCCAACTACTTCCGGGACTGGTTCCGAAGTGACCCCGTTCGCGGTCATCACCGACTCCAAGACCCACGTGAAGTACCCACTGGCCGACTACGCACTGACGCCAAACATCGCCATCGTTGACTCCCAGTTCGTGGAAACCGTTCCACCCAAGACCACGGCCTACACGGGTTTAGACGTCATCTGCCACGCCACTGAATCCTACGTTTCCGTCATGGCAACCGACTACACCCGTGGTTGGTCACTGCAAACCGTTAAGGGCGCGATGGAATACCTGCCGAAGTCAGTTGACGGTGACAAGCTGGCCCGCCGGAAGATGCACGACTTCTCCACGATGGCCGGGATGGCGTTCGGTCAGGCCTTCCTTGGAATCACCCACTCCCTGGCCCACAAGATGGGTGGTGCCTTCGGTCTGCCGCACGGTCTGCTGATCGCGATCGCTATGCCACAGGTAATCCGCTTCAATGCCAAGCGGCCACAAAAGCTCGCCCTTTGGCCACACTATGAAACTTTCCACGCTACCAAGGACTACGCCGACCTGGCACGGTTTATTGGCCTGCAAGGCAACTCCGATGAAGAACTGGCAGAAGCCTACGCCCAAAAGTTCATTGAGGTTGCTCACCAGTGCGGTGTTAAGTTAAGCCTGAAGGACAACGGGGTTAGCCGGGAGAAGTTCAACAAGGTCGTCGACGACCTGGCCGTTCTCGCCTACGAGGACCAATGTACGACGACCAACCCGGTTGAACCACTCGTTAGTCAGCTGAAGGAACTCCTGGAACGCTGCTACGATGGTACCGGTGTTGAAGACGCTAAATAATTGAATTTTCTAAGAGGCTGGGAATTAACCTAGCCTCTTTGCTGTTATATAGCTTATAAATGCTGCAGCGCGGTAGCTGGCTGGATCCTGAACGTTGATAAATCAACGCCCAGGACGCCTAGCCAGCCTCGCGGGGGTGGGAAGACGAACTCGCAAGCGAGTTCTTTCAAATGTCATTAAGTTAAGCTATTGACATTTGGGATACCAAAAGAGTGAGCCTTTATTTACACAATTTGTGTGAATGAAGGCTCACTCTTTGCTTTAAACAGCGTTGCTTTTTAAAATTAAATAG
>NZ_JAOVYZ010000089.1 GCF_026413145.1 Limosilactobacillus kribbianus | reverse complement strand
CAAACATTTACCACAAGTCGTTGCTAAACAGCTCCAGGCAGTCTAAAATTCACTAATTTGAATAGCCAGTTCCTTGATATAACAAGTGATTAAGCTCCTTTCCTGCTTTCAAGTTTTAGTTAGTAAAAAGAAAAGCTCGCCATGCGTCGCCTGTTACAAGAGGCTTAGCAAAAGTTATTGTTGCAAATTTAACGATAGATGATTTTGTGAAGGAAGAAGAGGATCGTAATTTTCCAAATGAGTTTGTTTGGATTTACGAAACTGAATTTGGTATAAAATACTATCTTAAGTTCAAATTCATTAATGATTTTACGCAGGTCTTATTCATTTCTTTTCATTTCTTTTCACGAAGCACTGTACTAGGAGATGATTGAAAATGTCATACATTGCGGACTATACAAATAGTTATGATATTCGTGGCCACGAAATTACTATTACCGCCCCGGCACGTTTTGATGACCAGTCACATGAAATCATTGCGGATAAACGGCTCGATGACCAAGCTGCTCAGCTGGCTTTAGAAAAGTTTCGGAAGCGTTATAAGGTTGTTTCACCAGCAGAAATTAAAAGCTTTCGGGCTAATTGGCACCTCAGTCAGCGCAAACTGGCCCATGTTCTTGGCTGGAGTCCATCGACGGTTGCCCTGTATGAAGCGGGGGCTGTTCCCACGAAAGCCAACAATCGTCTCTTAAAGATCTTGATGAAGGACAAGCAAATGATGAAAGAGTTTATTGCCGACAGTGAAAAGGACGAGATGTAAATAATCCACAAGGGGGAGATTCAAAATGAAGCTCGCACGTAATCAGAAGACAACTCTTGCGACACTAATCATTGGGGCACTCGCCTGGCCACTGAGTCTTTACATTAAGAGTCGCCAAAAATAAGAAAACCAAAAATAAGAAAACGGTGATCATCGAACTTTTCCGGTGATCACCGTTTGTTTTAATGTCGTTTTAAAATGAAGTAGCGGCCGAAGTGACGATAGCTCAGACTAGTCAGGTCAATCAGGACCAGGTAGATGCCGAGCATGATGAGACCGACTACCGCGGCAAAGATGAAGGCACTGACCTTCCCCATCGGCAAATAGAAGTGACTGACGACAAGCGAGAGCGGGGCAACGATTGCCAAGAAGACCAGGTTGACTGCGACGATGCGCCAGTACTTGACTAACCCGATCTTGAATTGACGAACGATCTTGCCGTACGTCAGCAAGCAGATAACGATGTAGGCGATGTTGGTAGCCATGATGGCACCCCGCCCATTGGCTAGCATGACCAGCGGGTACTGAAGGACAATCTTGGTGACCAGGCCAAGGCCCATGTACAGCATTGCCTTTTTGCTGTAGCGCAGGGCTTGCAGGATCGTCAGCCCGTTGACGCCCAGCGCCATCAGCAGGCTCTGGGTCAGGTTGAAGCGCAGGTAATTTCCACCGAGGACGCTCCGGGTATAGAAGACCAGGTTGACCTCGTAGGCCAGGGCGGCAAGGATGATGACGATTGGCAAGAGGACCAGCAGCAGGTAGGCCAGGTTTTGGCTGATCAGCTTTTGAACCTTTGCTAGATGATCCTTTTCGGCCGCCAGCAGTGGCAGACTGGTTTCGGAGACTGCGGTTGCCAGAGCAATCACAATTGCCGTGATCTTGGCCGGGTTGGCGGAGAAGAGCGTGTAGATGTACTGGATCGCGCTGGCAGAATAGTGGGCCTGGCGCATGATTTGCTTGAAGAAAATCTGGTCAACCAGTTGAACAAGGGTAATCCCGGAACCGACGAAGAGGAAGGGAACCGATTCATAGAAGGTCAGGGCCATCAGATGGGTAGTCCGCCCGAGATCCAGTGGCGCGGCTGGTGCGTCGGCGCAGTAGGGGTGACGCCGATAATAGCCACCCAGGTAGGCGAAACCGGCGATCGCACCGATGAAGGCGGCGAAGACACTCAGCTGGACTGCTAGTTGAAAGGGCTGGTGGAGGGTGAAAATGACAATGTAGCTGGCCCCGAGGATGAAGATAACCCGGACAAACTGCTCAATCACCTGGGAGACGCCAAAGGGCTTTAGGTCCTGGTTGCCCTGGAACCAGCCCCGCATGACGCTCATTAATGGAATCAAGACAAGTGCTGGGGCCACCATGCGGATTGCGCGGGTCGCGGCTGGAATGGAGACAACCGGGCTGTTACGGGCGATCAGCGGTGCCAAGAGAAAAAGCAGGGCCCCACAGATCAGACCCGAGATCCCCATTAGAATTGCACCGGAGCGAAAGAGCTCTCGGCTTTTTCCGTATTCCTCGCGGCCGTTATAGTAAGCGACCCGGCGCGCGATGGCAGACGGGAAGCCAGCCGTGCCCAATGAGATGAAGAGGGCGTAGGGGGTGTAGGCGCTGTTGAAGAGTGCCTGGGCGGTGGCGATGTGCTGACTGGAGCCCATCATCATCAGCCAGGGGATGAGGTAGATTACTCCCAGTATTCGGGAAACGATGCTCCCGGCGGAAAGCCAGAAGGCACCGGATAAAATTTTCTTGTTCATAATTATGCTCCGATCAAAATAGTCACGTAGACTATCCTCGCAGAATTAATCCGTCGATGCAAGGCATTGGAATGGATTTCAGCGGGTCCTTTTAAAAAGGCAGATTGTAAAATTTAAGTTGAACATTTAAGTGGACAGAAAAACCCATCAAGGTCTTTAATGGTGTTACCGTACAATCCATTAGAAAGAAGGACCTTGATGAGCACCACTATTTTAT
>NZ_JAOVYZ010000088.1 GCF_026413145.1 Limosilactobacillus kribbianus | reverse complement strand
CTTGGTTAAGTCCTCGACCGATTAGTAATGGTCCGCTCCATGCATCACTGCACTTCCACTTCCATCCTATCTACCACATCATCTCTGTGGGGTCTTACTTCCTTAACGGAATGGGAAATCTCATCTCGAGGCGAGTTTCACACTTAGATGCTTTCAGCGTTTATCTCGTCCATACATAGCTACCCAGCGATGCTCCTGGCGGAACAACTGGTACACCAGCGGTATGTCCATCCCGGTCCTCTCGTACTAAGGACAGGTCCTCTCAAATTTCCTACGCCCGCGACGGATAGGGACCGAACTGTCTCACGACGTTCTGAACCCAGCTCGCGTACCGCTTTAATGGGCGAACAGCCCAACCCTTGGGACCGACTACAGCCCCAGGATGCGATGAGCCGACATCGAGGTGCCAAACCTCCCCGTCGATGTGGACTCTTGGGGGAGATAAGCCTGTTATCCCCAGGGTAGCTTTTATCCGTTGAGCGATGGCCCTTCCATGCGGAACCACCGGATCACTAAGCCCGACTTTCGTCCCTGCTCGACCTGTCTGTCTCGCAGTCAAGCTCGCTTGTGCCTTTACACTCTGCGAATGATTTCCAACCATTCTGAGCGAACCTTTGGGCGCCTCCGTTACCTTTTGGGAGGCGACCGCCCCAGTCAAACTGCCCACCTGACACTGTCTCCCAGCACGTTCAGTGCTGCGGGTTAGAGTGGTCATAATGCAAGGGTAGTATCCCACCAACGCCTCCAGCGAAACTAGCGTTCCGCTTTCTACGGCTCCTACCTATCCTGTACAAGCAGTACAAACACTCAATATCAAGCTACAGTAAAGCTCCATGGGGTCTTTCCGTCCTGTCGCGGGTACCCTGCATCTTCACAGGGATTTCAATTTCACCGAGTCTCTCGTTGAGACAGTGCCCAGATCGTTACGCCTTTCGTGCGGGTCGGAACTTACCCGACAAGGAATTTCGCTACCTTAGGACCGTTATAGTTACGGCCGCCGTTTACTGGGGCTTCAATTCAGAGCTTCGCCGAAGCTAACCCTTCCTTTTAACCTTCCAGCACCGGGCAGGCGTCAGCCCCTATACTTCATCTTACGATTTTGCAGAAACCTGTGTTTTTGATAAACAGTCGCCTGGGCCTATTCACTGCGGCTGGCCTTGCGGCCAGCACCCCTTCTTCCGAAGTTACGGGGTCATTTTGCCGAGTTCCTTAACGAGAGTTCTCTCGCTCACCTTAGGATTCTCTCCTCGACTACCTGTGTCGGTTTGCGGTACGGGCAGTTAACTACTCACTAGAAGCTTTTCTCGGCAGTGTGACATCAACGACTTCGTTACTAAAATTTCACTCCTCATCACAGCTTGTCAACCCGAAGTTAAGCATTTGACTCAACTCCTGACTTACTGCTTGACCGCACTCTTCCAATCGTGCGGATCGCTTAGCCTCCTGCGTCCCTCCATTGCTCAAACGCAGTTAACTGGTACAGGAATCTCAACCTGTTATCCATCGCTTACGCCTTTCGGCCTCGGCTTAGGTCCCGACTTACCCTGGGAGGACGAGCCTTCCCCAGGAAACCTTAGTCATTCGGTGGACAGGATTCTCACCTGTCTTTCGCTACTCATACCGGCATTCTCACTTCTAAGCGCTCCACCAGTCCTCACGGTCTGACTTCGCCGCCCTTAGAACGCTCTCCTACCACGTGCACTTAGTGCACATCCACAGTTTCGGTAATATGCTTAGCCCCGGTACATTTTCGGCGCAGGATCACTCGACTAGTGAGCTATTACGCACTCTTTAAATGATGGCTGCTTCTGAGCCAACATCCTAGTTGTCTATGCAACTCCACATCCTTTTCCACTTAGCATATATTTAGGGACCTTAACTGGTGATCTGGGCTGTTCCCCTTTCGACGGTGGATCTTATCACTCATCGTCTGACTCCTGAGGATAAATCAATGGCATTCGGAGTTTATCTGAAGTTGGTAACCCATGACGGGCCCCTTGTCCAAACAGTAGCTCTACCTCCACGATTCTTAACCTCAAGGCTCCCCCTAAAGAGATTTCGGAGAGAACCAGCTATCTCCAAGTTCGTTTGGAATTTCACCGCTACCCACACCTCATCCCAGCCATTTTCAACTGACACGGGTTCGGTCCTCCAGTGCGCTTTACCGCACCTTCAACCTGGACATGGGTAGGTCACCTGGTTTCGGGTCTATAACTACATACTTCATACGCCCATTTAAGACTCGCTTTCGCTGCGGCTCCGGTTTTTCCACCTTAACCTTGCATGCAATCATAACTCGCCGGTTCATTCTGCAAGAGGCACGCCGTCACCCATTAACGGGCTCCGACAGCTTGTAGGCACATGGTTTCAGGAACTATTTCACTCCCCTTCCGGGGTGCTTTTCACCTTTCCCTCACGGTACTGGTTCACTATCGGTCACTAGGTAGTATTTAGCCTTGCGAGATGGTCCTCGCAGCTTCCGACGGGGTTTCACGTGTCCCGCCGTACTCAGGATCCTGAACTGAGGGTGTGACGTTTCGTCTACTGGGCTTTCACCATCTCTGGCACAGCTTCCCAACTGTTTCGACTACGTCGCACTTTGGTAACTCAAATGTTCAGTCCTACAACCCCAGTGAGCAAGCTCACTGGTTTGGGCTCTTCCCCTTTCGCTCGCCGCTACTCAGGGAATCGAATTTTCTTTCTCTTCCTGCAGCTACTGAGATGTTTCAGTTCACTGCGTTTACCGCTTGCCAGCTATAGATTCACTGGTCAAGCAAGCACCGACTAAGGTGCTTGGGTTTCCCCATTCGGAAATCTCCGGATCAAAGTGTACTTACCACTCCCCGAAGCATATCGGTGTTTGTCCCGTCCTTCATCGGCTCCTAGTACCAAGGCATTCACCATGCGCCCTTCATAACTTAACCTTGATGATCACGAAGTGATCACCTTGATTAATTGAGTTAGCGATTATTTCGTTAATAAAACTCAAATAACGCGGTGTTCTCGGTTTATTGTTTTAAGTTAATAAATTAAGAAAATAGATATTATTTAGTTTTCAAAGTACAAGCTC
>NZ_JAOVYZ010000087.1 GCF_026413145.1 Limosilactobacillus kribbianus | reverse complement strand
GAATTTAACCTATACCAGTTGACCAAAGCCAATGATAATTAGAGGTTATCATGCGGTGACCAGAAAACAAGTTGTATAGTAGCAAAATCCGAAAGGATATATTTATAGAATACGAGGAGGATTAATTTAATGAAACACAAACGACTCACCGTGGTCGGTCTGATGACCACCATGCTCTTCTTGCTCAGCGGCTGTGTCCGCACCACGAAGAGCGGCCGGCCGTACGGTTTCGTCTATGACTACATGGCCAAGCCGATGCAGCACCTGATGGAATGGCTGGCCAGCCACCTGGGCAACAACTACGGCTGGGCAATCATCGTCATCGTCGTGGTCGTCCGGACGATCCTTTTGCCAGTGATGTTCTCGCAAATGAAGAAGTCCACGATCACCCAGGAAAAGATGGCCCAAATTCAACCGGCAATCAAGGCCCTTTCCGCCAAGCAAAAGGCCGCCAAGACGCCGGAAGAACAAGCCGCTGTCAGTCAACAGATGATGGCCCTCTACCGGGACAACAACGTCAGTCTGACCGGGGGGATTGGCTGTCTGCCGCTGCTGATCCAGCTGCCAGTCTTCGCCGCCCTCTACGCCGCGATTCGCTACTCCCCGGACCTCTACCACGCCACCTTCTTTGGCATCGCCCTCGGGAAGCCTAGTTTTCTCTTTGCCGTCCTGTCCTTCATCGCCTACGCCGTCCAGAGCTATCTCGGCCTGGTCGGGGTGCCGGAAGAACAGAAGAAGCAGATGAAGATGGCCATCTGGATGAGCCCAGTCATGACCTTCTTCATTTCGCTGACCTCCTCGGCCGGCCTGGGGCTCTACTTCTTCATCGGTGGGCTCTTTGCTATCCTGCAAACCCTGATGGTCAACGCCTACCGGCCACGGATTCGAAAGCAAATCGCTGCCGAAGCCAAGAAGCACCCGGTCAAAGTGCCAACGGTTGACCCACAGCCAAACACTAAGACAGCCGACGCCATTAGCCAGTTAAAAAAGAAATCAAATTCAGCTCAGCAGATGGCCCAGCGCAACCGGCAACGCAACGCCGGCAAGCAGCAACACCACAAGAAGAACTAGTAATCCGTTAACGGGACTGGGAATTGCTCTCAGCCCCGTTCTTTTATCACCAAAATTTTGGAGGAATGAATATGATTAAACCAATTGTCACCGACGTTCAGCAACTCAAGCAGCCCTCTGCACCAGCCAGTCGGCAGGACCTTTCAATCGGTCGGGACCTGATGGACACCCTGCGCGCCCACCAGGACCACTGCATCGGGATGGCCGCCAACATGATCGGCGAAGGCAAGCGCGTCATCATCGCCCAGCTGGGGCCCCTGCCGGTCGTGATGTTCAACCCGCAGATCACGGCCAAGGCCCGGCCTTACCAGACCAAGGAGGGTTGCCTTTCACTGTCCGGCGAACGGCCAACCCAACGCTTTGACCAGATTACCGTCCAGTTCTTCAACCAAAACTGGCAAAAACAATCCCTAACCCTCAGTGGCCTAGCCGCCGAGATCGTCCAGCACGAGGTCGACCATTGCAACGGAATCATTATTTAACATGCAAAGTCGGCTAAATATTGATAAGATAAAGAGCAAATAAGGGTCGCAAGATCGCCGGGTTTTGCAACAAATTAACAGTCGTTTTCCGACAGGCGTCCGCGTGCGGGGGAGGAAGACTAAGGGAGGAATTTTGCATGCCAACACAAACAATTGCCGGCGAGGTTCGTCACTATGTCTTGCGCAACGTCATCGCCAGCCTGGGGATGTCGATGTACGTGCTGATCGACACCCTCTTCATCTCGATTGCGGCCGGGGCGCTGGGGCTGACCGCCCTCAACCTAGTTCTGCCACTCTTCAACGTCTTCAACTGTCTCGGGCTCCTGCTCGGGGTCGGGGGCGCCACCATTTTTTCGCTCAACAAGGTCCTGCATCCGGAGCGGGTCCAGGACCTTTACAGCCAGCTGATCATCTTCGCGGCCGCCCTCGGGATCGTCCTCGCCGTTTTGATCAATGTTTTCGTCACCCCGGTCGTCAACTTTCTCGGCGCCAATGACCAGACCCGGCAGATGGCCACCATCTACCTGCGGATCTGTGCCTGCTCCGCCCCGCTTTACATGTGCAACTACATCTCGATTAACTTCGTCCGTAACGACGGCAATCCGACTCTGACCATGAAGGCCACCCTTACCGAGACCATCTCGGTGATCTTTATCGACTGGTTCTTCATCTTCGGCTGCGGGTTGAAGATGGAGGGGGCCGCATTGGCGGTGCTTTTCTCACCGGCCATCAGCCTGCTCGTCCTCAGTCGCCACCGCCACTTTGCCCAGCGACAACTCCAGCTCCACTGGTGCCGGCCGCAGTTAAAGACGATCGGCCGGGCCGCCAAGCTCGGGATCGCAGCGGCCTTGAACGAGCTCAGCACCGGGGTCAGCATCTACTTCTTCAACCACGTCCTGCTCCAGCTGGCGGACAACTACGCCGTGGCGGCCTACGGGGTGATCTCCAACATCGCCATCGTCGTCCTGGCCCTGGCCAACGGGGTCGCGCTCGGCGTTCAGCCGATCGCCAGCCGGGAATACGGGGAGAAGCACTTTACTAGCGTCACTGCCGCCCTCAAGACGGGGATGGTCATCACCTTGATCCTGGCAACTGTCAGCTTCCTGATCCTGATCATCTTCAAGCTGCCGATCATTGAGGTCTTCAACACCTCCCAGTCCAGCCAGCTGGTCCACTACGCCAGCGTCGGCCTGCCGATCTACTTCACCAGCGCCTTTTTCAGCGCCCTCAATCTCTTGTTCATTCTCTTCCTGACGGCGATCAACGCCGCCCGGGCCTCCTTCACCCTCTCGCTTCTGCGGGGATATTTGATTCTCTTGCCAGCGATCTTCATCCTGGCCGCAATTTTCGGAATCAACGGGGTCTGGGCCGCGATGCCGGTGACGGAGCTGCTCGTCTGCCTCGTTGCCGCCATCCTAGTTCGTCAACGGATCCAAAATTTTGAGTAAGGCAGATTGCAAGAAATAACTTGAACGAATTTAATGACGTAAATTAAGCAGGAAGATCTCGATTGGTGTGCGCCAGTTAAGACATTTAAGTGGCCGGGAATTCAGATACCAATTGATTTG
>NZ_JAOVYZ010000086.1 GCF_026413145.1 Limosilactobacillus kribbianus | reverse complement strand
AATGATAAAATAGTGGTGCTCATCAAGGTCCTTCTTTCTAATGGATTGTACGGTAACACCATTAAAGACCTTGATGGGTTTTTCTGTCCACTTAAATGTTCAACTTAAATTTTACAATCTGCCCTTATAATTGTAATATTAAGTTTATAGGGAGGAATTTGATAATGCGATTACACAAGGGACTGCTGGTATCATTAAGTGTCCTAGCTGGGATTACGCTGGGTTCTGCCGGTGTTACTAGTGCACATGCTGATGATAACGGCGCGGCAACTGCCAACACTAGTCAGACTGTTGCTATGGAAAAGACGACGTCAAGCGTTGCAACGACTGCGACAACTACTGACAGCAATGCTAACCAGACGGCTACTACGAATACTGAGACGGTTGCACCGACTACTGATCAGCAGGTTGCGGTGCAGAACAATGTGACGGTTTCTACGCCAAAGGCTTCTTCTAACGGTTGGGTCCAGGATGACAGTGGCTACTGGCAATATTTGCAGAATGGTAACCCGGTAAGTGATGGCTGGCAAAAGATCAATGGCCAGTGGTACTTCTTTAGCGGTGGCTACATGGAAGCCGATGGTGCCTACTCGACCGCGAGTACGGATGCAACGGGGACGGAGCTGTTCAGTAACTATTACTACTTCAACAACGATGGAACCTACCGGACAAATGGTTGGATTTGGAATAATCTTGGCGGTTGGCAATACGCAAACGCTAATGGTAAATTAGCCTATGGCTGGCAGCAGATTAGTGGTCAGTGGTACTACTTTGCCCCTGGCAAGGGTGGCCCATATATGGCTTCTAATGGCGTTTATGGGGATAACCATGGGAACTGGTACTCATTTGATTCAAAGGGTCGCTATCAGACCAATCACTGGGTCAATCAAAATGGTTCCTGGTCTTATGCTAATAACAATGGAATTTTAGTAACTGGCTGGCAGAGGATTAACGGCCACTGGTACTACTTCAATCAGGGCAGCAGTGAGATCGAATATGGGATGACCATTGGTGAGGCGCCAGCAGCAATGACTGGTTGGCAAAAGATCAATGGCAGCTGGTACTACTTTGATACCAACAACGCTTGGGCGCTGACTGGTTGGCAGAAGATCAATGGTCACTGGTACTGCTTTGATACCAACAATGCTTGGGCACTGACCGGCTGGCAAAAGATCAATGGCAATTGGTACTACTTTGATGCCAACAATGCTTGGGCAGATACTGGTTGGCAGAAGATCAATGGCAGCTGGTACTACTTTGATGCCAACAATGCTTGGGCACTGACTGGCTGGCAGAAGATCAATGGTCACTGGTACTACTTTGATGCCAACAATGCTTGGGCACTGACTGGTTGGCAGTGGATCAATGGTCACTGGTACTACTTTGACTCAACGAATACCTGGATGGTCACCGGAACACATACCATTGACGGGAAGACCTACACCTTTAATAACGATGGTCAGATGCAATAATTAATTTGGAAGACAAAAAAGTTCACCATTGTCGGTGGCTTTTTTCATTATTACCCGGGTTATGAAATTCTCTTCAGCCAAAAATCAGAAAATCGTTTTGAGAAATGAATTCATGCCTTGAATGATTATAATTAAGATTGTAAAGAAATTTGGGGGAGATTTGAAAATGCGACTAAGGAAAGAATTAATAATACCTTTAAGCATATTAGCCGGAATTGCTCTTGGCACCACAAGTGCAACGGGATACGCTGATAGCACACCAACCAATCAGGAAACAAATGCCAATATTCAAGCTGAGCAATCTATGGAACAAAATCCAACTGATGTGGTAAATTCAGAGCAAAAAGATGAGTTAGTTGATAATCAAGCGACTAACGAGGAGGAACAGCAGGCACCTCAAGATGATCTAACGGTTTCAACTGCTAAAGCGGCACATCCTGGGTGGAACCAGGATCAGTATGGATGGTCGTACTATCGGAATAATGGAACGTATCTTCGTAATCAGTGGCAATGGATTAATGGCAATTGGTATCTTTTTACTAATGATGGGTATATGGCTGCTAATGGGATTTACTATGCTCCTAATAATACGGACATGTATTGTTTCAATGGTGATGGACACTATTTAACAAATACATGGTTTAGATATAGCAGCTGGCGGTATGCAAAGTCAGATGGAATATTAGCTTCTGATTGGCAAAAGATCAATGGTCGTTGGTATTATTTTGATCCCGATTCTTTTTTGGCCCATCCTGCTGTTACAGGGTGGCAGAATCTGAATGGCCGTTGGTACTACTTTGATAATGATAATGCCTGGGCTGATACTGGTTGGCAAAAGATCAATAGTCATTGGTATTATTTTGATCCGACAAATGCTTGGGCAGTAACTAACTGGCAAAGAATTAACGGACGCTGGTATTATTTTGATAGTAATAATGCCTGGGCACTGGAAAACTGGCAAAAGATCAATGGTCGTTGGTACTATTTCGATTCAAATAATGCTTGGGCTGATTCGGGCTGGCAGCTTATTGATGGCAAGTGGTACTACTTTGATCCTACTAATGCTTGGGCTGACACTGGTTGGCAGAAGATTAATAACCACTGGTATTATTTTGACCCAGAAAATTGCTGGGCACTGCTTGGTATCCAGAAAATTAATGGCTGTTGGTACTATCTAGATCCAGTTGATGCTTGGATGTATACGGGAACACAGACTATTAATGGCAAACAGTTCACTTTTGCAACTGATGGTAAATATACTGGCCAAAGTGATTTGAGTAAGGAAAGACGTTACAATCCTGAAACTAAGGAAATGGAAACGCCAGTGAATGGCTACTTAATTTATTGGACTGAGCGTGGTGGGTATGCAGATGATCCGCATTCAAGTGATCAGGTTCAAAAACAAATATTGGTCACACCTTATCCTAAAATTAAGCTAACGCCGGTGTATATTGACAAAGCTAAGAAAGTTTATAATTATACTTACAATATTCCCGAATGGGTTGATACAGATTATTCTGATTACAACACCAAGGTTGAAACTGACGGACATGGACACATTACTGGGGAAAGTGCCAAAGTAGCTGCCATTTTTGCCGCCCAAATTATCAACTATATGCGAAAACAAATAGGTTCTATCCCTGTTAAGGTTAGCCAAGAATCCATAGCTGCTAACTATGATGCCGCTAAACTTAATGATCCCGGTTTGTAAAATTAAGTTAGAAACATAAAAAAGCCATCTGTGATAGACTTTTGAATAACCACAAACAAAAGCAAAGGATATCACAAATGACCTATCATCATCTTACCACACGCGAACT
>NZ_JAOVYZ010000085.1 GCF_026413145.1 Limosilactobacillus kribbianus | reverse complement strand
ATGCATCGTCGGAATAACATTCCTCGCAAGTCATTGAACTACCGCACACCACTTGAAGTATTCATGAAGCACGTCACCGATGAGCAACTAGCTTTTTTCTAACTTAATTTGACATTTCGGGTTATTAAATCGGCAAAAGAAATAGATTGATTGGAGGAAAGACAATGGCTAAAATAGCAACCCCGAAAATTAGCGAGATCCTGAATGAAGAATTTATCAAGCCGCTCCATCTTTCTGCTTATGAAGTGGCTAAAGAAATCAATGTTCCCGTGTCACGGATCCAGGATCTTTTGCATGACCGGCGGCGGGTTAGCGTTGATACATCAATCCGCCTTGGTCGTTTCTTTGGCGTGTCGGATTTGTATTTTCTGCGTCTGCAAAACGATATTGACATGCGGAATGAAAAGCAGGCTCACGGTGCCGAATACGACGCTATCCGTCAATATAGCTTGAAATAGTTCAGCAATTTATTTTTCCACCATCTTGCTATTTCTTTTTGATTTTTTGGTTAATCACATGGATCTCTTTGTGTGCCCGGTAAGAGCTATATAGCCAGATTGTGACGTAAATTGCGACAAAGATCAGGGTGAAGACGGCAAAGTTCGCGCCGTTGAGCGGAAACCAGCCAGCGAGAATCGCTAAAACGCTCAGGCCAAGGTAATAGGTTACAAAGTTGATGACCGTCCGCTTGCGCAGTGACCACCGTTCAATCGAAAAGATGAAACTGCCAAAGCCAAAGAGTTCGCCGATAGTTGCCCAGAGGAGGGCCGAGATGGAGACGGCGTTGAGAACATGCTCGAAATGACCGACAAAGCTGGGGGCGGAAGGGTAATATGAGGAAGCCCCGTAAACGTAGTTAAAAGCGAGTGAAATTATCGGGCCAAATAAGACCCCGATTGCGGCAAAGTTGAAAATCGCGCTTCGGGAAGCGGTGATAAAATCGTTCGGCAGCTCCTCTTTCAGTCGCGAGAGCCGGTCATGATAGAATAATTGCTGGTCGGCGGTGAAGACATTGATCCCCCGGTCCGCTGCTTCCAGACAGAAGATGTCCTGATAGCTCACCGGGATAATTTGTGCGTCGACGTGGCACCAGAGGGTCTGATTGGCAGCTCCAATTTGTTGAATTAGTCGATCGATTTCTGGGGTTATCTTATGAAGCCAGAGATCGATGTGTTCGGTCTTGAGTTCCGGGTCAATGTGAAAGTTGATTTTCATGTTCTTCCTCCTTTCTATACTAATCGCCACTTTGAGTATAGCAAAACCTGTTACGATTAATTGTTTTGGCAGCTAATCGGTTATTCAGAAGGGCTAAACGGTTGAATAAATGGCTTTTTCGGTTTCAGAACGCTTGTTCCCACCGGATGACATCTGATAAGATAAAAAGCGACTAATCAATTAGGAGCGAAGAAAATGAAAACCTACGAAGACCAAACCTTCACCGATCTCACGGAGAGCGAACTGGAGCTTACGGACACCGACTTCATCGACTGCCAGTTTAGCAACTGTCAAATCGAGGGTGCCCAGCTACAGAACGTGCGCTTCATGGAATGCAGCTTCGACCATTGTACAATTGTCAATCCGGTTCTGACTTTCTCGGCGGCCCGCAACCTGCGGATCAGCGATTGCAACCTGATTGGCATCAGCTGGGCGGACCTGGTGATCAACAAGTACTCGTTGGTGATCGACCGGCTCACCAACAGCCTCCTGAAGTACAACAATTTTATCGGCCTGGACCTGCCGCACTTCAGCTTTGCTGGTAACGAGATTCTCAACTCTAATTTTGAAGAGTGTGACCTGAACGGGGCGTCCTTTGTCGGCTGCGAACTGGTGGATACCCAGTTTTTGAACAACAATCTCAAGCGCGCCGACTTCAGTGATGCCCACGGTTATTTCATTGACCTCCATACCAATCAGCTGCAGAAGGCCAGTTTCACCTATCCGGACGCGATGAGCCTGCTGGACTCGCTGGATATCAAACTTAATTAGACAACAACAGCCCCATTTTGGATTTTGATCCAGAATGGGGCTGTTTGCTTTTGCTTACTGGCACGGCCAGAAATGAAAACTCCCCCGCGTATAGATTGATTTCGTATCTACGCGCAGGGGAGCATGTCAGTAAGAAGGCGATCCCAAATTTAACTTTTATTGTGCAGTGTATCCACCATCAACAAGGAACTCTGAGCCGGTGCTGAATGAGGACTTGTCCGAAGCAAGGAAGACGGCGAGGTTGGCAATTTCCTCCGGACGAGCTAAGCGGCCCATTGGGTGCTGGGCCTCAATGGCGGAACTCCGCATGTCTGGATAAATGTCAATCATTGGCGTATGTGCGTATCCGGGGTGAATTGAGTTGATCCGGATCGGGTAGTGGTTGTTGCAGCAGTGCAGGGCCGCCGCCTTGGTAATTACCCGAACGGCCCCCTTAGAGGCAGCGTAGGAGAAGACCTTTGGCACCCCGATGATGCCGGCGATGGAGCTCATGTTGACAATTGAGCCACCGGTCTTCTTCATGTTGATGATCCCGTACTTTTCACCGAGAACGACACCGTCGAGGTTGACCGAAAGGGTCTTGTGAAGGTCGTCCAGCGTCACGGTTTCAGCATTGTCAAAGACCAGAATCCCGGCGTTGTTAACCATTGCATTCACCGGACCAAAAGTCTCCTTGGCCTTGTCAAACACTTTCTGCCATTCCTCTTCCTTTGAAACGTCCTGCTTGACAAAAATGGCATTGTCGCCAAGGGCCGTGGCCTGCTTTTGGCCTTCTTCTTCATTGAGATCCGTCATTACAACCTTGGCCCCTTCCTTAACAAAGGCCTTGGCGTCTGCTAACCCGAATCCACTGGCGGCACCAGTAATAATAGCAACCTTTCCATCTAATTGACCCATAATGATCTTCCTTTCTGTCTGTTAAATTAATCACATAAGCGCTTACAAGTGCATGATATGGCAGAAAGGTGGTGGAAACAAGCCAACTTATGATACACGGATTGCTATTTTGTCTCGCTTTCTGGAGTGAAATTAGCAAACTGCAGGAAGGCCAGGGCCATTTCGTGCGGTGATTCCTTGGCGCCGCTCTCCAGCCAGTGGATCATCATGTTGTCGAGCGCCCCGGCATAGTAGTAGAGCCGGTAGCGCAGAATGGAGTTAGCGGGCATCGTGCCGTAGGAAAGGGCCATGCTTTCGGTGATGATTTCTAAAACCGTGGTTGAGGTGCCGGCGTGATGAAAGGAGAGAATCAAGTTTCGATTTTGGTAGTAAAAGGAGAAGGTGTATTCCAACATTGCCGGTTCCACAAAGCTGCCCTTATTTTGGGGCGCGTTCTTCCAATATTCTTCCCGGAGCTGGTTAACACCGTAGTCGATGAGGTCGGCAATTCCCTTGAAATTTCGGTAAAAGCTGGCCCGGGCGACCCCGGACTCCGTAACGAGGTCGGTGACGGTCACATGACCGAGGCTTTTGTTGGTAGTAATGGTCCGCAGTGCCTGCAGGAGGCGTTCCTTAACCTGTTTTTTGCGCTTATCCATGATCAAAATGCTCCTTTATTGATTTCCTTTCACAGCTCCAAATAAAGGATACAAGTTGTCTCGCAAAATACAAGCAAAAAGTGGCACGACTTCCTGATTGGGGTTTGAAAATCCGGCCCAGTATGTTATATTAAAATCCAATTAAAATACAAGTCATGTGGTAATAAGTCAAGATAAAATTATCACTGACAAACTTGTTTTGACCAGATTTTTGACGCACTTAAATAAGCCTTGGTACCAAGGTGTTTTAAAAGCTAAGCGTCGAGAATCAA
>NZ_JAOVYZ010000084.1 GCF_026413145.1 Limosilactobacillus kribbianus | reverse complement strand
TTCAAGATATGTGGCCTGACCAGCTTCATAACTATAGATGTAGTAAGAATATTCGTAAATCTTACCATTAGATTTTTGACGACGAAGTTGGCGGACCGTACCACGGTTGAGCTCGTTATTAATTGTTTGATGATTAACTCCTAATTGGCGACCAATTGCGCGATTGGAAAGTCCTTGCGACTTTAAAGTCGCAATCATCACACGTTCTTCTTTAGTAAGATGAGCATTCTTTTTATGAGTAGTCAATAAAATAGTAGACATGGTATCATTTAAGTGCGTCATTTGACGGACATCCTTTCATATAGGTTTGGTTCACTTAATATGATACCTGATGTCACGCCGAATGGCGTTTTTTATTTACCACCAACTGGGTGGCTAACTTATTCTTGAAATTTAGGGTTTAAAGTTTTAGAATAAGGACGAACTGATTACATAAGGAAGTGCCGTACGATGTGTACATCGATTTTATATACTGCTGGCGACCATTACTTTGGCCGTAACCTTGATTTAGAGATTTCGTTTGGTCAACAGGTGGTCATTACACCACGTGACTATCCGCTAAACTTTCGTAAGATGCCACGCTTAGACCACCACTATGCTATTACTGGGATGGCGCTAGTGCAGGATAACTATCCACTATATTTTGACGGTGCCAATGAAGAAGGCCTAGGGATGGCTGGCCTAAACTTTGATGGCCCGGCCCACTTTTTCCCCGTGGAAGAAGGGAAGGATAATGTATCACCATTTGAATTCATCCCCTATATCTTGGGCCAATGCAAGAACGTTGCCGAAGCTAAGGAACTGCTTAAAAGCCTTAATTTAGTCAACATTAACTTCTCTGACCAGTTGCAGTTATCCCCCTTACACTGGCTTATCGCTGATAAGAGCGGTGCAGCAATCACGGTGGAGTCAACTGCTTCTGGACTACATGTTTATGATAATCCCGTTAATGTTTTAACGAATAATCCAGAATTCCCTGACCAATTGACCAATTTGGCTAACTACCAGAGTGTTTCACCGGCAAACCCGGCTAATGCTTTGGCGCCCCAAACGGCACTTGCTAGTTATAGTCGGGGTGCCGGTTCACATTTCCTGCCAGGGGGAATGGATTCTGAAAGCCGGTTCGTCAAAGAAGTCTTCACACTCCAACATGCACCTGCTGGCGAAACTGAGGTAGCAAACGTTACAAATTACTTCCACTGCCTACACGCGGTGGAACAACAAAAGGGCCTCGATGAGGTGGGCAAGGACCAGTTTGAATATACTATTTATTCAGATGGGGTTAACCTGACGACGGGGACCTTCTATTACACCACCTATGATAATAACCAGATTAACGCGGTTAAAATGCACGCGGAAGATATGGAAGGGCAACAGCTACACCGCTTCCCGATTGCTAGCCACCAATCAATTAATATGCAAAATTAAAACTGACCAAGTAGCGATAACTTGCCGAGACGACAGTGTTATCGCTGCTTTTTTTAGAGTTTTATATGCAGAAATATGAATAAAAATAAAATAATCCTTGCTTTTAGCTCATAAAAGTTGCATATTAATTTCAATTAATAAATATACAAAAATATGAATGGAGACGATCTTATGGCAAAGGAGAAAATTGTATTAGCTTATTCAGGTGGCTTGGATACCTCAGTAGCAATTGCGTGGTTAATGAATAAGGGTTACGACGTAATCGCCTGCTGTATCGACGTTGGTGAGGGCTTGGACCTCGCTGCTATCCAACAGAAGGCAACGGCGATTGGTGCCTGGAAGTCGGTAGTTATTGATGCCAAGCGCGACTTCGCGGAACAATTTGTCCTTCCGGCCCTGCAAGCCCATGCAATGTATGAGCAGAAATACCCATTGGTTTCAGCACTCTCCCGGCCATTAATCGTCCAAAAGCTGG
Organism: Limosilactobacillus kribbianus; assembly: GCF_026413145.1. Taxonomy (GTDB): domain Bacteria; phylum Bacillota; class Bacilli; order Lactobacillales; family Lactobacillaceae; genus Limosilactobacillus; species Limosilactobacillus kribbianus. The sequence continues at coordinate 1,915 of NZ_JAOVYZ010000084.1, read as the reverse complement.
TTGGTGTTGCCCAACAATATGGTGCAACGGCCATCGCCCACGGTTGTACCGGGAAGGGAAATGACCAGGTCCGGTTTGAAGCGGGGATCCACGCCCTTGCGCCGGAAATGAAGATTGAAGACCCAATCCGGGATTAGCACTGGTCACGGGAAGAAGAAATCCAGTACGCCAAGGACCATGGAATCCCGGTACCGATTACCAAGGCTAGTCCGTATTCAATTGACCAGAACCTCTGGGGACGGGCAAATGAATGTGGAATCCTGGAAGACCCATGGGCAGCGGCACCAGAAGATGCCTATGAACGGACGACCCCAATTGAAGAGACACCAGATAAGCCAACGGTAATGGAAATCAGTTTCAAAGAAGAGGTTCCGGTAGCCCTCGATGGTGAAGAACTACCGTTAGACCAGCTAATCATGAAATTAGACCAGGTCGCTGGTGAAAACGGAATTGGTCGGATTGACCATGTTGAAAACCGGCTGGTTGGGATTAAGTCCCAGGAAATTTATGAGTGCCCAGCCGCCACTGTTTTGCTGGCTGCCCACAAGGATATGGAAGACCTCACCCAAGAACGGGAAGTTGCCCACTTTAAGCCAACAATTGAGCTAAAGATGGATGAGCTAATTTACAACGGTCTCTGGTACTCACCACTGATGAAGGCACTGGTGGCCTTCTTGAATGAAACCCAAAAGGTCGTTAACGGTGTTGTCCGGGTCAAGCTCTTTAAGGGTAATGTTATTTGTGAAGGACGGAAGTCACCAAATTCACTTTATGACAAGAATTTAGCAACTTACACCGCAGCTGATGAATTTGACCAGGAGGCGGCAACCGGCTTCATCAAACTGTGGGAACTGCCTGACAAAGTTTATGCCCAAGTCCAGGCCAAGGCGCAAGTAAAGAAGGGAGAACCAACGAATGCCCATTAAGAAAATGTGGGGTGGCCGGTTTGAAAAGGCCGCTAGTGAGTTAGTCGATGAATTTGGTGCTTCGATTTCCTTTGACCAGGAGATGGCCAAGGAAGATATCATGGGCTCCTTGGCTCACGTTAAGATGCTGAAGGCAACTAACATTTTATCGGCAACCGATGCCGACCAAATCATTAAGGGACTTGAGGAATTGAAAACCGAGCTGGCTGATCATGGCCTCCACTTTACCGTTGCCAATGAGGATATCCACATGAATATCGAGGCGCTATTAACGGAAAAGATTGGTCCAGTAGCGGGAAAACTACATACTGGGCGGAGCCGGAATGACCAGGTAGCGACGGACTTCCACCTCTACATTAAAGAGCGGCTTCCCAAAGTAGTAGCAGCGATTAAGGAACTCCAGCAAGCCTTAGTGCGGTTGGCGAGTGAAAACGTGGAAACAATCATGCCGGGCTACACCCACATGCAACACGCTCAGCCGATTTCTTATGGCCACTACCTGATGGCCTACTTCCAGATGTTCCAGCGGGACGTTGAACGGTTCCAGTTTAACCAGCAGCATACTGACCTGTCGCCCCTTGGCGCGGCGGCACTAGCCGGGACGACCTTCCCGATTGATCGGCAGATGACGGCCGACTTATTAGGCTTTAAGGCGCCCTATGCGAATTCTCTGGATGCAGTAAGTGACCGGGACTTAAAATTATTGTCGGTAGTAATTCCACATTAAATCTTGATGCAGATATAAAAGTAAAGATTAAGATTCAAAATTTTTATGGTATTGAAATTAATGATTTTGCCGTAAGTGTTGCTAGAACAGCAATGTGGATTGCTGAAAGTCAAATGTGGGCAGAGTCTCAAAACATTATCTAAAACTTGAAAGCAGGAAAGGAGCTTAATCACTTGTTATATCAAGGAACTGGCTATTCAAATTAGTGAATTTTAGACTGCCTGGAGCTGTTTAGCAACGACTTGTGGTAAATGTTTGATGA
>NZ_JAOVYZ010000083.1 GCF_026413145.1 Limosilactobacillus kribbianus | reverse complement strand
TTCAAATCAATTGGTATCTGAATTCCCGGCCACTTAAATGTCTTAACTGGCGCACACCAATCGAGATCTTCCTGCTTAATTTACGTCATTAAATTCGTTCAAGTTATTTCTTGCAATCTGCCACATAGATAATTCCCCACTGACGAGACTTTTTATTAAAACGCAAACTACGCAATAATTAAATCCTGCGTAAAAAATCGGATACAACACCAGTTGTTAAATCATGGTAAAATAAAAAATGTGCACTGGCGACCACCAATGCACAAGATGTCAACTTAGGAGCTGATCCCCTTGAGGGTGTACTCTGTTGCGCTTGGCTGGTGGTGTATTGCAGTACACCAGAATAGAAGCGCTCTTGCTAAACTTATCAGCCCAACTATTGAATATAATATTTCTTTAGTACAGCTATATTATAGCATGAGTTAGCAACTTTGGCGACCGTCTGGCCTTCGCAGGCTGGGCGGCCTTTCTGTTTATATGACTATAATTCCAAGCCGTCATCCTTTTCATTTGACGGCTTTTTCTTATGTTTCATTCGTTCTTGATGCTCTTGCCGTTGCATTTCCTGTTTACGTTTAGTCGCCAATAATCGTGCTCGTTGCTTCTTCTTTTGATACAACCTAGCAGCTTCCAATTGCTTATTATGCCGTTCCATTTGCCGAATACGCTTCTTCTCGCGTTCACTTTGCGTATTGACAAGTCGCCAAGTTGGAATCTTCTTTGGCTTTAAGAGCAATTCATCCAATTGTTGGTCACTCATTACCTCAACATCGAAAGACATTAGCCCCAGCCCCCGTTCTTATAAATCTTCCAATCAATAACGCCGCCTAACAGCAACCCAATTGGTGCTGCTAACAATTTTGGCCAGCCGGGGGTTATTGCTATGATTGCCCCTAAGATAACAAGCTCAATACCAAACAGAACTAAAAATTTTATAAACTCGTTAAGCATTGCTGAGACTTGCCTTACTGCTTGTTGACTTGCTTTAGCACTAAGTTTGGCACTGGCACTCGCTCCCTCAGTCTTTTTGCGTTCTTTGTCAAAATTCTGACTTACAGCTTGTTTGATAACCTCTTGAACTGTTAAATTAGTATCCATCTTAAACTGCTCATAAACATCTTTAGCCACGTCTTCCGTATGGTGCGTGATGCCATTTTTCATTGCCAAAATCAAATTACGCATTGTTGGCACTAAGCGATTATTAACGACTTGTGTATATCGTTCCAGGTACTTTCCAACTTGGTTAAGGTCTGCCACTTTAGCAACACATTCTTGAGTTTTTTGGTCCAAGTTTTGTTCTCGCAAGTTAATGTCAGCCTCTAAGCCTTGCATTTTCTGATCTATTGCGTCAACCCGGTCAACTATACCATCAGCATACCCAATCGCCCGGGCGTCTGCCACTGCCTTCACGACTTTAGAGTTCTGGTCCGTCAGCTGATCTTTGAGTTTCTGCCCTTTTTCGTCGAGCTTGTTGCTCAAGTTGTCGACGTTCTTCGACACTTGATTGACGTCGTTTTGCTTTGCTGTCTCGTCGATCAGATAGTCGAGCTTCTTTGATAGATCTTTGTTTCTGCTCCCGAGCTTGAGCGGATTCACTTCGCTGTCGGTTGAGCTGATTGAGGCGTTGTTGTCTAGCAATCCTAATCTTAGCATCTCTTGCCATTGTTCGGACTTTTTCGAGTCTGTCGTTTTCTTTTCTGTCATTGGTATCTTCCTCCTCTTCATTTTCTTTCTGTTTAAAGTAACTTGTTAAATAACTCTTCGTAAATTCCTGGCCCAGGCCACGAGTAGACAGTACTTCACCGGTTTGCTTATTCACCCGTTGATAAAAATCTCGGACTTTGTACTCTTTACCATCGACCATTTGATGGTAGGTCCAAGACGTTTTCTTTTTACGGTCAGTCACAGTTATTCCTTGTTCGCCTAATCGCTGAATAAAGGCTTTAAGTGAAGCTACTTCGCTCTTAACTTGGGTGATGATCTGTTTTAAGTTCTGTTGCCATTCAGATCGTGTGGTTAAATTGTTAGCGTCTTGCCGCTTTTGTTGGTTATGTATGGGGTTGGTCCAACTATGACAAGTTACTCGTTGGTAGTTCTGACTCATTTCATGGTCAAAGTTGGTTCGTAGTTGATGTATGTTAAAGCGGCTGGTAGAAATGGTTTTGCCATTTGGCTTGACTGTATTGAAAACAACATGAGCATGAAGCTTGCCGCCCTGACCATCCGCCTGAACTGCAATTACGGATTGGGCGTCAGAAAAATGTTGGTGGACAAAGTGTTGGACTAGCGTTAAGGCTTGTTTGGCTTGTAGGTTAAGGTCTTTCGTATCAAACTCGTCAGGTGAAAATGAGACAATCAATGTTTGTGCTTGGTAGGTTCGTTTGGGATTGTGAGCTTTCTTTAAGTTATCCTTGAATTGCTTTTCTAGGTATCCACCATTTTGGGTCGTTGAAATATTGCCATCCGGATCATGTAGTAGCTTTATATTAAATCCAGTGCAGGCAAGTACCCTTCGTGATGTCTTCCGGTAGCTATGTGGTGGCTCCTGAAATAGGTATTGTAATCTTCTATAGCTACTACGACACGAGTGTGTTTCCAGGACTGACAACTTCACCACCGCCCTCCTGTTTGTCACGTCTAGTATCATGTTTAAGGTTATTAATTTCTAATCGCAGGTCAGTCAAAATTTGGCTATTTTCAACCAACTGCTTAGCGACCCACTGCCACAAATCATCGTCAGCTAAGTCATCATCTTCTTGTTCTGCCTGTTGCTTAGCGGCATTTAATACATGGGCAATTTGATTCAGATTATTTCCACTCTTGGTCACGGCATACATGATTGATTCGAGTTGCTGTTGAATGTCAGTATATTGATCCCGTACAAGGTTCAATTCGGTTGATGTACTAGTATTTGTCAAGCCGTATAACGCTTCGACTAATGGCAACCGCCCTTGATCATTCAGTTGCTGAACTAAAATCGTTACCGCGTCATACTTGCCCTTTTGCCAGTTATTCTTAGCTTGCATTAATAGCTTCTCATCTCGAATCATCTGCCGCATCGCCTTGGAACTTCCAGCAATTTCTAGCTCATGCTTCACTGCTTCAAAATCCGCAAGTTCATCTTCACTTAGGCGAGTTTGAATCAATTTATTTTTCAATGGCTTCATTCGTTCTTGACCTCCTCAGTTTGCCTGACGGCAAAAGAAATTTTCAGTCTTCACGTGCTCGTGACAACGACTGACTAAATTCCTCATTTCGTCGGGTTCGTTTGTTTTTTGTATTGGTCTAGACCAATTATTCAACTATATTATAATACAAGAACAAACGAACTTGCAAGTAATTAAATTCGTAATATCAAACAAGTTTGTAATACGAATTATAGCTTGGCGAGGAGCCTGCGAGGCTTCCCTGCACCCTGTCGAGCGATCAGATATTACATTCAAAAATGAGTACCTCGAGATTGACATTCAAGGTCATTTTTGAGATTTCATATCTGATTTACTTATGATTTCGCCATAAGTAACAACAACGACCAAACTGACTGCTCTGTTTGGATTTCAGCATTTCTTTTTGCATCATCAAAAAGAAACAAAAAATGACTACCTTATCAAATGACGATAAGGTAGCCAACAGTCAATCATATCGTAATATTGATTTTCAACACACCAGACACACTGACAATTAGCTTATAAATGCTGATATATCAGGTGTCGAGGCCCCTTCTAATTTTTCAGACACACAACTTTTGTTCTTCTCGTCCAGTGTGTCTGATATTGTGTCTGAGGTGTAATTTAGATCAATATAAAAAGAATTCATTTTAATATCAGAAGTATCAAAAAAGCCTTCATATCAAGCTTTTAACAACCTGACATGAAGACTTCTGAACACTTATAAAGTGTAACTTATGCTGACTAGAGGGCTCGAACCTCCGACCTCCTCATTACTAGTGAGGTGCTCTGCCAACTGAGCTAAGTCAGCATTAGCGTGGCAACGTCCTATCCTCGCAGGGAGCGATCCCCCAACTACTTTCGGCGTGTTGAAGCTTAACTGCTGTGTTCGGTATGGGAACAGGTGTATCCTTCAAGCCATCATCACCACACTACCCTTTCGGGTGAGAGCTTGTACTCTCAAAACTAAACAATATCTATTCCCTTCAATAAACCTAACCGCTCTCCTTGGTTAAGTCCTCGACCGATTAGTAATGGTCCGCTCCATGCATCACTGCACTTCCACTTCCATCCTATCTA
>NZ_JAOVYZ010000082.1 GCF_026413145.1 Limosilactobacillus kribbianus | reverse complement strand
CAGTTCGCGTGTGGTAAGATGATGATAGGTCATTTGTGATATCCTTTGCTTTTGTTTGTGGTTATTCAAAAGTCTATCACAGATGGCTTTTTTATGTTTCTAACTTAATTTTACAAACCGGGTAATTTAATAATTTGTGGCTAAAATCAATTATTTTTTAAGAATATTTTTTTATGTGTTCACTGATTTGCTTACAAATTTCTTCACGGTTGAATTCCATGAACCAGTGACCAGCGTCTAATTCGACAAATTGATAAGGGCCACTGATATATTGGCGGTTTCGCTCAACACCACTCCTAGCAATTGCAAGATCTTGATTACCCCAAATAAATTTGGTTGGTACAGTGATCTGTTTGTAATTAATTTGCGGTAGTTGGAGAAGGGCGCGATACCAGTTAACAACTGCTGTTAACGCGCCTTTTTCTGAAAAGAGATCTAGGTAAGTGTCAATCGTTGCTTGTGGGAACCCGGTCCATAGTTTCCTTAATACTCGGTAGTGAAATGCACGAAGAATTAGTTCTGGAATGTGCTTATGCTGGAAGGTATGAACATAATGCCCCTTTTCTTTTTGGACAGGATCATTTTCTAATGCCCAAATGTATGCTGGCCAATTAGGAACGGAAAGAGCAGTCCAGGATTTCAATAGTTGTGGGTAGAGGGTTGCCGTTGTCCAACCGACAACTGCTCCAATGTCATGACCTACTAGGTGAAATTTTTGTTGAAAACCGAAAAAGTGGGCTAACGCAACAACATCAGCAGCCAGTAACTTCATCGTATAATTTTGAACACCCAGTGGTCTAGCCTCAGCAGAATAGCCGCGTTGGTTAGGGGCAATTACCCGGTATCCCTGATTCGCTAGTTTAAGCATTAATGGTTCCCACATTAACGAGCTTTCGGGGAAACCATGGAGTAACACCACTAGGTCACCATTATTATCCAGTCCAGCTGTTCGAACTGTGAATGTTTGCTGATTAACAGAAATTTGTTGAATTGTTATTTGATTCATTTTAGACACCTTTCTAACATTATCTTTATAATCATTTTAGTGAGAGATAATTAATGTTAGTCGGACAATGAAGAGGGAAATGTCTATGCAAAAACGAGCTGAAGAGAAACAAGTGATTTTTTCTTCGTTAAAGGAAGCACTATTACAGTTATTAGATCAAAAGAGTTTTGAGGAAATTACGATTAGTCAGTTGGTAAAAACTGCCGGTGTGGCAAGATCAACTTTTTATCGGCACTTTACCGATAAATTAGATTTTGTCCGTTTTTTAATCCAACAGGAATTAACTGCCTTTGATCAGCAGTACCATCCCCAGACAATTAAAGAACGGTTTCAAAAGGAGTACATGCGTGAAGTGTGGCGTTACTTATTGCGTGACCAACGAGCAGTCTTAGGGCTGGAAAGGGCTGGACTTTCACATCTATACTTGGAAGAGCTAAACAAGCATTTATTAACCCTATACCCATACACCATGACGACTGAAGAGCAGATTGAATTATTTGGTCTTGCAGGCGCTCAGTACAACATTATCTTTAATCTTTTTGTGAAAAAGCATCAGTAAGGAGGCAGACAAACTATGTTAGCCGATCAAGAAATTGATAGTATCCGGGCATTTAATCGACACTACACCCAAGTTTTAGGAGTATTGAATAAACGGACTTTCGATACTGACCTGACTTGGCCGGAGGGACGGATCTTAATCGAAGTAGCAGTTAACCACCTCGATACCCCGATGGCAGTTACCCGGGCCTTGCATCTGGATAAAAGTTATGCCAGCCGGACAATTAAACGGTTAGCAGACAAGGGAATCTTACAAAAGACACCGTCACCAACGGATTCACGGTCGATTAATATTTCACTGACTGAACATGGGCGCGCGGTATTTGAAGATATCAATCAGAAATCGAATGACCTGATTAAGAAGATGATTGAAGATCTTTCGCCCGCGGAGCAGAAAGAATATTTTCAAAGTATCAAGACAATTAATCAGCTACTTTTCAAGAAAGGGATGGATTAAACATGTGGCAGGTTAAACGATTCAATGAATTAACGGTAACCGATCTTTATTAACTTCTTGCGTTACGGGCACAGATTTTTGTGGTTGACCAACAGCGCATTTACCAGGATCCTGATGGGCGGGATCAAAATGCTGTTCATGTTTTTTACCGTGATGATGAGGGAGAGATTGTTGCCTATGCGCGAATTTTCTTGAAGGATAACATGGTATCATTTGGCCGGGTTGTGACGAGCAATAAGGTGCGTGGTCAAGGGCTTGGCGGTCAGTTGTTGGATAAAATTATGCAAACAATCCAACAAGAGTTCCCAGGCAGAAAGATTGAAATTGAGGCTCAGGTCCAAGTTGAAGACTTTTATAAACGAGTCGGCTTTGTCAGTGAGGGAGAACTATTTATTTATAAAACTACGCCCCATATTAAGATGGTACATGAGGCGTTGTAGTTACTTTAATTCCACTGTCGAATGGTTCTTGAGTTTGAACAAGAGACAGAAGGCAATGGTATTGAGTACTGCGATGGACCAGAAAGACCAGTGGAAGCCTTGAAGTGTTGCTAGTGAGCTTGAGAGCTGGTGGGCGATGCCGTGCTTTTGACCGAGTGATTGCAAGGTAGCAGCCATTGCATTAGCAAAGGCATCCGCAATTTGGTTCATGTTGACCATCAAAGTATTGCCGAAAACAACGTATTCTTGGGAAAGAGCATTCAAGCCGTAGACGCTAACTGGTGAGTATGCCAGGTTAAGGCCTCCACAACGTAATGCATACAAGGCAGTTACGGTAAATATACTCGTAGTTGGTGAGTAAAAAGCCATCGGGATTGTCGTCAGTAGACCAATTCCAAAACCGAGGAAGGCGACCTTCTTAATCCCAATTTGGTCATAAAGCCGTCCAGCAATTGGTGAAACCACCATCATCACGAGGGCACTCGGGATTAGCATTAACCCAGAGATAGTTGGCGTGACTTTGAGGACGTTCTGGTTAAAGAGCGGCAGTATTAGCTCGGTCGCCATTAAGGACGAGGTGTTAAGGAGAGCGAGCGTTGCACCAAGGCGGAAGGATGGTGCTTTGAAGACCCGCATTTCTAGCAATGGCTTTTCAAGTTTGAGTTGGCGTTTGACAAAGTAAGCCATAATGGCGATTCCGGCTACCTGGAGAATCACAGTCTGCCAATCTAACCGTCCAGTTTCACCAACCCGCCCCAGACTGTATAGCAATATTGCCAGGCCAGCCATGGAAGTTAAAACAGAAGGAATATCAAGAGAAGAAGGTTTGGATGGGATCACGTTTTTAACGAATAATTGAGTGGCAATCAGAACGAGAATACAGATCGGAATTAAAATAATAAACAACATTCGCCAACTGAAATAATCAACCACGATTCCAGAAACGGTTGGTCCGGCGGCCGGACCGAAGTTGATAATAATTCCGGCAAGGCCCATTACCGTTCCCCGGTGTCGTGGAGAAAAAATCAGGGCAAGAACATTGGGAATTAACGGCATATTGACACCGACCGCAACTCCCTCAATTAGTCGCCCAATCAACAGCAAGGTAAAGTTCGGTGCCAATGCTGAAATAATTGTTCCAACCAAAAAAATGGTCATCGTGGTGGTAAAAAGTGTCTTTAATTTCACTGAATTAGTAAGGTAAGCCGCAAGTGGCATAGTGATTCCAGCAGCTAACTAAAACTTGAAAGCAGGAAAGGAGCTTAATCACTTGTTATATCAAGGAACTGGCTATTCAAATTAGTGAATTTTAGACTGCCTGGAGCTGTTTAGCAACGACTTGTGGTAAATGTTTGATGAACCGATCAACAGTTTCTTTCAGAAGCTGAGTGGGAATAATTGGTTCAGTTTCAATGAGCTCGTTTAAGATCTTAACGAACCATACCAATATGTCGGTAAGGTTCAAATCTGGCATGGCCGCACTCATAATATAAAACAGGTCGCCAATAGTTCGTTCGTCTTGTTCTTGTCGCTCCTCCCAAGCTAACAGGTCATAGGTCATCATGACAATTGCCAAGTGACCACATAGTCCGTCGTAATTTTGGACTTGTGTCTGATCAAAGCGCAAATATTGCTTGGCGGTTTTGAAATAAGTTTCAATCTGCCAGCGGCGGGCGTATAGTTGAATGATTTCCGTGGGCCGCAACCCTGTCTTAGTCGTCGCCAAGACTAAATAGTTGTCAGATTTACGGCGATTAGTTACGAATACTAATCGCAGCTCTACTCCAGTGGTACTT
>NZ_JAOVYZ010000081.1 GCF_026413145.1 Limosilactobacillus kribbianus | reverse complement strand
AAATCAATTGGTATCTGAATTCCCGGCCACTTAAATGTCTTAACTGGCGCACACCAATCGAGATCTTCCTGCTTAATTTACGTCATTAAATTCGTTCAAGTTATTTCTTGCAATCTGCCTAATTGAAAAAGCCGTTCGATCTCTCGCAGCAATCCATCATGATTATTGTCGTATTGAGTAACCCGGTCGGCGAGTTGGAGAAGATCCGCAGTGGCGTTTTTCATGGCATAGCCACAACCGGCCGCGGTGATCATTTCTTGGTCATTGGACGTGTCACCAAAAGCAATCAGCTCTTGCATTTTTCCGCCGGTGGTATGAATTAACTGGGTGAGACTGACGGCTTTATCGACGCCACCTGGGAGAATGTCAATTCCCCAGGCACCGCTGTATGTGGCGTGTACCGTTGGAAACTGCTGATTGATTTGGTGGACGAGGTCGTGGATCCACTTCAACGGAGGATGGTGTCGGTGCCAATTGATGTTGAGGTTGTAGAGCGGCTCGTTAATTTCGGCAAGCTGTAAAAAGTAGGCGTGATGCGGATAGTAGGGAACCGGGACGTTTTGGTAACGCGCGGCAATAAAGGTTTGCTGTGCTCCGGAAAGGGAGAGCAGATCCGGCTGTGGGTCAATAGTTTTGACGTAATTAAGCAACGCGACAATTGTTCTACGCTTGTGGGGCTGACTGAAGCTTTCCTTTTTGTCGATGATAATTCGCCCACCGTTTTCGGCGACGAAGTTTTTAACGGCCGGGCAGGGGAGAAAAATTGTTTGCAATGCGTCATAGCTGTTACCGCTGGCAACGATGAACATCACGTTTTGCGCGGCCAGCAATTGAACATCACGATTAAGCCGTGCGGCATCAAAGTGGTCATGATCGTCAAGCAGGGTCCCATCGACGTCGACGGCAACATAGCGCCATTTGGTCATTTGAGATGACTCCTTTCTAGTAATTATCTTTTTTCTTTTTCATACAATTCTTCAAGATTTATATAAAACCCGGGAAAATAAAAGCCATCGTGAAGTGCTTCTATAATAGCCTTCACAATGGCTTTTAGTATCTTTCGCAATTCATGAAGAATCCTCAAAAATGCGTCCCCCGGGAATCGAACCCGGATCATGAGGACCGAAATCTCATGTGCTATCCTTTACACTAAGGACGCTTCTCGTATATTATTATAGTCCTCTTTTTAGAAAATAACAGATTAAATTAATTTAATTACGCGTTGTATATTATGTAAACTTATTTAGTTAGGAAAACTCATGCCGCGTTATTCATAGAGCGCTTTGTTATTTTTTGAAACTAGATTTTATCAATAGGAATACCATCAATAGGAATAATGCTTTTAACCAAATTAATTAGCAATATTCTTTCAGTAACAAATTTGCCGCTCAGACGAAACGAAAAAGATCGAGACGGGTAGTTGATCGTCTCGTTTTGTCTGAGCGGCATTGCTTGATTTTACCTCTAAATTAACCAAATCGAGGTCCAAAATAGGTGTTATTTCTAGAAAATAACACATCGTAAAAGTTGATTTATCAGCATTTAAACTGATAGCAAAATCATGAAGTGTTATTTATTTATATGTTTAAAAAATAACATCTTAAAAATTAGCCCTTAATTTGAGCTGTTTTCTCTCTAAAAATGACAGATAATTCAGAAACCCTCTTTTAATTTTCAATCAAGATATTATGTAAACTAAAAGAGCCTAACAAAAAGTCCGTTAGCTACTAATTTAGTAACCAACGGGCTTCGCGTTAAAAACAATTCAGTTTTCCTTTTCAGCTAATTTGGCTGCCCGGTTCTCATGGATCATGATGTAGATCAAGAGCAAAAGTGCTAATCCAGCAGCAGAGTAAAGAACGATGTTACTTGCTAACCAGCCGTACTTGGAAACAAGAATTCCGATCAGGGCGGTTGCTAAGGTTTCACCAAAGATGTATTGAAAGAAGCCCATGAATCCGGTGGAAGAACCAACTGCGAACTTTGGCACGGCTTCATTAACCATCAATCCAACCAGAGTCAGTGGTGCGTAAATTAAAGTCCCCATGATAAAGAGAACTGTTACGATCAAGGTGTGACTCGTGCTGAAGAAGTAGGTAGTTAAACAAACGAACAGCAAGATAACACAGACAATGCAAACGAGTGCCCGCCGATCCTTTAGAAAGTCTGAGATCGCACCCATGATAATTACACCAGGAACAGCAGACAGTTCAAAAATCCCAACTAGCCATTTGGCAAAGGAAGGACTGAATCCCTTCGACTGAACCAAGAAACTTGGGATCCAACTCATTACCCCGTAACGAACTAAGTAAAGCGACATTGAGGTTAAAGTGATCGCCCAAACAATTTTGTTGGTCAGGATGTACTTCATGAAGATCTGTGGCAGGGTTAACGTTGTCAATTCTGAAGAACTTTGCTTACCATTTTCCAGGACAACTTCATCGCCAGTATACTCAGAAATGCTTGGCAAACCGACAGTAGTTGGACGGTCTGAACCCGCTACTAAGACAAAGGCAGCGATGATTAGGGAAACAACAGATGCCGTGTAGAAGACTGCCGGAATTGAGCCAGTAAACATGAGCGTTGCTAATTGAACAACGGCAACACAGACGAAAGCACCGGCATTGTGTGCGGAAGACCAGATGGAGTAAATGGCACCACGGTGCTTCTTACCCCACCAGAGCTGGACGATCCGCTGACAAGCAGCCGCACCCATCCCCTGGGCAACGGACATTACCAGCATCAAGAACATCATTACATACAAGTTCTTGGTTGCTCCTAAGCCGAAGTTCAGCAGGGCGGAAAGAATTAACCCGGTTGCCAGATAGTGGTTCGGATTACTCTTATCACTAAGTGCACCCATGAACAATTTAGAAATCCCGTAACCAATCCCGAAACAGGAAAGGACCATCCCAACATCAGCAGTGGTGAAACCATACTGCTTCATAATATCATTCTGCTCGGTCGTGAAAATTAAACGAATAACATAATAGCCAATATAACCGATACAGATTGACAGCAAAACGCCAAGCTGACGCCACTTATAGACGGTTGCAATTTTATCTTTTGGAACCTTTTTCGTAGCATCAGGCGCTGGCTTTAAGAAAGATAGCATAGCAAAAACCTCCTATATACAAAATTGATTCATACTTCTTGACAAATTTTCAAAAAGCGTAAATCGTTACACATTGTGACTAATAGCGCAATCCTGCTAGATTATAGCACCATCTTACAAAAATGTACACAAAAAGTTAGTTGACATAATAAAAATAGTGCAATTCGATTTGAAAAGCACTACCGATCATTTCTATTTTGTTTTCCAGACCCGGTAATAATGCCGCGGGGCGGTTGCAATTGGCCGAGAATAGTGATCGCTAATTCTTAACGAACCATTGTCCAATGACCGTTGATTATCATCACCGGATTCGTCTAGTGACTCGACCGGGACAGGAATTTTAATCTGCGAATCATTAGCAGATGAACCATTTTGATAATTAAAGCGAATACCAGGTTCAACATTATATAGGTAGACATTAAAATTCAAACTGCCATCGGTTGCAATTGCTTGGAGGTTAATTCCCCGCGCCATCAGCTCTTTTCCCCGAAAAATTGGCGTAGCTTGATAAACAACGTGCTTGCCTTGGATCAGCGTGTGCCGCACTCGCGCTTCATAAATTGTTTGAAGCATTTGGTTGGTAAAATCAGTTTCGGTAAAGAGGTTGCGGGGATTGTCCTGATCACCAACGGGGCTGCTGCTGTATTTACCGGTATTACGATCGATGCCGGCTGTCAATGAATAGGCAATTAGGTGTCCACGGTTATAAATCAAATTACCGTCTTGGTTGGCATGCCAGCCAGTTGGCTGAACAGTTTGCCGCGTTCGCAGATTCGTATTAGCCTGATTGTGCCAGTTGAGAAAGGCAATGTTAGAACTCGCGGTCCGGTGCAAGTGATCTAGCTGTTGGTAGCTGACCTTGTTGCTGCGCCAGGATTTAGGATTGAGGGTTGACCGGCCATGATTAACCTGAACCACTGGATTGGTGCCCGACTGATAATTCAATTGTGCTAACTTTTGATACTGTTTACTGGTTAATCCGCCGGGTTTACTTGCTGGCCGTCGATCACGCTGAGCAAAGTGAAGACGTTCCAATTGCGCCTGACGAAAATCATGGTAAGCTGCCCAACTGGTACCGATAGATAAACCAATTATTAATAGACCCGAAATGTCAAATTAAGTTAGAAAAAAGCTAGTTGCTCATCGGTGACGTGCTTCATGAATACTTCAAGTGGTGTGCGGTAGTTCAATGACTTGCGAGGAATGTTATTCCGACGATGCA
>NZ_JAOVYZ010000080.1 GCF_026413145.1 Limosilactobacillus kribbianus | reverse complement strand
ATTTGACGGACATCCTTTCATATAGGTTTGATTCACTTAATATGATACCTGATGTCACGCCGAATGGCGTTTTTGCATTTACCACCAATTAGGTGGCTAACTTCATTCTATAATCTACCATTTTAGTAAGTTCCCTGCTCTTTGCGAAATATTCCATCTCATCACCTCATTATTATACCATATCGGTATTAAAAAGGGGATTTTCCCTCTATTGTTTAAATACGTAAAATATTGAAATAGAACGCAAAAAGGAAGAGCACTTTTGGCAATGCTCTCCGCTATGGAAAGAAAATGCTTATTAATATGGCTAAGCAATAAAGAACTAGTCTGTTTTCAGCAAATTCGTCGTTAGTGCGTAAAGTGAGTGTAGCCGTTTTTTCATCCCTTTACGCAACAAATCCTAAGGGGGGTGAGAAGCCATCCCAATTCAACCTAGCATCACTTGTTACTCCATCATTCACCGTGGTCATCATTAACTCCCCCCAATTTGTTTGCTGCTGACCACTTCCCCGTTATTTTATTGCCCACACGGATAATGATCAGCGGACTGCTGCTTGCAACTCTGAACCTTTTGAATGCCACTAATGTCACTGTCTTTCATGACCATCACCCCCTTAAATAAAAAAGTCCTTTAAGCATCGATTGACGCTTAAAGGACGAATAGCTCGTGGTACCACCTTTTCTTCATGGAAAAATTCCATCTCGACCAGACATAATAATCTGCGGTCCGGATAATGGTGGACGGTACCAGAAGAACTTACTTGGTTCGGTCTTCAGCTTCCAGGTGATTTTCAATCGGGCGCCTCGCTTAGCTTTCACCAAATTCTAAGTCGCTGTTGCCAGCAACCCAACCTACTCTCCTGGGCATTGCTTTTCTCATTTAATTTTTGATTATAATACTCATCATTTTCTAATTTGTCAACTGCTTTGGGGAATTTTCTGCGAAGAAGCATTTTTCTTTTAGTGAACAGAAGGCCGATCCTTAGTCTTCGAGCGAGCTTTCTAGTATAATAACAGCAGAATTGCAAAAGATTTTCAGCCATCACCACTGGGAATCTTTTTATTTTTCCCAAAAGCGAGGTTATGCCCGATGAAAGAAAATGGATTACTGCTCGTCAACCTGGGTTCGCCACAGGAGCCGACTGTCCCAGCCGTCAAACATTACCTGAACGAATTCTTAGGAGACCCCAACGTGATTACGATGCCGCCAGCCCTATGGCAGCCGATCCTCAAGGGGATGATCCTGCCGTTCCGGTCGAAAAGCTCGGCGGCCACCTATCAACATTGCTGGATGCCGGATGGTTCGCCCTTAATCGTCAATACGGCGAACCTAACCAAACGGGTGCAAGAATACCTACCGAGTTGGGACGTTCGCATGGCGATGACCTATGAGCACCCGGCAATCGACGAAACGCTGCGGACAATGAAAAAAGAGTGCCGCCACATCACTGTTCTTTCGCTTTTTCCCCACTTCACGCAGAGCACGACCCAGTCGATCATCGAACAGGTGCAGGCGGTGGACCCCGCCATCCGCGTGATCGATCGTTTTGCCGATGAGCCCGACTACCTCCAGACCTTGGCGACTCATGTCCAGGAAGTCTGGGAGCAGGGGGAGTATGATCGGCTCGTCATCGCCTACCACGGGATCCCGGTCTCGATGGTCAAGCACGGTGACCCCTACCAGGAGGAGACGGAACGGACGACGGCCAAGCTGCGCCAGCTCCTGGCGATTGATGATGACCGGATCATTATGACCTACCAGTCGAAGTTCGGCCCAATGCCCTGGCTCCAGCCCTACCTGAAAGACGAGATTCTCGAAGAAATCAAACGGGGGCACAAGAAACTCCTGGTGGTCGTGCCGTCCTTTGTCACCGATTGCCTAGAGACAATTGAGGAAGACCAGGTCGAAAATCACCAGCGCTTCCTGGATCACGGCGGGAAAGTGTTCGACGTCGTGCCCGCGCTGAATGATCGGCCGGAGTTTGCCCAATTCCTGGCGCACTTTGTCCAGCAGCAAGTCGAGCTGCCAGAGGGAGGTGCGCTGCGATGAGAGTGCAAGAAGTGATGATTCCCTTTGGCAACTACCAGACCTACTGCCGGATCGTCGGCGAGCCAACCGATCGTGCCCCGATCCTGCTTTTGCACGGTGGGCCGGGTTCGACTCATAACTACTTTGAGCTCTTGGACGATTTGGCAGCACGTGCTGGACGGCAGCTGATTATGCACGACCAATTGGGCTGTGGCCGCTCGACGATTCCTGATGACCACCCCGAGGTCTACACGGCCCGGACCTGGGTGGCCGAGCTGGAAAACCTTCGTGACTACCTAGGGCTCGACCGCTTGTATCTGCTGGGCCAGTCCTGGGGCGGGATGCTGGCAATCATCTACCTCTGCGACTACCGGCCCCAAGGCATCCAGGGGGTGATTCTCTCGAGTACCCTTTCTTCGGCTAAGCTCTGGACCAGCGAGCTGCACCGTCTGATCGGCTTCATGCCGGAAGAAGAACAGGCGGCCATCTTGGATGCGGAGCGTAGCGGAAACTTTACGGCCCCGGCCTACCTGCGGGCCAACGAGCACTTCATGGAGTTGCACGCCGCCGCGCGGGTGACGCCCCAATCGCCGGAACCACTGCGTCGGGCAAAGAAAGGTGGGGAGCAAGCCTACCTCCGAGCCTGGGGGCCAAACGAATACAACCCGCTTGGCAAGCTGCGCGACTACGAGTACACGGATCGACTGGCTGAAATTCAAGTTCCGGCTTTGGTGATCGACGGGACGAACGATCTCTGTACGCCCCTGGTTGCCAAAACATTGTTTGACCACCTGCCAAATGCTCGCTGGCAGCTCTTCCAAAATGCCCGTCACATGGTCTTTGCCGAGCAGACAAAGCGGTATGAACAAGTGGTCTGCGCTTGGCTGACTGATCAAGAAAAATAAAATTGCCCCTTAACAAGCAAAATTTTTGGGTGTATACTCCTTAGCAACATCAATTCTGAAAAGTTGATGAGAAAAATTAAATTTTAAGGAGTGACGACAATATGGTTGAATTTTCAAAACGAGTACCAGCAGACGGCACGGATGCGGTTGGTGCAATCCTCAAGGCAGCGGCGGATCCGCAAATTATTTCCTTTGCTGGTGGATTGCCGGCACCCGAACTTTTCCCAGTTAAAGAAATGAAGGCAGCGGTCGACAAGGTCTTCGATCAACATGGCCAAGAAGCGATGCAGTACGGGGCCGCCAAAGGGGTTACCGCCCTGCGTGAGCTGATCTTAAAGCACGTCGCCGCCAAGGAAGACGTGCACGCCGAACTGGATAATGTCCTGGTGACGACCGGTTCTGAGCAGGCCATTGACCTGGTCGGCAAGGCCTTCATCGATCCCGGCGACACCGTCCTGGTAGAACAGCCAACCTACCTGTGCGCCTTGGATGTTTTCAAGTCCTACGGTGCCCATTTTGTAGGGGTTGAGATGGACGAAGAGGGGATGAAGATGGATTCCCTGGAGGCCGCCTTAAAGGCTAACCCGAACACCAAGCTGATCTATACTGTGCCGAACTTCCAGAACCCGACCGGCCGAACGATGGCCGTTGAGCGCCGACAAAAGCTGGCGGAATTGGCGGCCAAGTACGACGTTTACGTCCTCGAAGATAACCCCTACGGTGAGATTCGTTTTGCCGGCAAGCACGTTCCGGCGGTCAAGTCCTTCGATCAGGACGACCACGTCCTGTACATGAGCACCTTCTCCAAGATCCTGGCCCCTGGCTTCCGGCTGGGTTGGCTGGTGGCCGATAAGAAGGTGGTTGATAAGTTGACCGTCCTGAAGCAGTCTGCGGACCTGCATACGGACAACCTGGCCCAGTTTGCCGTGGCCCAGTTCTTTGAAGACAATGATGTCGATGCCCACGTCAAGGAGATCAGTGACCTCTACGGCAAGCGCAAGAACCTGATGACCGACGGGATCAAGCAATACTTCCCAGCCGGTGTGAAGTACACCGATCCAGAAGGGGGGATGTTCCTCTGGGTCGAAGTGCCGGGGGTTGACGATACCGTTGAGCTCTTCAAGAAATGTCTGAAACATAACGTGGCCTTCGTGCCTGGCGATCCGTTCTTCGCCGGCGACGTTCAGCCAGGGACTTTCCGCCTGAACTACTCCAATGCCCAGGAGGACAAGATCAAGGTCGGCATGAAGCAGCTTGGCGATGCGCTGCAGGAAGCCGTTAAATAAATATGATTTGAATAAGGCAGATTGCAAGAAATAACTTGAACGAATTTAATGACGTAAATTAAGCAGGAAGATCTCGATTGGTGTGCGCCAGTTAAGACATTTAAGTGGCCGGGAATTCAGATACCAATTGATT
>NZ_JAOVYZ010000008.1 GCF_026413145.1 Limosilactobacillus kribbianus | reverse complement strand
CGACGCTTGTGCCGCTGATAAGCAGCTAAATATTGATCAATCGTCTTACCGCCATCTAAGAAGCGATAAACGCGGTAAATTGTTTCTTGGCTACGTTGAAGTAGCTTAGCAGTTTGATAGGCTTTAGTACCTTGACGCCAAAAATCAGCTATGAGAGTCAGTTCGCGTGTGGTAAGATGATGATAGGTCATTTGTGATATCCTTTGCTTTTGTTTGTGGTTATTCAAAAGTCTATCACAGATGGCTTTTTTATGTTTCTAACTTAATTTTACAAACCGGGTTTCTAAAAACGACTCACCCGCAGAGAAATTTCTGCGATGAGTCGTTTTAAATTGTTCAGAATCACGAGCGAACTTTTTAATCAGCTGTCGAAGTATTCTCTTTGTACTGCTCCTTGATCACCTTCATCATCACATCTCCATAACGCTTCAATTTTACTTGGCCGACACCATTAACCGCCAGGAAATCGTCTGCCGTCTGAGGCTTGAGCCGTGCCATCTCATGCAGGGCACGGTCAGAAAAGACAACGAATGGCGGAACCTTCTGCTCGCTTGCCAATTCTCGTCGCTTCAAGCGCAATGCCTGGAACAATTCGGCTTCTTCTGGGGTCTCCTCGATCTGAGTGGCTTTCTTTTGTGATCGTGGTTCAACCCGTCGGCTAACCTGGGCCATACCTGCCAGCACCTGTCGGCCCTTTTGACTAACCTTAACGATCGGATACTGACCACCATCCATTTCCAAAAAACCAGTAGCAACTAAATAATCCAACAGACTGCCGGCCGCGGCTTGAGAATACTTTTCCAGGCCATCGAAGTATTCTAATTCATCGGCCCCCAATTGTTTGATCCGCTGATCGTGGGAACCCGTCGCCACCTTAACCACCAATGACTTGCCGAAGCGGCCATGAAGTTCATCAACGACCGCGATCAATACCTTGGCCGCTACCGTTACGTCCTCCACCTCCCGTGAGTCGGTACAATTGCTGCAGTGCCCACAAGATTCGCATTCCTGGCCAAAGTACTCAACGATCTGCTGCTGAAGGCACTGCGGCGTGTTGGCATAATCCGTCACCGCCTGCAGTTTCTTGTACTGAACTTCGCGGTATTCGTCGTCGGCCGTCGACTGATCGATGAAACGCCGGTACTGCTGAATATCATTGGCATGGTAATACATGATTGCCTCACTCGGCAGGCCGTCCCGCCCAGCCCGGCCTGCTTCCTGATAGTACGACTCCAAATTTTTCGCACTGGTGGCGTGCAGGACGAAGCGGACATTACTCTTATCAATCCCCATTCCAAAAGCATTGGTGGCTACGATCACCGGAATTCGATCATATTGAAAATCGTCCTGGACCCGTGTCCGGTCCTCATTGGTCATTCCCGCATGGTACATCGCGACGTTAAACCCCCGTTCGGCGAGGTACTTAGTCAACGATTCAACCCGTTTACGAGTATTAGCATAGATAATTCCAGCTTCACCTTGATGATCTTTTAGATAGGCGGCAATTACTTGCCGGGTACTAGTCAGGGGATGGACGACCCGGAAACTAATGTTGGGCCGGGTGAAGCTGGTAATCACGAAATTCTGCTGCGGAATGCTGAGCTGGGTACCAATATCCTCCTGCACCCGCGGCGTGGCGGTCGCCGTCAGGGCAAGCGCAACCGGGTGCGAAGGTAGTTTGGTCACCGCTGCATTTAGCTGACGGTAGGCCGGACGAAAATCATGTCCCCACTGGGAAATGCAATGGGCCTCATCGATTGCCACCAGACTGATGTTAATAAAACTCAATTGATATTGAAAATAGTCCATCGCCAGTCGCTCAGGCGTCACATAAAGCAGCTTGGTTTCACCATTGTAGGCACTGCGGAGGAGCGGATTAACTTCTTCACGTGGGGTCGTGCTATTAAGGGCCCCAGCGCGAATCCCATTTTGACGCAGGGCGTCTACTTGATCCTTCATCAATGAGATCAACGGTGATACCACGATCGTCACTCCGGAACTAATCAGAGCCGGGATTTGGTAGCAAAGCGATTTCCCACCACCAGTTGGCATTACCGCCAAGGTATTCTGACCCGCTAGTACCTGATCAATTACCCGCTCCTGTCCTGGCCGAAAGTGTTCGAAGCCAAAATGTTTCTGCAATACTGCTAGTGGACAATTAGTCATAACACATTACCCCTCTATTTTTGCTCTCACTAATTATATACGTTAAATCTCCCCAGTTGCATTTTTAAAATTCAAAAAGGACCAGTCAAAGCTGACCAGTCCCCATTGGTTAGTGTTTAATTTGACTGTGCCGGATGGTAGGTGTGCAGGCGTTGCGAGCTGACATCGATCTCGTCCGGGTTGCCTTCCCGACCCGGCTTCATCTCTACAATTCCCAGTTTAATTGCCCCAACCGGACACACTAGGGCACAGAGCTGGCAACCGACACACTTGCTCTTGTCAAAGGTCGGCAGACGTTTCTCATCATCCCAGCCAAGGGCCTGGTGAGCCCCATCCTGACAGGAAATGAAGCACCGCCCACAACCAATGCACTTGTCCCAATCGATCTCTGGGTAAACCTTGTAGTTCCGGTTGAGCTTGTTCGTAGCAATGATGTTCTTGTTAGCCAGTCCAACCAGATCGGATAAGTGGTCGACCCCCTGTTCTTCCATGTAGTGCATCAGGCCGTTCTTCATGTCTTCAACGATCCGGTAACCGTATTGCATGATCGCGGTCGTGACCTGGAGCGTTGTTGCTCCCATCAGAATAAACTCGGCGGCATCCTCCCAGGTTTCAATTCCCCCGATCCCGGAGATTGGCAGCTGCTCCAGCCCGGATGCAGACCGCAACTGTTGGAGAAAGCGCAAAGCAATTGGCTTAACGCCCTTTCCAGACAGGCCGGAGACAGAGGACTTGCCATCGATGTTCGGCAGGCCAACGTGCTTGTCGAGATCAACGTTGGCTACTGACTTCACGGTGTTGATCAGGGAGAAGCCGTCTGCGCCCCCTTCAAGGCAAGCCTTGACGACTGGCACCATCGTGGTAATATTGGGCGTCATCTTAGCCATCAACGGCAAGCTACTGCCTTTCTTGACCGCAATGCAGTCTTGCTTACACAGCTCGGGGTTAGTCCCGACGTCCGAACCCATCTTGTGCGAGGTCATCTGTGGACAGGAGAGGTTCATCTCAATCATGTCCGCGCCGGCCTCCTCAACCTTTTTAGCCAGGTAGGTCCATTCCTCATCGTTCTCACCCATGATTGAGGCAATCAGAACCTTGTTTGGGTACTCGGTCTTCAGCCGTTTCATGTCCGCCAGGTCCTGTGCCAGGGTGTGCTCAGACAGCTGCTCCATGTTCTTGAAGGCCACGAACGGCGTGTCCTCCTTGGTCAGCTCGTCAAACCGCGGCGAAACCTCATCAATGACGAAACGATCAGTCGAGATGGTCTTGTAGACGATCCCGCCCCAGCCAGCATCAAAGGCTCGCGCACACATTTCGTAACAATTGCCGACGGGTGACGACGACAGGCAGAATGGGTTCTCAAAATGAACCCCTAAAAAGTCAACGGATAGGTCTTTATTAATCATTATTCTGGCCCCCTAATACACGATCGATTTCTTCAGCGACTTCTTTTCCTTTTTGAACAGCGAATACCACGGTCTTATCGCCATCAACGATGTCCCCGGCAGCGAAGACTTGCGGGTCCTTGGTGTGATAACGCGCATCTCTGAATGGAATCTCGTTGTGCTGAATGTCGATGTCTAGTCCGGTAGCGTCAACCTTTTGACCAACCGCTAGAATAATCTTGTCGGTGGTAATTGTTAATTCACCGTTAATCTTCCGGTGCTTGAAGGTAACCCGATTTTGGTGGACTTCCTGTGGTGCATAGCCGTCAATGATCGTTACGCCGGCCGCCTGTGCTCCGGCCAGTTCCTTTTTAGAGGCCTTGAATTCGGCAAACTCTTCGTAAACCACATCGGTGACATGAGGGACGCCCAGTTTCTTCAGCGTCGTGACCACATCCATCGCCACGTCACCGCCGCCAATGACCAGGACGTTATCGGGTACGTCAATCTTGCCCTGATTTTCCTTGGCCCGTGATAAGAAAGAAATCGCGGATTCGGTGCAAATATTGTGTTCAAACATCGGAATCGTCTTGGCGGCACTGGCACCGATGGCCACGATGACAGCGTCGTGCTCCTGCTTCAGCTGGTCCATTGTAACGTCCGTGCCCACTGCAACATTGTAGTGAATCTTAGCACCAAGGTTAACGATCCGTTGAACTTCGTAGTCGACGATTGCTTCCGGCAGACGATACTCCGGAATCCCGTAAGTTAAATAGCCCCCAGCCTTAGCCTGCTTCTCGTAGATGTCAACTGCGTAACCCTTTTGCCGCAAGGTCGTGGCGGCTTGCAGTCCAGCCGGGCCGCTGCCGATGATTGCCACGCTCATCCCGTTGTCTTTGCCGGGATGCAGGATTTGCATATTCTCCTTGCGCTCCATATCGGTGACGTAGCGCTGAATTCCGCCGATGTCAATCGGGCCGTCGATCTTCGCCCGCGTGCAGGCACTCTCGCAGTAACGCTCCGTCGGGCAAACCCGAGCACAAATCGCACCGAGGGTATTATTTTCCCGAATGGTCTCTGCCGCCCCCTTGACGTTGCGGAAGCGAACGCTGCGGATAAATTTGGCCGGGTTGGTGTGGGCTGGGCAAGCCTTCGAGCACGGTGCATCTTCACAGAGCAGACAACGCGCTGCCTCCTGCATCACCGTGGACATCGTGTAGCCCTTAGGTTCCTTAGTATATTCTGAGGTCATATGGATTTCCTCCTTCAAAATTGCGGATCATATCAGCGACATTTTTTGTGATTAATATCACTTACTACAATATTAATAATACAATTTAACCGCTTTCAGTGAAATTAGGGAACTCCCTTGGTGTTCGTCACCGGTTATTATTATCGGTAATATTTTTCAATATATAATCAGAATATTCCCTTAAATTAACCATTTGGCGACCACAAGTAATACGGTATAATAAAGAAAAAGTGGTGAGGATGATTGAAGTGCAAAAGATATTGATTGCGGATGACCAGCCGATCGTTCGTCTGGGGTTAACAACTTTGATTGACGGCCTGGTGGATTTTCAGGTTGCAGATCAGGTTGCTGACAGTGCTGATGCCTGCATGCGGCTAGGCCAAGGCGACATTGATGTTGTGATCATGGGACTGACGCTACCGCCGGGAGAAAACGGCCTTGTTACCATTCAGCGCATCCATGACCTTTTCCCCGCAGTCCGGATAATGATTCTCTCCCGTCACGAGGAGCAGGAGGTAGTTAACCGTGCCCTCCACAACGGTGCCCTTTCCTACATCTTTAAGAGTTCACCAACAAGTGAAATCGTTGCCGGCCTCACTAGTCTGGCAAGCGGGGAACTCTATCTTGACAACAATATTATGATCACTGGGGAAGACCGGCAAAAGATTCAGGCAACCACCGCCAGACCGGAATTGCAAACTTTCAGCAGCCTTTCTAAGCGGGAACGGGAGCTCTTTCCCTTCATCGCGCTCGGCTATTCAAATAAGGAAATCGCCGGCCGTCTTTTTATCTCAACAAAAACGGTCGAAGCCCACAAGGCAAAGATCATGCATAAGCTCGACTTACACAATCAAGCGGAACTGATTCGCTTCGCCATTCGTCACCACTTAATTACAGTTTAAAAGCATCATCGCAGGTAAGAGAATCAAATCTCTCACCTGCGATGATGCTTTTTTAGTCATTATTAACAATTTCGTTTTCGAAGTGCTTTCTGATCGTCGCAACCTGAACTTCAACCACCCCACTGTGATTGAAACGGGCAAAAACCATTGCCTCAGTCAATAGCCGCCGAACCGCATCGATTGAGCCCCCCGCTTCAATTGCATTGTTGGCCTGCAACAATTTAATCCGCGGGAGAAAGTAGGTCACATGCTGAGCTGCACACATCCCGATCGCCTGATCCAAAACCTTATTGGAGATCGGCAAACGATGATTGAGGGCGTGGTACTCGGCCGCATAGTAAGTCATCATGATCGTCCGTAGATAACGTAAGCGCTCCGCCTTCGACCAGTCGTCGCTGGCATTTTTTTGCAGATAAGTGATCACCTTGGCGAAAAAGAAGTCAGCATGACCCATTGCTCCCTGACGTGCATAGAGGATCCCCGACCCCAGGTAAGCCAGCTGGGAAAAGATCGTCTGGTGCTCCTCGTCCAGTTCGTCCAGAATCTTTGTGAAGTTGAAGAGTGTTGCCGAAAGCTGGGCGCTGGTCAAGGCACCAATCATCCCCTGCAGGTAGTAGTACTGCATCTGGTCCTGCGGGGCCGCTAGATTCTCCGGAGCCACCTTCTTAAGTTGTCCAATGGCCTGAGGAAAGCGTTCTAGCATCAAATGCTGCTCCGCCGTATCCATCAAACGCCGTAGATAGCGCAGCGAGGAGGCATCATCTTGATTTAGCTCATCGATGGTCAGCCCCAGCCGACGGCAGAGCTGTTCCAGAATTGAAAGCGACGGGACCTTCCCGCTGTTCTCAAATTTACTCAAAGTCGATTGGGTACAGATCCCCCGACTGAGCTCAACCTGGGAATAACCCAGGCTCTTGCGCTGCCGCACAAACTTTTGAATATCCATGGTGCACTTCCTAGCCATGAATACCGAGGGCAATCTTGGCAAAACGGCTCATTCGGGAAATATCCCAGGCTGGTTCCCAGACCAGGTTGATCTTGCAGTCATCCACTCCGTCGACTGAGAGCACGGCAGACGTGATGTCCCGGTTTAAAATATCTCCCAGTGGACAACCCATTGTAGTCAGGGTCATTGTCACCGTGCACGTTCCCTGATCGTCGACGCGGACATCATAGATCAGGCCAAGATTAACCAAATCAATGCCCAGTTCGGGGTCAATGACCTTTTCCAGAGCATCCATCACCTGATTTTCAATTGCTGAGTAAGGCTGGTCCTGTCCTTCTGCCATTCTGATTCCTCCATTTCACTATTAGCCGATCGAGCCTTCCATCTCAAAGCTGATCAGACGGTTCAATTCAACCGCGTATTCCATCGGTAATTGCTTGGTAAATGGTTCCACGAAGCCCATGATGATCATCTCGGTGGCCTTCGCCTCGGAAATCCCCCGGCTCATCAGATAGTAGAGTTGTTCTTCCGAGATCTTGGAAACCTTGGCTTCGTGTTCCATTGCAACATGGGCATTGTCAATCTCGTTGTACGGAATCGTATTCGAAGACGACTGATCATCCATAATGATTGTATCACATTCGACATGGCCCTTGGAGCCAGTGGAATTCTTAGTGAAACGAACGGTCCCCCGGTAATCGGTCGAACCCCCGGTCTTGGCGATTGACTTAGAGACAATCGAACTGGAGGTATTCGGTGCATTGTGGATCATCCGGGCACCGGAATCCTGGTGAATCCCGTTGCTGGCTACGGCGATTGAAAGCATCGTCCCCCGGGCCCCTTCACCGTTCAGGTAAACACTTGGGTACTTCATTGTCACCTTGGAGCCGAGGTTCCCGTCGACCCATTCCATCGTGGCGTTCTCCGCGGCAGCAGCCCGCTTAGTTTCCAGGCTGTAGACATTGTCCGACCAGTTCTGGATCGTCGTGTAGCGGCAGTAGGCGTCCTTGGCCACGTTGACCTCAACGACGGCCGCGTGAAGGCTGTCAGAGGAGTAGTTTGGTGCCGTGCACCCTTCCACGTAGTCCACGCTGGCACCCTCATCGACAATGATCAGGGTGCGTTCAAATTGCCCAGTATTTTCGGCGTTCAACCGGAAGTAAGACTGAATTGGCGTCTTCACCTTGACGCCCTTTGGCACGTAGATGAAGGAGCCACCGGACCAAACCGCACCGTTTAGGGCCGCAAACTTGTTGTCAGCCGGCTGAACCAACTTACCGAACCACTTCTTAAAGAGATCTGGATACTTCTTCAAGGCGGTGTCGGTATCGGTAAAGATGATGCCGAGCTTTTCAAATTGGTTCTTCATGTTGTGATAAACCACTTCGGACTCATACTGGGCAGAGGCCCCAGCCAGGTACTTCCGTTCCGCTTGGGGAACCCCGAGTCGGTCAAAAGTCTTCTTCAGGTCCTCGGGCACGTCATTCCAGTCGCGAAACTTCTTATCAGTCATCTTCTGGTAATAGAGCATGTGATCGAGATCCAGTCCCGACAGATCCGGGCCAAACTTCGGCATCGGCAGTTTCTTGTAAATTCGGTAAGACTTCAGCCGATAATCAAGCATCCACTCTGGCTCATGCTTTTCGGCCGAGATTTTGCGGACAACCTCTTCGGTGAGGCCCCGCCCCGTGGAGTAGACCGGCTGGACATCGTCGTGAAAGCCGTACTCGTAATTTTCGTCGCCAACAATGCTGGCTGCTGTTTCCTTACTCATTAATCTTCCTCCTCGTTACTTTGCTTAAGAAGTGCCCGCTGCAGTGCCCACCAGGACAAGGTCGCACACTTGATCCGGGCCGGGAATTCCATGATGCTGGTCAAAATCTGGGCATCCCCCAGCTGCTGAAGATCATCATCCGAATGCTGCTTGCCAATTGCCATATCGGAAAAGGTCTTGGCCATATTGAGGGCCTGATCAACCGTCTTTCCCTTGACGGCCTCGGTCATCATGCTAGCGGAGGCTTGGCTAATGGTGCAACCCTCCCCGGTATAGGCGATGTCCTTGATCTTGCCATCGGCCACGTCCACCTGCAGGTTAATCGTGTCACCACAGGTCGGGTTGTGAAGGGTCATCGCATTGGTCGCCGTTGACAATTCCCCCTTGTTGTGGGGGTGGTTGGCGTGATCCAGAATCACTTCTCGGTATAATCCATTTAATTTAGAAAGTCCCACCGTTAAAGAACTCCTTTGTTTCCTTGATTGCTTTGATTAGTTGGTCGGCATCCTGTTTGGTGTTGTAAAAGTAGAAACTGGCCCGGGCAGTTGCCGTCAGTCCCAGCTCCTCCATCAGTGGCTGGGCACAATGGTGACCTGCCCGCACGGCCACCCCGTCCATGTCCAGGGCGGTGGCCACGTCATGCGGGTGCAGACCATCGAGATTAAAGGCGATCACCCCAGTATGGTGGCCGGGATCCTGGGGCCCGTAAACGGTCACGTAGGGCAGTTCTTCCAATTGGGGCAGAACGTAGTCGACCAGATCTTGCTCGGCCCGCTGGACATTTTCCATTCCTAATTCTTTCAAGTAATCAACCGCAGCCCCTAGGCCAACGGCGCCAGCAATGTTCTGGGTGCCGGCCTCGAATTTGAACGGGATATCCGCCCAGGTGCTTTCCTGACGGTGAACGTCACCGATCATTTCGCCCCCGTACTGGTACGGCGGCATTGCCCGCAGGAGATCGGCCTTGCCGTAAAGTACCCCGATTCCCATTGGGCTCATCATCTTATGGCCGGAGAAAGCGTAGAAATCCACGTCCAAAGCGCTCACGTCGACCGGCATGTGCGGAACGGCCTGGGCACCATCGCCAACGAGAACGGCACCGTGGGAATGAGCTAATTCGGCAAGTTCCCGCAAGGGGTTCACCACGCCGAGAACGTTGCTGGCGTGAGCCACCGCCACGATCTTGGTCTTATCAGTAATCTGACGTGCGGCGTCCTTCATGTCGAGCTCGCCGTCAGGAGTCAGCCCGATGTATTTCAGGGTCGCCCCCTTCTTAATGGCCAGTTGCTGCCAGGGGATTAGGTTGCTGTGGTGTTCCATGATCGAAATCACAATCTCATCACCGGCGTGGACGTTTTGTTCACCATAGGTCGATGCCACCAAGTTTAACCCGTCGGTGCATCCCTTAGTGAAGATGATTTCGTCCGAAGACTGGGCGTTGATGAAGTGTTGAACCTTCACCCGCGCTTGTTCATAGTCCTCCGTTGCTCGTTCTGCCAGGGTATGAACTCCACGGTGAACGTTGGCATTATCATGCTGGTAGAAATCCATGAGCTTCTGCAACACCGGAGTTGGCCGCTGGACAGTTGCGGCGTTATCCAGGTAGGCCAGCCGTTCATCGTTGACTTGCTGGTCAAGAATTGGAAAGTCGGCCCGCGCTTTATTGATATTGTTGGCCATTAGCAAGCTTCCTTTCTAGAATATCAATCATCTGCTTACGAACATCCTTGGACGGAATAGCGTTGAGCACGGCACCCAAGAAGCCCCGGATAACCATCCGTTGGGCCTGGGGACGCGGAATCCCCCGGCTCATCAGGTAGTACATCTGGTGGGGATCAACGGGGCCAACGCTGGCGGCATGGCCAGCTTCAACATCATTTTCGTCAATCAACAGGATCGGGTTAGCATCCCCACGCGCTTGTGGAGACATGATCAGCACCCGATTTTGTTGGTCGGCCTTAGAGCCGTGGGCGCCGTGAATGATCTGACCGATCCCGTTGAAGATCAGTTCAGAATCTTCCAGAATAACGCCCCGCTGGTTGATCAACCCGGTGGTGTGCTTGCCCCGGTTGGTAACCCGGTTGTTGATCCCGACCTTCTGCTCGCCGGTGGTAACAGCAATCATCTTGGAATTGGCATAGCCACCCTCGCCGAGCAATTCGGAATCCATGTCGCCAACCGTGTCGCCATCGTTCATAATACCCACCGCCCATTCGACGTGGGCATCCCTGCCGATATCCGCGCGACGCTTGAAGTAGGTATGGGAATGCTCATTCAACTCGTCTAATGAGGAGAAGTCAATCTCACTGTTTTCCTTTGCGACCAGCTCAATCATCATGTTAGCGGCGTTGTCGACATTCCCAACCGCAGAGAGGTGTTGGATAAACTTAACCTTGCTGTTGCGGTCCGCGATCACCAAAATGTGGGAAAGCAGCGGTGCAGACTGGGTATTGTCCTGGATCAGTTCCGCCTCGATCGGCTTATCGATCACCACTCCCTTGGGCACGTAAAGGAAGAGACCGGCGTTGAGGTAGGCAGCGTGATAGGCCGTCAAAAGGTTTTCTTCCGGCTTAATAGCGGACATGAAGTAGCGATCAAAAAGATCGGCATGCTCCCGCGCGGCCGTAAAAATATCAGTTAAGATTACCCCTTTTTCACGCAGCTGATCAGGGATGTGCAAGTGAATGGTGGTCTGCCCAAATTGGGTTACTTTGATCACTTCATCATCCTTGTTAGTAGCTGGCACTTGCTTTTCATCGGACCGCAGCCAGGTCAGTGGCTGGTCGCTAATTAGTGGCCAATTCTGGTAATTAAAGCGCTGCATCCGCGGCAGGCGAAGCTTTTCCATTAAATCCCGGGCCGCCAGCCGATGCTGGGTGAGCGTAGCCGGCTCCTGGTTTTCCTGGCTGGCTGCTTCGAGTTGAGCTCGCGCTTGTTCTAATTCAGTCATGAAAGTGCCCCCTAGTCTTCATCATCGACGAGTTTAATGTTCAGCCCTAATTCGTCCCGCAGGCCGGCATACCCCTCGTCTTCCAGCTTCTTAGCCAGTTCGGGGCCCCCGGTCTTGACGATCCGGCCATCCATCATGACGTGAACCGTGTCCGGCACGATGTAGTTCAGCAACCGCTGGTAGTGGGTGATGATCAAGGAACCAAAATTGTCCCCACGCATTGAGTTAACTCCCTTGGCAACAACCTTCAGGGCATCGATGTCCAGGCCGGAGTCAATTTCGTCCAGGAGGGCAAAGCTTGGTTCAATCATCAGCAACTGAAGAATTTCGTTCCGCTTCTTTTCACCACCGGAGAAGCCCTCGTTGAGGTACCGCTCAGTCATTGATTCACTCATGTCCAGCAACTTAAGATTCTTGTCCAGCTTTTTAAGAAAGTCCATTACCGAAATCTGGTCGTCTTCCGGCCGACGGGCGTTGATCGCGGCCCGCAAAAATTCGGCGTTGGTGACCCCTTGAATTTCAGCCGGGTACTGCATGGCAAGGAAGAGTCCCTTGCGCGCCCGTTCGTCTACCGGCATGTCCAGAATGCTCTCACCATTCAGCAGAATATCTCCCTGAGTGACGTGGTAACTCGGTTGGCCCATGATTGTCTGCGAAAGGGTCGACTTCCCAGTACCATTAGGACCCATGATGGCATGGATTTCACCCGTGCTCATCTTCAGGTTGACTCCCTTGAGGATCTCCTTTTCCTGCTTCTTTTCTTCGTCCTGAACTGAAACGTGTAAATCTTTAACTTCTAGCGTTGCCATCAATATTCCTCCTGGCATAATAGTCATTCCAAATATACTTATTGGAAATTAGTAAAATCAGCTATTTTATATTATAGCAAACGATCGAGAGATTAAAATAGTTTCAACAGAATTCTTAAAACCGCTTCCGCTGACGTAAATTCGCGCGTATAATACAAGATAGCATTATTTCTTTATATAATTTTGGAATATTTAATAATGTTTGTCAACAATTAAACAAAGGGGTGCTAGCATGCAGCAGGAATACATTCTTCAATCTTTTAAGGGGGTTAACGAGCCCACTATCAGCCGGCTTCACAACCTCGGCCTTTGCGTCGGTTGTCGGATGCAGGTTATTCAACGTTATCCCTTCCACGGACCGGTAATTATTGAGGCCCACCACCAGCGAATTGGCCTGCGTTACCGGGTCTTTGCTCGATTACTTGCGGAGGAATAGGCATGGCAACCGTTGCACTAATTGGCAATCCGAACACGGGGAAGATGACCCTTTTTAATTCCCTCACTAATAAGTATGAATACGTCGGCAATTGGGCTGGGGTAACCGTCGAAAAGAAACAGGGGCAGCTCAAAGATGCGGACGTCACCCTCGTTGATCTACCGGGGGTCTACTCGTTAGATCCCCTCACCAAAGACGAATCCGTGGTCGCCACCTACCTGATGCAGAACCAGCCGGACCTGATTTTGAACATCACTAACGCTAGCCAGCTCCAGCGCAACCTCTTGCTGACGATTGAGGCCTTAGAGCTTGCCCGGCCGACCGTCCTCGTCTTAAATATGGTCGACGATTTGCGGCGAACCGGGTACGATTATGACCTGGCAATCCTCCAGCAACGTCTCGGCTGTGCAATCATCGAAACCAATGCTCGCAGCAAGAAAGGCGTGGCGGACGTTCGCAAGGCGGCGATTGAGTACCGGCAACGTCCTACTAAGCGCCTGGCGATCAACTACCCACCAATGATTGAGCAGGCAATCCGTCAGGCCGAAGAAGCGCTGGTAGCCGATTATCACTATTCTGCAACCACCGCTCACTGGCTGGCGATCCAGTTCATCAATCAAAACAAGGCGATTCGGAAATATGCGACCGACAAAAATCTCCAGCCATTGCTCAGTCAGCAACGCTACTACGACCAGCAGGGCTTCGCCGATCGGATCTTTGCCGCCCGCCAGAACTTCATTGAGCAAACCATCAAGGCAGCCCGGAAGCCGGTGGGTAACAGTCACGACCACCACCTCACCAGTCGGGTCGATCGGGTGGTGACCCACCCCGTCTGGGGACCGCTGATCTTCGCCTTGATCTTCTTCATCATGTTTAAGCTCTCGTTCGACTGGGTCGGGACCCCGCTTTCCGACATGCTCGATGGTTTTCTCTCAGGACCCGTCTCGACGACCGCCAATCACCTCCTGATTCAGGCCGGAGCCCTGCCCGCCCTGCGGTCCCTCGTAGTCAACGGGACCATCGCGGGAGTCGGCGGGGTGCTCGCCTTTATCCCGCAAATTTTCATGCTCTTCGCCTGCATCTCGATTCTGGAAGACTCGGGTTACATGGCCCGGGCGGCACTGGTGACCGACCGGTTAATGCAGCTGATTGGGCTTAACGGCAAGGCCTTCATCCCGCTAATTATCGGCTTTGGCTGCAACGTCACCGGGATCATGGCAGCCCGGACGATCGAACAACCCAAGGAGCGGCTGGTCACCACCCTGATCATGCCCTTCATGAGCTGTTCCGCCCGGCTGCCCATTTACAGCTTGGTCGTTGCCGCCTTCTTCCCGCGCCACCAGGCCCTGATTGTTTTGTCGGTCTACTTCTTGGGAATTGCGGTGGCCCTCTTAGTTGCCAAGTGTTACCAGGTCGCCTTCCACGTCCGGCAGGGCTCGGTCTTCGTGATCGAATTACCCGAATACCACTTGCCCCGTCCGGACATCATCTGGCACGGCACCTGGGACAAAGGCAAGGGCTTTATTCACAAGGCCGGCACGATCATCTTTGCCGGGACCGTTTTAATCTGGTTCTTATCTAGTTTTGGCACCAGCGGATTCGTGACCGACTCGACCCGCAGCTTTGCGGCCGACCTGGGCCGATGGTTAATGCCGCTTTTTCGTCCCGTGGGTTTTGCCCACTGGCAAGTCATCTCCGCCCTCTTCACCGGGATTCTGGCCAAGGAAGTCATCACCTCCAGCATGATGGTGATGTTTCACACCAGCAGCAAGGCCTTCCTGATCGCCGCCCTCGGACCCTTCATGTCCCCGGCCGGTGCCTACGCCCTGCTGGTTTTCATCCTGCTTTACGCCCCGTGTTTTGCGACGATGGCCACTATTAAGCAGGAGACCGGCTCGACCTGGTGGATGATCTATTCGATGTTTTCTAGCCTTGGCATCGCCTACCTGGTCGCTTTTCTGACCTATCACATTGCCCTATTGATCGTTTAGGAGGAATTATTAAAAGTGCAAGTCTTGATTAACGTTTTGATCATTGTCGGGATTGCCGCCTTAGCAATCGGCATCATCGTCAACAATTTCCGCCGCAGCAAAAAGTCTGGCCGGTGCGCCGCCTGCTCGTATGACTGCGAAATTAAGCGTCTGGCCAGAAAGAAACACGCATAAATGAAAATGATCGTTGAGTTGTAATCTCAACGATCATTTTTTATTTATCTAAATCCACCTTCCAGTATTCATCCTTGATGAAATGAAAGACGTGCGTACATAGGTAGTAAGCCAGGATCCCGTAGATGGTCGGCAGAATAAAGTAGATCAGGGCGATCGTCAAAAGCTTTGTGCCCACGCTACCGGACATCAATGTGTAGGCATTGATCGGCCCAACCGGAATCCCGAAGCCGGCATCCGCGGCCACATTCTTGACCTGGATGAAGGAATCGGTGAAACCAGTCAGGGCACCGGTAATGGCCAGTGGGATCAGCATTTGCGGGTGTTTAAGGAAATTGGCCAGCATCATCTTGACCGAGCCAAAGACCATTGCCACCACGACCCCCTTGCCGTTGACCTTGGAACAGGCATAGGCAACGGCAAGGAAACAGGCGCTAACACCAACCGAGGAGGCACCGCCGGCAATCCCGGTGATGCCAAAGGCGTAGGCCAGACCAACCGTCGACAGTGGCGTTGCGATGATGACGGCAAAGGCCATCCCTAATAGGGTGCACATCAGAACCGGCTGCAAATTAGTGAAGGAATTCAGGATTCCCCCGACGGTTGTCGATACCAGGTGAACGTAGGGATAGATGAACATCCCGATCCCACCGACGATGCAGGTCGCCACGATCGGATCCCAAATGATGGCAAAGGAGCCGACGTAGTCCCGGATCAAGAAGATGGCGAAGACGGCCAGGGCGGTAACGATGATCGTGTTGATCAGGTCCCCCATCCCGACTAGGGTGAAGGTACCCCCGCCCTTCGCCGAGTAGTTGACCGCCCCTGAACCAAGGAAGGTTGCCAGGGCAACGCTGGCCCGCTCAATCATCGTAAAATTGAATTGCCCGGCCGCCAGTGCCCCGCAGAGCACCGGAACGGCATAGGTAGCCATGTTGCAGGCGGTATTGAGGGCCGACCAAAAGGCGCCGTGCGTGGCTAAGGCTTGGAATAGCGGCCCGACAATCGCGCTTGGCGTCACCGCCACCACGATTGCCATCGCAACCGCCGACATGATCCGGTTCCAAAAGTCGCCCATTGTGTATTCTTTTAAGCTTGTCATACTCATTCCTACTTTCTAAAGTCCGTTAGCACCACGACAGTCTGATCGGTTGCCAGGACTCGTCGGTAGGATTCAAGCAGCTTTGCAATTAGATGTTGGCACGTCCCAATTTCATCACGCTCGCTTTCCGTTCATTTGTCTTTTAGTAGAGTACTTCATATTGGGGATGACGACCCTCCAGCACGGCCAGGACGTCATCCAGGCCCATTTCGACGATGTTCTTCATCGCCGTGTTGGTGTAAAAGGCACTGTGTGGGGAGATCAAGACGTTTGGCATCGCCCGCAAGGTCTTGTAGTCTTCCGGAATCTCATCTGGTTCGGCCTGTTTTTCAAAGAATTGGACCTCGTCGGCCAGGGTATCCAGTGCGGCTCCCGCGATCTCGTGATTTTGCAAGGCCGCAATCAGGTCCGGCGTCTTGACCAGACCACCCCGGGCCATATTGATCAGATAGGCGGTCGGCTTCATCTTCTTAAAGGCCGCCGCGTCCAGCATGTTGACCGTGGTGTCATCCAGTGGCGTGTGGATGGTCACGATGTCCGACTCGGTCAGGACCGTCTCCAGGTCGGTATATTTCAGGTAGGCTTCGAGTTCGGCGTGGTGGACCGGATCGGTGGCGATCACGTTGGCACCGAGGGCCGAGTAGATTCGGGCGGTCGCCCCGCCAATGTTGCCGGCACCGATGATCCCCACGGTCAAGTTGTAGATCTCGGTGCTCTCCAGGCCGGTCCAACGGAAGTCCAGCTTGTCCATTCGCTGGTCGTAATAGCCGAGCTTACGGACCAGACGCAGCGCCTGGGTCAGCCCCATCTCGGCGATTGCCCGCGGCGAATAGGCCGGCACGTTGGTAACGATCAGGCCGTTTTGCTTGGCCAGCGGAACGTTGACCATGTCCAAGCCCACCATCCGGGCAGTCAGCTGCTTAAAACCCATCGCCTTGAGGGTCGGATAAATCGAATCATCCAGCATGTGCGTCTGTTGGAAGTCGATGCCGTCGTAACCGTCTGCCCACTTGACGGTTTCCGGCGTCAGTCGCTCGGTAACGCACTTAATTTCAACGTTGTGTTTTTCCGCCCACGCCTTGATAAAGGGGCGTTCGACGTCCAGGACAGCGTACATGATAATTTTCATCTTCAGGCCTCCCACTTCAGCTCTTTCATCTTCGCAACCGCTTCTTCCAGCACATCCAGCGGCTGGGTGGCCGCGATTCGTTCAAAGTCCTCACCGGCAGCGCCGAACGCCAGTCCCGGTACCACCAGGATCCCTGCTTTCTTCAGCAAGGCGTCAGCAAAGTCAACCGAATTCAAGCCGGTCGGTCGGATGTCGACAAAGGCGTAGATGCTGCCACCAACCGGACTGACCTGCAGCCAATCGAGTTGATTGAGGACCGTTTCCAGATAGTGCAGACGCTGAGCGAAAGCCGCCGTAATTGGTTTTGCCAGCTCGTCGTGATGCTGAATGGCGTAGAGGGCGGCGTATTGGGATGGAGTCGGTGCCGAGAAGGTGACGCCGTCATTAACCATCCCCGCCGCATCGGTCAGCCACTGCGGTGCCAAGATGTAGCCCAGCCGCCAGCCGGTCATGGCAAAGCTCTTGGAAAAGCCGTTGATTGTCACCGTGTTCTCGGGGGCGAACTTGGCCATCGGGACGAATTCGTGACCCGGCAGAACGTAATCATAATAGATCTCGTCGCTGAAGATCAGCAGGTTATTTTCAATTGCCACCTGGGCAAGATCCTTCAGCTGGTCCGGGATCATCACCATTCCGGTTGGGTTATTCGGCGAATTGATGATGATCCCCTTCGTCTTCTTCGTCACCGCCTTGGCGACCGCCGCGGCCGTGATCGCAAAGCCGTCCTCTGGCTTAGTGGCGACCACCACCGGCTTGGCACCGCACATCTCAACCTGCTCGATGTAGGGAGAGAAGCAGGGCTCGGGAACGATCACTTCGTCGCCGGGATCCAGCACCGCCTTCAGCGCGATGAAGAGGGCGTGCTCAGCCCCCACCGTGATCATCGCCTGCTCCGGCTTGTATGCGAGGCCAAAGCGCTGGTTGTAATCCTTACTGACGGCACGGCGCAGTTCCGGCATCCCCATTGCGGCGGTGTAGTGCGTATGGCCCGCCTTGGCCGCCTTCATTGCCGCGTCGATGATCGGTTCTGGCGTCGTAAAGTTCGGATCACCGACCGATAAGTCGATTACGTTATCCATCGTAGCCGCCTGTTCACAGACATCCGCCAGAATATTAGGTGCCGGGTGCTGATAAGCTTGGCTTAAGAATGAGCTGTCCATCGTTTGACCCCCCCTTAGATTAAAAGTTAATTAGAATTATAACATCTGGCTTTTAGATTGCAAGAATAAATATTCTTATATTGGCGCATAAGAAGTATATTTATGAGTCAGAGAAATAGCAGAAGGCCTGACTGTCATGGCGCGATAGTCAGGCCTTCTGAATATTATTTAAGATTAGCTGTTTTTATGAGGACTAATAATTTACGAATAGACTGTTACTGTTAGATTTCTAAGGCTGCTTGGTAACCTTCGTGAATGGCATCATAGATCTTTCGTGGGCCTTCACAGTCACCAACCGGATAAATTTCTGCATCCAGTTCCCGATCAAGTTGATCCTTTAACGAGTCGTTTGCCCGCAATCCAGCGGCCATCACGACCGAATCAGAATCTAATACTTGATCCTTGCCATCTGCATCAGTAATTGTGACGGAATCTTTTTGGATGCTCTTCAGCTTCCGGTTGGTTAAAATATCAATGCCGTATTTCTTGATCAGGCCAAGATCTTCAGCTAAAGTGATATGCATTTCACCGGCCAAAACCTTATCACGCATTTCGATAACTGTTGGCTTCTTTCCTTGCTGAGCAAGCCAAATTGCCGTTTCAACACCAACGGAACCACCACCAATAATCGTTACGTGTTCACCGATGTCTGGCAAACCGGTCTTCTTTACGAAGCAATCCGCCAGTAGACCAACCGCAGAATAGACATTATCACCATCAGAGCCTGGTACCGGTACCTTGACCGGATTTGAACCGGTAGCAACAACAATTGCATCATAATCTCTTAAGTCATCAATGGTGGCTTCCTTGTGACGGCAATCGATCGCCAACTTATTCATCTGCCGGTCATAATACTTAATCAGTTTTCGGATATCCTGCTTAAAGTCAGGCGTAGCAGCTTCATAGAGCATCCTGCCGAGCTTTCTCTTTTCAAAGAGAGTAACCTTGTGGCCCCGCAAAGAGAGAACCCGAGC
Organism: Limosilactobacillus kribbianus; assembly: GCF_026413145.1. Lineage (GTDB taxonomy): Bacteria > Bacillota > Bacilli > Lactobacillales > Lactobacillaceae > Limosilactobacillus > Limosilactobacillus kribbianus. Next base: position 31,803 of record NZ_JAOVYZ010000008.1, on the reverse strand, counting down.
GGCCTCCATCCCGGCAGGTCCACCACCAACGACGGCAACATTTCGCTTCACCTTAGCAGGCTTAATTTCCATTCCTGGTTTACCAACAGCAGGGTTAACCGTGCAGACCAGTGGACCGTTCCAGGAGTGACGTTCTGGGTTAGCACATTCCATGCACCGAATACATGGTTTGATATCGTCTCGTAATCCCCGCATTGCCTTCTTTGGCCATGCCGGATCCGCGTACATCTGCCGGGCGGTTCCGACAAAGTCCGCGTCGCCGTTTTCAATCACTTTTTCACCAAATTCTGGCACTTGGACTGATCCAGCGGTTAAGACCGGAATGTTAACTGCTTTTCTTACTTGACTAGCACCATCAACAGCAATTCCGTAAGAAATGTGTTGCATTGGGATAACGGTATCTTGAATTGAGATATTCAGAGCAGCAACCCCTTGCTTTTCCAAGTGCTTTGCAATCTGAATGGTATCTTCGATCTGTTGGCCCTTCTTAATGCCATCCTGGTAGTGAAGAGCCCCTCCACCATCGCGACCATTAAGCCGAACAATAATTGGGAAATTCTTCCCACATTTTTGCTGAATGTTATCAATAATTTCGTACAGGACTCGTGCCCGCTTTTCAACGGAGCCACCGTATTCATCGTTTCGCCAGTTGGTCAGTGGCGATAAGAAGCAGCCCAATCCGTGACGGTGTCCGGCATGAACTTCGACCATGTCAAAGCCGGCCTTCTTAGCCCGTAATGCCGCATCACCATAGTCACTAACGAGTTGGTGAATCTCATCAATCGTGTATTCCTTGTATGGGTATGGTGGCTTCATATGCCAGTAAGCATTATTGAAAATAGTAAACCATTCTTCGGCGCCCGGGATTTCAAGCGGCCCGTAAGATACACACCGGTGTTCACCTGGCACGGAAGGATCACCATGAGAACCAAGGTGACCTAACTGACAGCAGGCCTTAGCTCCGTTATCCTTAATTGCTTGAGCAATCATGCTGAATCCCGGAACCTTTGTATCATCTGTCAGAACTGGGTGACGATCTAAACCAGACTTTTCCATTGTGGTAGCAATGTAAAGGCCACAAATGATCAGCCCAGCACCACCCTTCGCTTCTTCAGCATAGAACTGCCAAAGATAGTCAGGAACAAAACCGTCGCCTGAACAACTGTCTTCAGCAGCCGGCTTGAAAATCCGGTTCTTTAGTTCAACATTTCCAATTTTTCCACGTTGGAACAGCGCATGATAATGAGAATTCATAATAGTTCCTCCTCGGTTTAGTTGGATGTGCACACCTTATCTTCAATATAGGCAACGATTGTCGATTTAGCAACAAACAGTTGCAGTCGAATTGGTGTAAAGCCAACAAACCCAGGCGAAATGTATGATTCTTCACAAAATTTATTGACGTCTTCCCTAATCTTTCATAATAATTGAGACCATTTGCTCAGCAAGCTCGCCGAGTTCTTGCGGAGATTTTGAGCTATCGTCTAATAGCCACTGTCGAATCATTTGATAGACGCCAGTTGTTGAAAAGGTCATGATTAGACGCCGACTTTCTGAATCTTTAACATCTGTCAGTAAACGACCGTACATTTTCTTAACATGTTCAGAGCCAATTAACTTGTTGGCAAATTCCAAATCAGTTCGCCGGTCACGAAGGAGTAATTTAGTAAGTCGCGCGTGTTCTTTCAGGTAAGTACTGAGCAATTCAACTCCTTTACTAAACGTCCACTGCCCGGAAACTTTTTCTTTCCAGATTTTCGACAGGTCATTGATCATATCCTGTTCCATGTCAGCAAGAACGTCATACGGTTTTCCATAATGCTTATAAAAAGTTGACCGATTGATTCCCGCAGTAGAACACAATTCACAGACAGAGATATTCTCAACCTTTTCTTTTTCCATTAAGCTAAGCAAGCTCTCTTTCAAAAGGCGCTTAGTTAACTTCACCCGCTGGTTTTCTTTTTGTCGCATGATGATCCCCCTGCAAAATAATTTTTTAATAGTAATAATTATTTACCACTACTATTATTACCAATTGTGCAATATGTCGCAAGGTCAACAGGTGTCCATTTAAGCTAAAATAAGGCTATAATCAACTCAGACCTACTTTGTCTTAATCTTAAAGACTTGTTTTTGCTATATTTTAAAACAAAAACAACGGAAATCACTCCTGATTGCGGTTCCGCTGCTAGTGTATTGATGAAGTTTTTAGTCGTCTAAAATTCCCTATATGCTTAATTTGCCAACACATAGGGGCATCTCTCAATGTGCCCACAAATATTTCAAAAAGTTGTTTGGGCCCTTATTTGTTTTAATTTCCAAGAGTGTTGTCATAACACATGATAAACGCTGTTGGAACAACAAGTACTAACAAACGTTGATATACCAACGTCCACGAACATTTTGCTTAATCGTCCCAAACCTTCTTGGCAACGGCAAAAGCACTCCAGGCATTCGGCCAGCCAACATAGAACGCCAACTGGGTAATCATTTCGGCAATCTCTTGCTTGGTGATCCCGTTCTTCTTCGCCGTCTGCATGTGGTAAGGCAGCTGTTCAAAGGCTCCCTTAGTGATCAGGGCGGTGACGGTCAGGAAGCTCCGGTCACGTGGACTGAGTTCCTTTTCCCGCGACCACACCTGGCCAAAGAGGACGTCATCGTTTAATTCTGCGAACTTCGGGGCAAAATCACCGAGTTGGTCGCGACCTGCAGTTTGTTTCTTTGCCATTTGAATCAAGCTCCCTTCAATCTTAATTACTTGCTCAGCTTGTCGTAGTAAGCGTCGTCAACCTTTTCCAGCCATTCGCTGGTTCCCTTGGTGATGGCAATGTGGGAGAACCAGGATGCCAGGCTCGCCGAATCAAAACGCGGATTGGCGTGGGTCAGAATGTGATAGCCGGGCCCGACCCGCAGCTTGCCAGCATGGGCAACAAAGTCCTGCTGGTAATTACCGGTATCGCTCCAGCCGGTGCTAAAGGGCGCCACCGTGCCATGATAACCCTGGAGCATGACCAGCAGTCGCATAACCGGTGACGAAATTTGGCCGCCCCAAACCGGGCCCCCGACAAGGATCGTGTCATAGTAGCTGAGGTCCGGCAGCTTGGTGATCAGTACCGGCAGGTCACCACTGGCGCGCTGCTGGCGGTAAACCTTGTCGGTCGCGTTCATGTCGTCCGGAAAAGTTCCGGGTGCCACCCGAACCCGTAGAATGTCGGCCCCGGTCAACCGGTGAATCTGGCTGGCCACCTTGGCCGTAGTATCAAATTGGGAATAATACAGAATCAGTGCTTGTTTTGCCATGTGAAGGTCCCCTTTGCGCTATAATTAATTTATTAACCTAATTTAGGAGGTACGTTTGTGGATACCCGCGTTTTGAAATACTTTTTAACCGTTGCTCAAACTAATAATATCACAAAGGCCGCCAAACAGCTGCACGTCACCCAGCCAACCCTCTCCCGGCAGATCATGGACCTGGAGCACGAGCTGAACGCCACCCTCTTCGACCGCAACCAGCGACGCATGCAGCTAACCCGTGCCGGCGTGCTTTTTCAGCGACGGGCAACAACAATCCTCCAGCTCCTCGACCAGACCGAAGAGGAACTGCACCAAAAGGGGGATGCCCTCACCGGGACCGTCAACCTCGGCTGCGTCGTCTCCAATGCCTCAGCGTTTTTGATGCAGCTCGTCAACCAGTTTCAGCAGCAGCACCCCGACGTCTTTTTCAACCTTTTTGATGGTGACGGCGACGTCCTTCGCCGCCAGATCGACGAGGCTGAAACCGAGCTGGCCTGCCTGATCGAACCAGTCGAGGCCGCTAAGTACAACTACCTGGTTCTCCCCGTCCACGAGCAATGGGGAATCATCCTCCGCGCCGACGATCCACTGGCCCAACGCAAATCCTTCACCAAGGACGACCTCTCCAAGCTGCCACTGATTATCCCCCACCGCAACATCGTCAGGGACCAAGTCAGCGACATCCTCAAATTGGATCTTCGCAAGCTCAACGCCAAGGTCAGCAACAACCTGCCGAACAACGCCATGGAGCTGATTCGTTCCGGCCAATACTACGGCCTGGCCATCGGCGGTATTCTCAACCTCTACCACGACCCCTCACTGGCCTTTGTCCCCTTCAGTCCCACAACCTCAACCGGCCACGTTCTGGTATGGAAGAAGAACCGCACCCTTTCACCGGCCGCCGAAGCCTTCCTGCAATTCGTCGCCGATCACAGCAACTAAAAAGCGCCGCTCGCAGTAATTTGCGATCGACGTTTTTGTTTAAAAGGCAAAGTTAATTAATAGAATGTAGGAAACCGTCCCGACAATCAGTGAGAGAAACATGCTCCGCCGCCAGAGGTGCACCAGGACGGTGATCAGGCCGGCGATTAGGTCCGGCAAGCCGTGATTGCCCCCCCAGCAGGTTAATGTTGCGGTAGCAGTAGACGACCAGCATGCTCATAATTGCCGCCGGCAGGAACTCCCCAAGCCCCTTGATGAAGGGCGAGAGTTCATCCTCTTCGTCCTTGCTGGAGGTAAAAAGGCGAAATGGCAGATAGCGGGTCAAAAAGTTGGTGACCGCCGCGATGCCAATCGTTACCACTCGTTGCCAAAACATCATTGGCCCTCACCTCCCCGCACGCGTCGCCGATAAAAGTAATAGTATTCGCCGACCAAAATCAGCAGGGTCGCGATCAGAAAGTAGGTCTTGCCAAAGAGCAACAGACAGGTAACGGTGATCACAAGCCCGCTGATCGAGCTGACGTGGGTCTTCTCCTTGAGGAACTGTTCAAGGGCTAAAACGATGAAGAGGGCCGTCATCACGAAGTCCAGCCCCTTGATCTGGATGTTCATCGCGCTGCCCAAAAAGCCCCCTAAGAAGGCGCCCAGCACCCAGTAGAAGTAGTCGAGGACCGTGATCCAGAGCTGGACCGTTCGCAGATCACAGTTATCCGGCACGTGGGACAGGTTGTAGTTGATGACGAAGGTCTCGTCCGTCAACCCAAAGAGCAAAAACCACTTCCGCCAACCCCGGTGCGGATACTTTGTCAGCATCGAGATCCCGTAGAAGAACTGGCGAAAGCCCACCACGGCCGTGATTAGGAAGACGTTGAGCGGGTCGAAATGCTGCAGCAGAAGGTTGGCAATCACAAACTCGACCGAGCCCCCGTAGATCGTCAGCGCCATCAGGGTCGGATACCAAAACGAGAAACCGAGATTATGCATGTACAGTCCGTAGCCAATCCCCAGGATCACGTAGCCAAAGAAAACCGGGCTCGAGGTCTGAAGGGCAAAGCGAAAATTACTTTGCCGTCGTTCATTTTTCATTGCTCATCACTTCCCAAAATCCGTAATACGTTTTATTTTAACAGATCAATTGGGCCGTGACCATTCCAATAAAGAAAAGGCGCCTTCCGTTTAGAAGGCGTCGCAATAGTGTTTTAGTTGCCAGTCAGCATGGCGTAAACGATTGAATTTTCCTCTGGACGGTAAACACCATGGAGCATCCCAACCTTGGTAAAGCCAGTCTTGGTGATCAGGTGCTGCATGATCTTGTTATCTTCGTGGGTGTCAATCCGGATCGTCTTGATGTCTTTCCGGTTCGTCTTAATGTAGTCGATCACGTTGGTGAAGAGGGCTGAAGCATAGCCCTTACCGGCGTGGTTAGAGTGAATGGCAACCCGGTGGATCACCACGTACTTGTCGGTATCGATGAGCCAGTCACCGTCGAGCTCATCGTAGGAATGATCCGGTGCTTCCACGATCGACAGGGCGCCGACCGTTTCATCATCATCGGATTGAGCCAGGTAAGCCCAGCCGTGATTGATATCTTCCTTGACGTGTTCAACGTTGGGATAGTCCCCTTGCCACTGGTCGATCCCTTGGGAGGCCAGCTGGTCGCGGCCGTCGCGCAGGATTTCAATGATTTGGTCAAGATTATCCATCGTTGCTTGCTTAATTTGCATGTGTTGATCATCCCTTCATTATTTTTTTCTTATCAAAACCGCTCAGCTGATAATTAGAACCATAATAATATATCACACTTTGCTTTTCTCTGACAAATGATAAGGGCTCGGTAGCGAGCACGTAAAAAAAAGCAGCGTTGCTCAAAGCGCTGCCTTTCCCAATTGGTTTATTGACCAGGCTTGTCACCATGAACAAGGGTGATCCGTTGGCGAATGAAGCGGTGATTAGCAAGCAAATCCACAATCCCATAAGCATAGTCAGCGTAACTAATGTAATCGTCTTTGCCATCATCACCCGTTAAATTAGGCGTAAAATCCTCTCCTTCGACGTGGTAAGCATAGGTGGCCGGGCCCTGAGAGTCAAAATTATATGCCGGGGTAACATAGGTCCACAAGAGATTAGAATAGCGCCGCAGAATATCGAGTGCTTTTTGATGGGCGTCACACATGAACTTGTACTTTGCTGGGTAATAGCTGGATAGGCTCTGAAGGGTCTGTGTGTGTGCAGGATTAATATAAAGCGTATTCGTGCCGCCAACCTTCAACAGGCGCGTCTGATTCTTAAAGCCACTCAACAATTGGGCAAGATGCCAGAGGCCAAGATAAATGTTGGCTGCACTGGCTTCATCCCAGCCGGCCGTTGCATCTAGAATGGCATCATAGCCGGTGATCTCTTTTTGCGTCAGTTCCTCGACGTCTTTGATTAAGACAGTTGCCTGACCGAGATCGACTTCCGGATGATCGTGATGACTAACCGCGGTCACTTGCATTCCCTGTGTTTGGGCTAATCGAACAACCTTTTGTCCAACCCGGCCAAAGGCGCCAATTACCATAATCTTCATTTCAATAACCTACTTCCTGTTTTTTACTTGCTGGGGCGATTGCTTCCAATTATCTAGCAGATACTTGTACCATACTAAGAATTCGTTGGCCAAGTGGAACTGGTGCTCACGGATCATGGAGCTGGTGAAGAAAACGGGGAATTCGTCTGCCAGCTTGGCCCGAAAGCCTGTTCCCTCTTCCTTGTACTGATGACGAATGTCCCCCGCAATGGTGTTATTCGTCATCATGCTAATGCCGACCATTTGGTAGGGGTATTCCGGATCCCGTGGATAATTGATCCCCGCTTCAACACCGTAATAGTTGATAAAGTGGGCTTCCATCGGGGCCCCACCAGTAATCTCAACGATTTCCTGGGAATTATGTGGTCGCCCTTCAAGAAGCAGATGGTCCGGACTGGCTGCCAAGCCAATCCGGCGGTCCTTGGTGGAGGACGAGGTCATCAGGGCCTGGATTTCATCAACAAACTTCTTCAGGTCAAAATTAGCGGGCACGTTTTTAACGACGATTTCCACGACGCTGGACTTGCGCTTGTGCCGCCCTAAAGTCGCCATCAAGTCCTCAGCCGTGTTGGTCAATTGAAAGACGTGCTTTAGTTTCCCGCGAATCTCTTCATTGCTGAGCTGCATTTTGTAATCGACAAGCTTCTTGCGCACGGTCAAGACGTCGGTTTCGGGAATGCTTCGCACAAAGAATGGGCTGACATCGATATGATAGAACTTCTGCAAGCGCTTGGCCATTGCGACCGAATGCCGTTTCTCCCATTCCTCAATTTCTTTTGGTGCCACCTTTTTGCCGCTAAAGTATACTTCGGCTTCCATCCTATTCACCCTCCTTAATTCTTCTTTCGATTTCGCTAAACCAATTGTAGAATTCGCACGCTAAATGGTACTCGTGGGCGCGAATGTTCTTATCCGGCATCAAGATTGGAAATTCAACCATTAGCTTGATGTGGCACCCCGTCGCGGTATCCTTCATCTGGTGACGAACGGCCCCGATGGCCAGGCCACTCGGCAGGTACGAGACCCCAGCTGCTTGATAAGGGTAGTCCGGATCCTTTTTCGATTGCAAACCGGCAAAGTCACCGTAACGAATGACGAATCTGCTGGCCCATGGCAGCCCACCCGTCAGCTCAATCACTTCTTGATCGGTCTCATTCAGGCCCTGCAGCAGGTAATGATCCGGGTTGGCCCGCAGGCAGGCCCGGCGGTTGGCTTCCGTGTTGTTGAGCATCATGTCATCGTACATCTTGCGCAGCGTTTTTGAATAACAAAAGTCCACATCCATCTCCGTCACGCTGATCTTGCGCTTCCCCCTGGACATTCGAACGACGATATTGCTGCCAGTGGCCGTAAAGTCAACCTGTTTTTGCATCAGGCGTCGCATCTCCGCTTGGGGAATCGCTGCTTTAAATGCGGCAAGCTCATCCGCATTCTTAATGTCGAGCTGCTTGTTTAATTTCTTTTCAAAGAATTTCTTCGAGACTCCTACTCGCCAGGCTTCCCATTCCTTAATATCCGTCTCGGTGAATTCTTTTCCTCTAATCGAAACCTTAATCATGTCGTTCTCCTTTCCGATAATACAGTTGTTTTATCCGTAGTTTACTTTACAATAAGGGGGATGACAATGGTTTGAAGAGCCGCGTGGACAGAAGCGAAAATTTGTTTTCACAGAAAGGATCACTTTACATGACTAAAACTGCCAAACAGATTGCCGCACTAAAAAAGGCCAACCACGAATCGCGCCAGATCGTCCGGGAGTCGATTCAAGAGGGCCTCTTCATTTTGATGCGGAAAAAAGATTTTGCCAAAATTACAATTACCGAATTAATCAAGGTGGCCGGTGTTTCCCGCTCCGCCTTTTACAATAATTACAAGTCCAAAAATGACATTTTGGAAGAACTGATCCAAAGCGTCACCACCAACTGCTTTAATAGCTTCTTCCCCGGCCTCCAGGAGGGCTGGCGCTACACTTTCAATGCCGTTTACGAGCAGCGAAAAAAGCTGACGATCATCATCAATGCCGGATTGGAAGCGGAAATCCTCGCACTGTTAAACCAAGAAATTTTGCCAGACCAACAGGACTACATCATCCATGCCGCCTGGAACGGGATTGCCTATAACCTGGTGATCGAATGGTTTAAACGGGGGATGAAACCGGGGATTGATGAAATGGTCGACTATGCCACCAAGATCACCAGCAGTCCTGCCTTCCTCAATTCCCTAAAGAAAACCGGCAATTAAGGATTCGATCATTCCATCGCCAGCAGATAATGCTATGATAGCCATAATTACATCAAAGAAGGCTAAAGTTTCATGAAACAACGTTTTATAATATTGAGCAGCCTCATAGTGGCCCTGGTTATCCTTCTCCTACCGACCAGCAGCGGCCACGCCCAGCAGTTGGCCGATCACTATGTCCATTCCACCACCCCGACCCTCTTTTTCCACGGCTTCGGGGGCTCAACCAAATCAGAACAATACATGGTTGACGGCATCATGACCGCTGGCGTCAGCAAGACGGCGATTGTCGCCGACGTCAGTGGGTCTGGCCAGGTCACCCTGGAAGGCACAATTCCCCACAATGCCGTCAACCCGCTCGTCGAGGTTAACTTCGAAAACAACCAGGACACCAATTACAGCGAACAGGGCAAGTGGGCTAAAAACGTCATCGTCAAGCTGCAAAACACTAACCACTTCAAGAAGATCAACATCGAGGCCCATTCGATGGGCAACCTGGCGGTGATGTACTACCTCCTGGCCAACGCCCACAATAAAAAACTGCCTCAGCTGCAAAAGGAGGTTGCACTGGGTGGTCCCTTCGATGGTGCCATGGGCTGGAACCAGCCAAGCGATCTGAAATCCGTCAACGCCAAGACCGGCAAGCCATCCGCGATGAATGGCTCTTACCGCAAGCTGCTGCCCCTGCGCCACTTCTACCCGCGACAGGTTCAGGTTTTAAACGTTTACGGGGACCTCGGTACCGGCGACGATAGTCAGGTCAGCAACCTGTCGAGCAAATCCTTCCGCTACCTCTTGAACAACCGGCCGCGCTCGTATCGCGAAATCCGGCTCACCGGGGCCAATGTCAAGCACGAACTGCTCCACCACAACCCGCAGGTCAATCAAATCCTGATCAAATTCTTCTGGGGCAAGTAAAACCTACTATCAAAAGAACGGTCGGCCGAGTGTGATCGGTTGACCGTTCTCTTCTTCTGTTAAAAAATAATTTGGAAAGGACTGATTGCATGCAACTCACCCTCACCACGCTTTATCAAAAGATGCGTCGCCAGATGGGGCCGTCCGGCTGGTGGCCAGCCGACTCCAAGGAAGAGATCATCATTGGCGCCATCCTGATCCAAAACACTAACTGGCGCAACGCCGACCTGGCCCTGGATCTACTGCGCGGGAAAACCAGTCTGGATCCCGACCAGCTATTGGCACTAACGCCCGATAAGCTCCACGATCTGGTCCGGCCCGCCGGTTTCTACCGCAATAAAAGCCGGGCCCTGGTCAGTGTCTTTTCCTGGCTGCAGCAGTTTGACTACAACTACCCAGCGATCCGGCAAAGATTCGGAGAACAGCTCCGCACACAACTGCTCAAGCTGCACGGGATTGGTCCGGAGACTGCCGATGTGCTGCTCACCTATGTCTTCGAGGTGCCCACCTTCATCAGCGATAAGTACGCCCGGACCCTCTTCACCTGCCTGGGGGTCACGGGTCTGATATCCTACCAGCAGCTGGCCAAGCGGGTTAGCTTGCCAACTGACTTCACCGCTGCCATGGCTCAGGACTTCCACGGCCTGATCGATGAGTTCGGCAAGCGTTACTTTCATCCCCTCACCAAATTTAACGACAGCTTTCTCGCCGGCGATCAACTCCGTCTAAAGTAAGCGCGTCACGCAAGCCTTCGTCGGCCCCGTGACGCGCTTTTAATTAAGTCTTAGCTTGTCGTCCGCCACCCGTTCTGCCAAGCGCCAGTAATGCTTATACAGAGCCGTGTAGCGCCCGCTATTTTTGGTGGTCAGCCATGGCTTTTCCCGACCGCAGTAATGGAGGATCACGGTGTGCTTGACCGCCCAGTCAAGAGTCCACTCACCAAAGGAGATCGTCTCGTAGATGCGCCCGTTGCGGGTGTCGAAGTTATAAAGCTCGTCCGGCACCGACTTGATGTATTTGCCGTAAAGGGCGTTGAGGACGTCCTGATCAGGCAGAAGAAGAACGTGCTGGCGAATGTAGCTAAAGATGTCCTCAGCCCGCACCCGCCGCCGGATCTCGTCCAGATTCATCAGGAGAACCCCGGAATTGTAGTAGCCATCGGCGTCGAAATTTTGCAGGCGAATCTTGTTGATCACCTCGGTGGTGTTAGTCAGTCCAGTGTGGATCGCTGAGGCGTAGAGGTAGCCACTGAGGTCAAGGTCGTAGAGACTGGTCAGGTCGTTAATGCAGAGCACGTCGGCGTCCAGGTAGAGAATCTTGTGCAGGTTTTCTGGCAGCAACTGATGGGCCAGCAGACGATAATAGATCGTCGTCGGGTAGCGGTCAGTCACCGGTGCGGTGGCAAAGAGCCCATCTTCGACCATTACCGGGTGGTAAGTCATCCCCAGGTGAGCACAGACCCGTTTCAGCTCGGCTGCCTGCTTGAGAGGCTGCTTTTGAATCACGTAGACGTTAATCTTCGTCGGCCGGGTGTTCAGGCGAATCGACAGCAGCACCGTTTCAAGCTGTGTAGTATAATGGTCATCAATCGAAAACAATAAATTCATTGCGCGTCTCCCCTCGTTCTTCTGCCTAATTATAACAAGCTTCGTCGGGTGGTACGCATTTAATTTCAGTAATGGAGGTTCACTATGGAGCAAGAAAAGCAAATTGTCGCAGTCAAGAACTACACCATCAGTAAGCTGGGGGCTGACAAATCTGGCCATGGCATGGATCACATCAACCGGGTTGTCAGAATGGCCCGCCGACTAGCCATTGGTGAGGGCGTCGATCCCTTCCTGCCGGTAGTGGCCGCCTACCTGCACGACACGATTGACGAAAAATTGGTCGACAGCGTGGACAGTGCTAAGGCCGAGCTGAAAAACTACCTTTTAGGTCAGGACTTTTCTGCCGAGCAAGTTGCTACCATTATGGACGTCATTGCTAACATTTCCTTTGCCTGCACCCTCGACGATGAGCCGCTCCATCTTTCACCCATCGCCAAGATTGTCCGGGACGCCGACTGGCTGGATGCCATTGGCGCGATCGGTATCACCCGGGCCGTCTACTACGGGGGCCGGCACCGCGAACGCATCTACGACCCCGCCACTAAGCCGCGGGAAAACATGAGCCGGAAGGAATACCGCAACCTGGCAGATGAAACGATCATCAACCACTTCTACGAAAAGCTGCTCAAGTTAAAGGACATGCTGCAGACCAAGACTGCGCGAGAAATTGCTGAGCACTGCCAGCAGATGATGTATGACTTTCTAAATGAATTTAAAGCAGAATGGAATGCAGAACGCTAAAATAAAAAGCTTCCCAACACAGGAAGCTTTTTATTTTTACAATCCATTTTCACTCCACCGGCCCAGCACCTTGCGCCAGCCGATCGTAACCGGCGCCACCAAGGCGGCATAGAGTAGGGCAGTCAGGGTCCCCAGTGAAAGGCCAAGTTGTCCAAAGGCCAGGGCAGTCGACCACTGACCGTCAAACAGCCAGCCGCGAACCAGGAGACCAAGCTCGATGAGGACAAACATCAATATCCCGGCCATCAGGCCAAACAGGATCAACTGCTGGTGACTGACCGGCCTCGTCTGGCGGCTGCGCAGGAGAGCGACCACAATAAAGGCGACCACCACGGCCACAATCACAATCTCATCAGCGGCTCCCAGCAAAAACATTCCAACCAGGCCCAGCATTGTAATCAAAAGCGCCAACGGAACGCCCACCGTTAGCAAGGCACTAATGCCGATGATCCCGGCCAGCGGTGCAACGAGACTCCCCGTCGGCAGGACCACCCGGGGGCTGAAGACGGTGACCAGAAGCATTAAGGCCACCGCGATGATCACGATGACCCCATTTTTCACCGATGTTCTCATTCTAAAGGCTTCTTCGTGGTGTCCTGCATCCAGGCCAGGGCCAAGGCACCCTGACCGAGGTGCGTCCCGACAACCGGCCCGAAGTAGGTTAGTTCAAAGTTAATGTCTGGGTACTCGGCTTGAAGCTTGTCCAGCCACTTTTGCCCGGCTTCCGGTGCGTTAGCGTGGAAAACCAGTCCCCGAACCGGGTAATCAACCTTAGCCAGGTCTTCCTTGAAGATTTCCTCGCATCGCAGCTTAGCCTTCTTCATCGAGCGAACCTTTTCAAAGGCCTCGATGGCGTGATGTTCGTTGTGGAAGGTGAGGAGCGGCTTGATCTTCAAAATGGAGCCCACAAAGGCTGAGGCGTTGGAAAGACGGCCACCCCGGACCAGGTTTTGCAGGTCATCGACCACGAAGACTTCGTTAATCGTGTCCCGCAGCTGGGTCAGCTTCGTTACAATCGTGTCCAGGTCATCGCCATTTTGAACCATCTTGGAAGCTTCCAGGGCTAGGTAGCCCATCAGCTTGACAGTGATGTGGCTATCGAACGGCACGATCTTAATCGTGTCCTTCATTTCTTCGGCAAGCTGGCTGATCGAGTTCAAAAAGCCCGAGATTGAACTGGTCAGGTGGATGCTAATGACGGCATCGTAGCCCTGATCAGCCAGGCCTTGGTAGAGCTCCATCATTTCACCAATCGACGGCTGGGAAGTGCTTGGAAAGGTGCTTGACGTTTTTAACAGGTGATAAAATTCCGCGGTCGTAATGTCAACACCCTCACGATAGCTCTTGCCGTCCACCACAAACGGGATCGGTACAACGTGGATGTGATTGGCGGCCGCTTCTTCGGGAGTCAGGTAGGCCGTGCTGTCGGTCACAACAGCAATTTTCATTATATCGTCCTCCAATTTCAAATTTGATAATTATCAAGATAAGTGCAAATTAATCGGTATAAAATACTCGCATAATACAAGAAGCATACCACACCCACTAGAATAAACCAACCTTCTTTGTCGACACAAGGGCTGAAACTTGTTTAGAATGGGACAAAAACGGTATAATAAATACCGCACGATTTTACGCGTATTTATACAGGAAAGGAGCGCTATCCATGTCCTTTGACGGTTTTTTCACCCATGCAATGGTGCATGAATTAGACCAAACCCTGACCACCGGACGTGTGGCCAGAATCAGCCAGCCCTACCCGGCCGAGCTGATCATCACAATCCGCGCCCACCGGCACAACCACGCCCTGCTGCTTTCGGCTAACCCCACCTACCCCCGGATTCAGATCACGACGATCCCCTACAGCAATCCAGCGGTGCCAACCAACTTTACGATGACCCTGCGCAAGTACCTGGAGGGTGCCATTCTCAGTTCAATTGAACAGGTCGGCAATGATCGGATCGTCAAGCTGACCTTTGATACTCGTGACGAGCTTGGCGACAGCCAGCAGCTGGTCCTGATCAGCGAGATCATGGCCCGCCACAGCAACATTTCCCTGGTCAATCAGAAGACGGGTAAGATTATCGACACGATCAAACACGTCGGCTCCGACCAAAACCGGGTTCGCCTCCTCCTGCCGGGTGCCACCTTTGTGATGCCGCCCAAGCAGGAAAAACGGAATCCCTACCTGCCAAACCAGCTCTATTCTGACTTAACACGGCAGTATTCGGATCCCCGCGAACTCACCCACCAGCTCCAGATTGGCTACGAGGGGCTGGGCACCGACACCGCCCGCGACCTGGCCAAGCGTTTGCTGACCAGCGATCATTTGCCAACCACCTACCAGCAATTCATCCAGCACTTTGACGCACCGGATCCGGTGATCATCGACGGCAAGAAGAAGTCTTTCATGGCCTTCCCGCCACAGGATAGCGCTGAAGGTGCACTCCAGCACTTTACGACCCTCTCGGAGCTACTGGATAACTACTATGCCCAAAAAGCACAGCAGGACCGCTCGAAGGAACTGGCCGGTCAGGTCATCAAGGTGATCAAGAACGAACTAAAGAAGGACCGGCGCAAGGTTAAGAAGTTCCACCAGCAGCTGGCTGATGCCGACGCGGCTGATCGTTACCGGATTCGGGGCGAAATCTTAACCACTTACCTCGGCAAACTCAAGCCGGGGATGAAGGAGATCACCCTGCCAAACTTCTACGACGACAACAAGCCACTAAAGATTGCCCTGGCACCGGAACTGTCACCGTCGCGGAACGCGCAGAAGTACTTTACGAAATACGATAAGCTCAAAGCCTCGGTTGCCCATGTCAATGAGCAGATGAAACTGACCGAAGACGAGATTGCCTACTTTGAAAACATCCAAAACCAGATCGACCTCGCTTCCCCAGCTGACATCCAGGAAATTCGGCTGGAGCTTCAGCAACAGGGTTACATCAAGGCCAAGCACCAGAAGAGCAAGAAACAGCGCAAAGTTCGCGCCAGCAAGCCCGAACAGTTTCACGCTAGCGATGGCACATTGGTCCTGGTCGGTAAAAACAACATGCAAAATGACCGGCTGAGCTTTAAAATTGCCAATAAAAATGAAGTCTGGCTCCACGTCAAGGACATCCCCGGTTCCCACGTTGTGATCCGCTCGACGGACCCCAGCGACCAGACAATCCTCGAGGCCGCCCAGTTAGCCGCCTACTTCTCCAAGGGCCGCGACTCGGACAACGTCCCCGTTGATTACCTACCGGTCAAACGACTCCACAAGCCTAGCGGGGCTAAGCCTGGTTTCGTTACTTTTAGGGGGCAAAAGACCTTATACGTGACGCCCCATCCGATGGGGAAATAGCGCGGGTTAATTTATGATCGTGCCCTTTTCACTCCTTAAAGAGTGTGCAAGTTTATTTGCACGCTTTTTTGTTTTGAGTTTTGTTAAAGTAAATAAGTACAATCAATTAACGAAGCAAAGAAAAAACGGATTGCAATCTCTTCAAACTGCAATCCGCATTTTTTAGTTCTTTACAAGCCGTTCGTAAACGTAGGACAGTTCCTGTGGCCGGTAAGCGCCCTTGAGCGTCCCCACCTTAGTAAAACCATGCTTGGTCAGCAGGTGCTGCATGACTTGATTGTCCTGATTGGTGCTTGCCCGGACTGACTGAATGTCCGTCTGCTCGGCCAGGTAATCCAAGAGGTGGACAAAGAGTGCCGAGGCGTACCCCTTACCAGCGTGGTCTGAATGAATGGCGACCCGGTGAATTACCACGTACTTATCCGTCTGCGCCAACCATTGACCGTTCAAGTCATCATAGACGGAATCCGGAGCGGCCACGATGGCAACCGTCCCAACCGTCTGATCATCGTCGGCCTGGATTAGGTAGGCGTTCCCGGCCTCAATGTCCTGCTTAATATGGGTGGCGTTCGGATAATCCCCCTGCCACTGGTCGACCCCGCGTTCAGCCAGCTGGTCCCGGCCATCACGCAAAATTTCCAAGACCAACGCAAGGTCGGCCATTCCTGCTTTCTTCAGTTGCATTCTTTCACCTTATTTCTTCTTTGAAGGCGCCTGCTTGGCAAGCTGCGCCTCCTCATTCTTGGCATAATTGACCATCTTGAGGAAATTGTCAACGTCTAGACTAGCCCGCCCGATCAAGGCTCCGTCAATGTCCGGCTTGGCCATGATCTCCTTGATGTTATCCGGGTTAACGCTCCCTCCGTAGAGAATCCGGATCTTATCGGCGATTTCGTAGGTATAGTTATCCGCGATTGTCCGCCGAATCATCCGGCACCCCTCCTCGGCCAAGGTGGCGTTAGCGTGCTGGCCAACCCCAACCGCCCAGCTCGGCTCGTAAGAGATTACGACCCGTCTGATCTGATCTAAGGAGACTCCGTGAAGGACACTCATCAGCTGTTGGAAGACATAGTGGATCTCGCCATTGACTTCCTTTTGAACCATCGTCTCGTCCGTACAGATGATCGGAGTCACCCCAATTTGCAGAGCCGCCTTCACCTTTTGGCTGACGGCCGCGTTGTTCTCACCGAAGAGTCGCCGCCGCTCGATGTGCCCCAGCATTGCATAACGGGAGCCAAGATCATGCAGCCCCCGGAGACTGATCTCGCCGGTATACGGGCCGGAGTATTCCGCCGCCGCGTTCTGGGCAATGATCTGCAGTCCCGACTTGCCAACGGCCGCC
Source organism: Limosilactobacillus kribbianus (assembly GCF_026413145.1). Classification (GTDB taxonomy): domain Bacteria; phylum Bacillota; class Bacilli; order Lactobacillales; family Lactobacillaceae; genus Limosilactobacillus; species Limosilactobacillus kribbianus. Next base: position 14,806 of record NZ_JAOVYZ010000008.1, on the reverse strand, counting down.
GCCATCGGGTAGAGCGAAAATGCCTGGGCCGCGATGCCGACTTCGACCTCTTCTGGGTCCGGTAACTGGTCCCGAATTGCTTTGACAAACTTGACTGATTCGTCAACTGTCTTGTGCATCTTCCAGTTGGCAACGATAAATGGTTTGCGCATATTTTTCCTCCTCGAGTACATACTCTGCTCGGTAATCAATTATTCCAGTTTCAATTTAAGTATGACACATTTGTGCCGACTGGTCACCAAATTTTTAAAAATAAAAAGCAGCGCCAACTCGCTAGCGCCGCTTAAAAACTATCTTGCTTAGCCTTCAAAAGCCTTGGTCAATGGTGGAACAACCTGCTTCTTCCGGGAAACAACCCCTGGCAAGTTCATCCGCTTGTTATCACCCAGCTGGTGACCAAATGCTTCTTCCACCTTATCGAGGTGGTCACCAACTGCCAGCAGTTCGGAATCGCTGTTCAGAATGTTGGTGGCAATCAGGATAAAGAGCTGGTAACCGTTTTGGTCCATCAGTTCATGCATCTTCTTTTCCAGGTCCGCTTGACGCTTGAAGACGTCGTCCAGTTCAACGGCGTTAACCTGGCCAATCCGCATCTTAGTGCCGCCGAGCTCGAAGGTCTTGGCATCACCATCAACGATGTCGGCATCGGACTTGGCATCAACATTGGCACCAGCCTTCAGCATTTCAACCCCGTACTTCTCGTAGTCGTCAACGCCAGCAACCTTGGCCAGGTACTTAACAGCTTCACGGTCATGGTCGGTCGTCGTTGGTGAGTTGAGCAGCAGGGTATCTGAAATGATAGCAGAAAGCATCATCCCGGCCAGGTTGGCAGGAATATTGATGTTCTTTTCCTGAAACATTTCAGTCAGAATCGTGCTGACACAACCGTATGGGCGCAGGGTTGCCCACAGCGGCTGAGCAGTGTTAAAGTTTGCCAGCCGGTGGTGGTCAACCAGGTGGGTAACGGTAACCTTGTCAAGGTCGCTCACACTCTGTTGCGGTTCGTTGTGGTCGACTAACATGACCTTATCAACCTCGTTGGCAACCGTCTTGACAACCCGGGGAGCCTTTACGCCAAACTTGTTTAAGGCATACTTGGTTTCATCGTTTGGTTCGCCAAGTGCGACCGCTTCCGTTTCATAACCCAGTTGGTTTTGGAAGTATGAGAAAGCCATTGCCGCCGTGATGGCATCGGTATCTGGCTTCTGGTGTCCGAAGACTAATTCTTTATCCATAAATGATTCCTCCTGTTTGTTCACATTTTGCACCAATCAGTTCCGTGCGTGAACCAATCGCTATTAATCATTTTAGCATGAATCGTTTCACTCGTGCAGGACTTTGTTCAATCTTCGCCGCGCGCCACCATTTTTTGCAGTGCCGCCCACTGTTCGGCATTCTGCTGGTTAAAAAAGCGCGGGGCCGGTCGATCAAGGGCAAAGTATTGCAGGCGCACCGTCTCGCTAGGTTTCGGTAAGGTAGTCGCATTATCCAGCCGGCGAACCAGGTAAAAGGCGTTGATCGGTTGCACCCGATCGCCGTTCGGGTAGGTGTAGAAGTCGTGGTCAAACATCCCGATCAGGCGCACCGGAGCAACACTGACCCCGGCGTCCTCCTTGAACTCGCGAACAAGCGTCTGGACAAAGCTCTCGCCAAACTCCATGTACCCGCCCGGAAAACTCCAGTTGCCGGTATCGGCTCGCTCCTGAAGCAGGGCTTCTCCGGCTTCGTTGACCAGGGCACCAGAGGCACTGGTCAAAATCAGCGGCCGGTGTCCGACCAATTGACGAACTTCCTTGATATATGCCATTGCAATTACCTCCTTAAAGATCGGCACTGATGGTGTGGAAATAACGGTCAACCACGGACCGGTAAGCAATCGCCAGAGCCAGGTTATGGAGCATTTTCTGTTGGTCCGTTTCGACAGCAATCACTTCTTCGGGGATTTGCCGATGCATGGCCACACGAACAGCGTTCTCCAGCTCGGTACAAAAGCAGTCGTAGGCGCTGGCAAAGCTTTCCCGGCTCCCCTGCTGGATTTCCACGGCCACCCGCAGCGAGGCCAGGGGCAAGACATTCTTAGCCGCCGCGATAAAGACCAAGCGGGCCAGATGATCACGCCCGTATTGCCGTCTTTGGGGATGGCTGAGCAGGTGATGTTTGACATAGCTGCTGGCCATTGCGCTGGTCAAGCGCACATCACCCAATGCCGCCAAATTTTCATTGACGTACTCGACCGCCTGCTCAAGGTAAAGGCCTAGCCTTGGCAATTCAGCATAGCGTGGCAGATGCAGATCCATTGCAGCTGGATTCTGTTCCGTTTTTTCCATTCCAATTCCTCATTTCAAAAACATTATAACGACCGGCAGCAGAAGGCGTCAATCGACGGCTTGCTCTGGCTGGTCTTCCTTTAAGATTGCCGTTTGCTTGATTCGGAGCGCGACCGGTGTTCCCTGGGTATCGGTGTCGATCACAAAGGAACCGTTGGACTTAACCGAGCCGAGGTGGTGATCGCTAACCGCGATGTCTTGGAACTGTGGCCGGTCGGTAATCACCTCAAAGGCACCGGCAAAGTCACTGTCGTAGGCCAGAAAGTCGGCAATCAGGTGCGGGTGATTCTTGAGCCGGCGCAAGACAAGCTCACCCCGCCGTGCGCGGGCACCGACTTCAATTTCGTCGAGTGGCATTAGCTTGAAAGCCCCCCGCTGCGTAATCGTTGCAACCCGCTGACCGGCTGTGACCAGAGCCAAGTTGGCCATGACGTCGCCAGCCTTTAAGTTGATGGCCCGCACGCCGGCCGTCCGCACGCCGGTCACCGGAACGTCGGCCACGTCAAAGCGAACCGCGTAGCCTTCCCGGCTAATTGCCAGGAGCGAGCGGCTCTTTTCTTCTGGTTCATAGTAATCCACGCTCACCAGACGGGCAGCCTTGTCCTTGAGCTTGATTGCCACGCTGGCGTGACTCTTGTAACGCGATCCCGGCTGGTAATCCGCAAAGGCCGATTGTTTGACCTGACCGTCGCTGGTCCCCATGATCAGGGTTCCCGGCAGGTCGAGCTTGTCAAAAAGCATCGCCTTGATGATCTCCTCATCATCAGCCAAACCAATCGTCTGCGAGATGTGCTCCCCGGTGTCCTTCCAGCGGGCGTCAGCAATCTCGTGGACCGGCCGGTAGATGATGTGGCCCAGGTTAGTGAACATGAAGAGGTGGGCCAGGGTATTGGTCTGTTGGATCAGCAGTGGGTAGTCATCCTCACGCAGGCCGTTTTCGTCAATGGCAGAGGCTTTAAAGGACCGCAGACTACTGCGCTTGATGTAGCCGGCATGGGAAACCAGGACTACGACGTCCTCGTTGGCCACGGTGACCGTGGTGTCGATCTCCAGTTTTTCGACCTGGTCCTCAATCTTGGTCCGCCGCGGGTTGCCGAACTCCTTCTTAATCGCCCGCATTTCACGTTTAAGGACCTTGGCCAGCTCGTGCTCATCGTCTAAGATCAGCTGGTACTCCTTGATTTCCTGATTCAATTTCGCCTGCTCGTCCTCAAGTTCGGTGACGTCAGTGTTGGTCAGCCGGTACAGCTGAAGGGTCACGATGGCCTCCGCTTGCTCCGGCGTGAAACTGTACTGGTTGACCAGGTTGCGCTTAGCGTCCTGGCGATTCTTGCTGGCCCGAATCGTCTTGATGACCTGGTCCAGGATTGAAAGAGCCTTGATCAGTCCTTCGACGATGTGGAGACGGTGCTGGGCCTTGTTCAGGTTAAACTGGGTCCGCCGCCGGACGACCTGCTTTTGAAAGGCCAGGTAAGAAGTCAGGATGTGTTTTAAGCCGACCCGCATCGGACGCTGATCATCAATGGCCACCATATTGAAGTTGTAATTGATCTGCAGGTCGGTGTTCTTTAACAAGTAATTGAGAACCCCGCTGGCATCGACACCCCGCTTGAGTTCGATTGCGATCCGCAAACCGGAGCGGTCGGTTTCGTCACGCGCCTCGGCGATTCCCTCCACCTTTTTGGCCAGCCGTAAGTCGTTGATCCGCTTGACCAGCTGAGCCTTGTTGACCTCGTAGGGAATTTCAGTGACATTGATCTGTTGCCGGCCGCCGCGCAGAGTCTCAATTTCCGTCTTAGCCCGGACCACAATCCGACCGCGACCGGTCTGGTAAGCCTTTTTAATGCCATCGATACCCTGAATAATCCCCCCGGTTGGAAAATCCGGGCCGGGAATAAATTCCATCAGCTTATCCAGGTCAGCCGTGGGATGGTCGATCAGGTAAATCAGAGCGTCCAACACCTCGGCCAGGTTATGGGTTGGAATTTCGGTTGCGTAACCAGCGGAAATCCCCGTCGCCCCGTTGACCAGGAGGTTCGGGATCCGGGCCGGCAGAACGGTCGGTTCCTTTTCTGTGTCGTCGAAGTTTAAGGTCATCTCGACCGTGTCCTTGTCGATGTCTTGCAGCATCAGTCCGGCGATCTTGCTCAGCCGAGCCTCGGTATACCGCATCGCCGCAGCCGGGTCGCCGTCCATCGACCCGTTGTTACCGTGCATCTCGACCAGGGGCTCGCGTAGCTTCCAATCCTGACTGAGCCGCACCAAGGCCTCATAGATCGAACTGTCGCCGTGGGGGTGGAAGTTCCCCATGACGTTCCCAACCGACTTGGCAGACTTGCGGAAGCCCTTATTGTAGGTGTTGCCATCCTTGTTCATGGCAAAAAGGATCCGCCGCTGCACCGGCTTTAAGCCGTCACGAATGTCTGGCAGGGCCCGCTCCTGAATAATTGATTTCGAATACCGACCAAAACGATCACCCATGATCTGTTCGAGTGACATGGTCTCAATCTTCGCGCTTTTCACAAAAAACGCATCCTTTCTCTTGTATCTTCAAAAATTTGACGGTGGGACAGAACTCGCTTGCGAGTTCGTCTTCCCACCTCGCCGATGCGGAGCTAGCCTATCTGGTGAGCGTTGATTTATTAGCGTTCGAACTCGCTTTGCATTGTAGCCAGCTACCGCACTATAGCATTCATAGCTATATAACAGCAAAGAGGCTGGGGTAATTCCCAGCTTCTAGATTATTACTTGTTCGAGTTTAATCGTCCCTTGCTTTCCACCAGCTGATCCGATTCCTGATCATCGCTGAGGGTGAACTGGACGTGATCCTCGATCCACTCCCGCCGCGGTTCAACCTTATTGCCCATCAGGGTCGTAACCCGGCGTTCGGCCAGCTCGGCATCCTCAATCCGTACCCGGATCAAGGTTCGCGTTTCCGGATTCATCGTTGTCTCCCAGAGCTGGTCGGCGTTCATCTCACCAAGCCCCTTGAAACGTTGCAGGGAAGCAGTCTTCCCCATTGACTTAGTAAGGGCAGTCAATTCGTCGTTGGTCCAGGCGTAGGTGATCTTTGTCTTGGCTCCCCGGCCTTGTTGCAGGCGGTAGAGCGGCGGCAGGGCGATGTAGACCTTGCCTGCCTCGATCATCGGCCGCATGTACTTGTAGAAGAAAGTCAGCAGTAAGATTTGGATGTGGGCCCCGTCATCGTCGGCATCGGTCATAATAATGATCTTGTCGTAGTTGGAATCCTCAACGTTGAATTCGGAGCCGGCCCCGGCACCCACTGTGTAGATGATCGTGTTGAGCTCTTCGTTTTTTAAAACGTCATCGAGCTTGGCCTTTTCGGTGTTGAGAACCTTACCCCGTAACGGCAGGATTGCCTGGTACTTACGATCGCGACCCTGTTTGGCGGAACCGCCGGCCGAATCCCCTTCGACTAAGAAGAGCTCGTTTTTCTTAGCGTTCTTCGATTGAGCCGGTGTCAGCTTGCCGGAAAGATTGCGTTCCTTCTTGCTGCGCCGCTTGCCGCCCCGGGCCTGGTTACGGGCCTTGCGGGCGGCTTCACGGGCTTCACGGGCTTTGAGAGACTTTTTGATCAGCATCTGGGCAAAGTCGCCGTTTTCCATCAGGGCGTAGTTCAACTGCTCGCTGACGATCGAATCAACGATCTTGCGGGCCTCCGGAGTCCCCAGCTTGTCCTTGGTCTGGCCTTCAAATTGCAACAGGCGTTCCGGAATCCGAACGGAAACGACGGCCGTTAATCCTTCGCGGACATCACTTCCCTCTAGGTTCTTCCCGTTAGCCTTTAGCAAACCGACCTTCTTGGCATATTCGTTGAAGGTCTTGGTCCAAGCGTTGCGGAAACCGGCCTCATGAGTTCCTCCGTCCGGCGTCCGAACGTTGTTGACAAAGGACAGCAGGTTTTCGGAATAACCATCGTTATACTGGGCCGCGACCTCAACTTCGACCCCATCCTGCTTGCCATCAAAGTAGAGAACCTTGCCCAGGGTGTCCTTGCCTTCGTTGAGATAGGACACAAACTCTTGGATCCCGTCCTCGTACTGGAAAACGTCCTGTTTTTCTTGTCCCGGCCGTTTATCGGTCAGGATAATCTTGATTCCCTTGAGCAGGAAGGCTGATTCGCGCAGCCGATTGGCCAGGGTGTTGTAGTCATAGACCGTCGTCGTAAAGATCTTGGGGTCCGGCTTAAAGGAGACCGTCGTCCCGTTGCCGGCCGTGGTCTTGCCCAGTTTCTTGAGGGTTCCGACCGGCTGGCCCCCATCCTTAAAGATTTCACGATAACGCTGGTGATCCCGGACAATCGTCAGCGTCAGGTGGGTCGACAAGGCGTTGACGACCGAGGCCCCAACACCGTGCAGCCCCCCCGAGGTCTTATAACCATCGGATTGACCGAATTTCCCACCGGCGTGCAGGACGGTCATAATAACCTCTGGCGTTGGCTTCCCGGAGGCGTGCATCCCCACGGGCATCCCCCGTCCATGGTCCTGAACCGTGATTGCATTGTCGGCTTCGATCGTGACGCTGATTTCCTTCCCGTAGCCGGAAAGAGCCTCGTCTACCGCGTTATCGACAATTTCATATACCAAGTGATGAAGCCCCCGGGCATCGGTCGAGCCGATGTACATCCCCGGCCGCTTGCGAACCGCTTCCAGGCCCTTCAAGACCTGAATGGAGGAGTCATCATATTTTACTTTCTTCGTGGTCACAAAATGACCTCCCATTTATCACATTGTTGGCTGGACATAAACATATGTTCGATAAAAACATTTTAGCATTGCAATTTAGCGAACGCAAATTCTTTTTAACCTGCGAAAGCAACATCTTAAATAATACGCAAAACCGGCCGATTTCGCAAACCGCCGCCAAAAATGACGGTAGCACAACGGCCGCTTTCATGCTATTCTTGATGGGCACCCACGCAATTATCAATGAGGAGCAAATTAAATGACATTCAAAATTATCATCATGGTCGTCGTGGCCTACCTACTGGGGTCAATCCCCTCAGGGCTATGGATCGGCCAGATTTTCTATCACAAGGACATCCGCAAGCTCGGCAGCGGTAATATTGGAACCACCAACACCTTTCGAACCCTCGGCCCCAAAGCGGGAATTGTCGTCCTCTTCATGGACGTGCTCAAGGGGACCCTGGCCGCCTGTCAGCCCTACTTCTGGGGCGTCAGCGCAGCCGTTAATCCCCTGCTGATTGGACTTTTCGCTTCGCTAGGTCATACCGCCTCGGTTTTTGACCACTTCCACGGGGGCAAGGCAGTGGCAACTAGTGCCGGGATCCTGTTGGCCTACAATCCGCCACTCTTCGGGATCGCCTGCCTGATCTTCATCACCACCCTGCTGCTGACCAGCATGGCTAGTTGTGCCAGCATCATCGGTATCAGCGCCGTCTTCGTGATTGCCCTGTGCGAACAGGACTGGATCCTGACCCTGGTGTCCGGCTTCTTGACCCTGGTGGTTCTCAATCGCCACCGCAGCAACATTAAACGCATTTTTGCCGGAACGGAGTCGATGGTCGGCTTCGGGCTAGGCCACTATCTGCGTGAACATCACCAGAAATAAAGAAACCTTGATCGCCGCAATGGTAATCAAGGCTTCTTTATTTTTCTGACTTTAGAATGGCCGGATGCTAAAGCGGTAGTCGGCCGTCTGTCCCGGTGCCAACCGGTGCATGTCCTGCTTATGGAGCAGCTGGCCGTCCGCATTGACGTTATCAGCAATTCCCCACCAGGGTTCGACGCAGACAAAGTTGGCCTTAGCCGGATAAGCAGACCAAACACCGACATACTGAGTTCCGCGGGTGGTGACACTGACTCCGTGCTGACCAGCCGGGTCGTGTAAGGTCGCAGTGAAATTGCTGCCCGCGGTCTTGAAGATTATGGCATCGTGAGCAAAGAGCTCGTGGTTCAATGTCAATGGCTTAGTCATATCGATGAATTGCGGGTGATTAGAATCATTATAAGGGCCGTCTAGAACGATCCGGGAATATTCCCCAGTTGGATCAACGCTCAGCTGAATCTGATCGAAGGCTTGCCCGCTCGTCAGCGGCATATTGAATCCCGGATGGGCACCGATCGCGTATACCAGGGTGCGCTCGCTAGCAGGATTTTCCACCCGGTAATCAACGTGAACGGAATCACCCACTAATTCCATGGTGACAAACAGACGAAAGGCGAAGGGAAAAGCCGCCCGGGTTTGTTCGTCGTCGTGCTGCTCAAAAACCACCCGGTCACTTTCCTGCTCTACCACGGCAAAGCGCCGGTCCCGGGCAAAACCGTGTTGGGTCTGGTGATAGATCTGGCCTTCAAAGACATACTGATCGTCCTTTAAACGACCAACAAAGGGAAAGAGGATCGGGGCCTGCCGTCCCCAACTGGCCGCATCTCCCTGCCAGAGGTACTCGCCTGTCTCCCCCTGGCGCTTGATGCTGTGCAACTGGGCACCAAGTTCATTAATTTCTACCGTTAATTGGTCATTATGCAAAGAAATCATTACGATCATCCTCCATTGTTAAGCGCTTATCATTTAAATGCTAAAAAAGCTCCTAAGTGCACGATAGCAGATTAGGAAAGCCTTTTCAATCAATCTCTATTGGTAAAATAGTAAAATTTTACGTAAAAGTTTTTACTTTTGAACTTCTTCCTTATAATCACCGTTCGGACAGACAACCTGCTTGCCGCCCTTAACCTTCTTTTCAACCAGGAAGTGCCCATCCTTTGGGCAGTCCCGGCCGATCGGCTTGTCCCAGGAAACGAAGTCACAGTCCGGATAGCGGGAACAGCCGTAAAAGACCCGGTTTTTCTTGGACTTACGTTCGACCACGGTCCCTTGGTGACACTTCGGACAGGTCACGCCGGTATCCTTGACGATCGCCTTGGTGTTACGACATTTCGGGAAGCGGGAGCAGGCGTAGAACTTGCCGTAACGGCCCATCTTGACCACCATCGGGGCACCGCAGATCTCACAGTCCATCCCCGCCAGCTCGTCACGCATCTGAATCTTAGCAACCTGATCCTCGGCGTCCTTGACCTCCTTGGAGAAAGGCTGGTAGAAACTGTCGACCACCTTGACCCAGTTGCGCTTGCCGGCTTCAACCTGGTCCAGTTCACCTTCGACGTCGGCTGTAAACTTAGCGTTGACGATCTCTGGGAACTGCTTTTCAATGATCTGGTTGACAATTTCACCGAGTTCCGTTGGTTCAAAATGACGGGAAACCAGGCGCACATAGTACCGCCGCTGAATCGTGTCCAGGGTCGGAGCGTAGGTTGACGGCCGGCCCACCCCGTTTTGTTCCAGAGTCTTGATTAGTGCCGCTTCAGTGTAGCGGGCCGGTGGCTGGGTGAAGTGTTGGGCTGGGTTATCGCTGACCATCTTGGCCGCGTCCCCCTCGTTTAAGTCCGGCAGGAGGTTATCCTTTTCTTCCCCCCGCTTGTAAACTTTGGTAAAACCAGGGAACTTCACCTTGGAACCGTTGGCCCGGAAGTTGACCTTATTCTGCTCCAAATCGACCGTCATTGTGTCCACGACTTGGGCCGTCATCTGACTAGCCACAAAGCGGGACCAGATCAGGCTGTAGAGCTTGTATTGGTCGTTTGTCAGGTAAGGTTTCATTTCGGCCGGAGTCCGGTAAACCGAGGTTGGCCGGATCGCCTCGTGGGCGTCCTGGGCCCCTTCCGGCAGCTTGCCCTTGACCGGCTTGACAGCGGCAAACTCGCCCCCGTATTGTTCATGGATAAACTGTGAGGCCTCATGCTTAGCAATTAAGGCAATCCGGGTCGAGTCCGTCCGCATGTAGGTAATCAGTCCAACCGGAGCCCCTTGTTTGATATCAATCCCCTCATAGAGCATCTGGGCCGCCATCATCGTCTTCCGGGTCCGGAAGTTCAAACGGCGGTTGGCATCCTGCTGCATGGTCGAGGTCGTGTAAGGCGGTTGCGGCAGCCGTTTGCGTTCACGCCGGGTCACCTTGGTAATTGCAAAGTTTTTGCGCCGGTCGAGCTTGCCTAAGACCGCTTGGACATCCGCATTGTTATGAAGAGGCAGCTTTTTGCCGTTTTCGCCATAGAAACTGGCGTTAAACTTATCCCGGCCATGCTGGAATTCGGCATCGATCGTCCAGTATTCTTCCGGCTGGAAGTTCTTGATTTCGTTTTCCCGCTTGATGATCAGGTTGAGGGCCACGGACTGAACCCGGCCGGCACTGAGTCCTTTCTTAACCTTCTTCCAGAGGATCGGGCTGATGGAATACCCCACCAGCCGATCAAGGACCCGCCGCGCCTGCTGGGCATCAACCAGGTCCATGTTGATCGTCCGGGGTTCTTTAAAGGCCTCTTTGACCGCATCCTTGGTGATTTCGTTGAAGGTTACCCGGTTTTTGTCCTTGTCATCCAGCTTAAGGATGTTGGAAACGTGCCAAGCGATGGCCTCCCCTTCCCGGTCGGGGTCCGATGCCAGATAGACCGCCTTGGCATTTTTGGCGTCCTTGCGCAGTTCCTTGATGACGTCCCCCTTGCCCCGGATTGAGATATAGTCGGGTTGGTAGTTATTTTCAACGTCGACCCCCATCCGGCTCTTGGGCAGGTCGCGGACGTGGCCGAGACTGGCGACCACCTTATAGGACCGGCCCAAGAAGCGGCCGATCGTCTTCGCCTTCGACGGCGATTCGACGATCACCAGCTTCTTCTTGGGCTTGGCCCGACGGGTAGTACGCTTCTTCGTCGTCTTCTTACTTGTTTTACTTGCTGTTGTTTTGGTTGCCATAAAGTAGGCTCCTCACGTTTTATGATGATTTTCTTCTATCTATTATTAGCCCATTTAACCATTATCTGTCAAATCCGAAAAGCTTTTTTCCGAAAATATCTTGCCCTAGACAAATTCATCGAGTAGGTCCTGGGCCCGCAAAATTGGCTTGGCTCCAGCGGCAATCAGTTCGTTTGTGCCTAGGGAGCGGATTGTGTCGATTCGTCCCGGGACCGCACAGACGTTGCGATTCTCGTCCAAAGCGATGTTGGCAGTAATAATACTACCACTATTAAAACACCCCGTAATATCAACGATTACGGGGTGTTTATTTATTCATGTGTCTCATTTGTGTCTCAACGCTCTGACTTCATCTATTTTCTAAATTGGTAGAATCGCAAGGCAATACTTAATTAAATTATACCACGAAGACCGTCGAGCCGGTCGTATTGAATCTATGTAATACATGAAAGGATGATCAATATGACAAATCAATAACTATTAAACTACTCAACAACTAATATTTATTTGAGTTTATCATCGTCTAACGGTAAACAACTTGTATACGTAACATGTGACGACGATGAATTACGTTAATGCTCAGCTTGCCGCTCAGACGACACGAAAAATAGTTTGACGTATACTCCCCATCGTTTAAATTCGTCTCATAGCTAAATTAAGACCGTCAAGACGGTCTACCTGATCTTATGTTAAAGAAAGGATGATGAACAATGAGTGATGAAGAATTAAACAACTTAAAATTTTATGATTACAAATCGGAAATGGTGGATGAATTGGAGGCCATACTCAAAGATTCAGATATTACTTTCAACTGCAAAAATCGAGGTGAAGCTTACGAAGACTTGCAAGATCTAGCATTTGATCGTGATATCACAGGAAACAGAACCGGTAGCTATTGGTGTAATGAGCTGAAAGCAGAAAGAGCGCTGCTTGGAAATTTTGATCTAGTACAAGATGCACTTGACGATTTCAGCATGGAGTCAATCGACTCACCAGAGTTATTTTCAGGCGAGCATTTAGACGTATTAGTCCGTGAATATCTCTTACCTTCTGTTATAGACGATGTACTGGACAAGCACAACATCGCTCCATTTTAATATAAGAAAGGATTGAACACATTATGCAAAATCAAACAGAAAAACTACAAGGAATCCAACGTTACTATCAACGTACACGTCAGGGTGAGTACGGTAATAATTACTACATTGAGCCACGCGAAACTTGCCCTCTCTACGTACTTAACAGTGATGATCGTTTTGTTGTTGTCACCTTTGATCGTGACGATAACTATGTTGTTGTCGATAATAAACGATACTATCTCAACAAATACAACTCCATTAAAGCAACAGACAAAATTCAGCAACGTGTTGCCGTCGTGGACTTAGACGAGTTGCAGAAGTCGAAAGGCTACCCATACTCTGATAAGTTTTCACATCGTTACACGTCAGTATTCGAATCGTTCGACGAATTGAAACATCTAGCAATGTCACAGTATGAACGCAACGGCATTCCTTACGTCAAACAATTAGCCCAATACAACGAGAATACCGCCACATGTTCTTACGTGTATGAGCCAAGTTTTGCCAACGCAACCGACCCAGTTACAGCAACGTAACCAACACGACATTAACCCGAAAAATCGGGTTTTCTTTTAGCTTGTTAGTTCTATTTGTTGGTCGATTAGACGTCGACGTTTCACCAATGTAGGCAAATTACAAAAGAGCATAAGAGAATTTGCCAAGTGTAGATATATACACAAAATAGAACCCGCATTATTTGCGGGTTTTTATTTCGTATAAAATTATAGTAAATGTCCCAATATGGACTATATATTAGCATACTTGACAAAATTCAGCATGTTTCCAAAATGCGGTTCAAATCATGGAAGAACGCAATCTCTCACTGTGTAATACTTAACGCCTAAATTGGCAATTTGACCTTTCCAACGAAATTTTCACTTTTTGGCCCACCAATTGTTCGAGGACCGGACTTAAAACGAATTGTCATCAAAACGTGACAATACAACCAAACGAAAGAGCCTCGATCCGCAAACAGGACGAGTCCCAGTATGAAAATTGACTGAAACTACATGATAATCAGTCGTTGTCTTTATTGTTATACATCTTAAAAAGCACCTTTAAAATATCTTGGTCTGTTGCATCTTTATTAAGACCATATGCTTGTAAAATCAGCTTGTCATTTTTACGGTGTGCGTCACGTAAGTCGCTCGGCATCAATAGCTCTTTGTACATGTCTGCCAACGATAATGACGGATGATTAGCACGAGCATTGAGAATACCTTCAGCGCTTTTCTCTAACTTTTCTTTTAATTCATTTGTTAGTTTTGGCATCGGAAAATTATAATATACGGATGATGAATACCTGTAGTCGCTCTTCAACCTTCCGGCCACTGTTTTCATCCAAGCGACGTGCAATGATGATTCTAATATAGCAAAATCTTCAAGTGTTGCATCATAAACAATTGTTGTAGCATCCCCGGCGATTGTTTTAGGATCCATAAAGCCAATTGGTATATATTCTCTGTTTTCAGATGAGTGCCGTGGAATTACTAAATACTCTGTATCTGGCTGCCTGTTTTGTGCAAACAACCAAGGAGTTTCAGCTGCTTTTTTAATCCGTGACGCACTACTTGATAGTCGCTTTTCTTTAATATGTTGAAACCGATCTTTCATATGGTCAGCTTTAATTATCTTCGGCAACTCGTCACCAACATCAGCAAACCAAAGGCAATACCTAGTCCTTTCATTTAAGTCATGCAAAAACTCATGAGCTCCTATAAATGGACGAATATATTTGCTCAAAATTGGATATTCCTTTGACATGGTTTTGGCTTCTTCTGGTGATAAGAATAGTTGCCCGTCATCAGTTGCAGGACTTCCAGTTGTCATTTTACTTTTGTCTTTAGGCCTTTTTGGTCTTGAGCTTATCCAAATATCTTCTTCAGGTACTAAATATGGGTTGATGTGATCACATTTAGTTAACTTGCCACCGTCATATAGTTCTTTAATATTGTTTATTTTGTGAAACGAATATCCGACGATTACGCAATGAACAGCTGCCTTATTTTTAGCTTCGTTTGTCCAGATAAAGGTTCGTCTAGCAAATTGAATTTCAACTCCAGCATTAATCATGTCTTTCCAAAATGTTGGAACACATTCACCTTGGCAAATTGAATTTGTTGATACAAAAGCACATTTGACAGATGAGTTCTTATAATCACTAACATAATCTAATGATTTCTTATACCAGCAAATGACATAGTCCTGTTTAGTTTCACGACTACCTTTTCCAAAAATATCTATCATATCTTGTTTTTGCTCGTTGCTCCGATACGATTGTCCGACAAACGGAGGATTGCCCATAATATAATTAACATCATATGGTTCAACAATCTCGGACCAATCCATTCTCAAAGCATTTCCTTCAAAAATTGAGTCGTTGCTATCCAATGGTAAGAAGTCGTCACGACTATATATAATGTCTGAAACTTGAAAGCCAGGAATAACGGCTAATCACCGCTATCCCTGGCTTTCTTGTTATAAAAATGGCAGATTGTAAAATTTAAGTTGAACATTTAAGTGGACAGAAAAACCCATCAAGGTCTTTAATGGTGTTACCGTACAATCCATTAGAAAGAAGGACCTTGATGAGCACCACTATTTTATCAT
>NZ_JAOVYZ010000079.1 GCF_026413145.1 Limosilactobacillus kribbianus | reverse complement strand
GAATTTAACCTATACCAGTTGACCAAAGCCAATGATAATTAGAGGTTATCATGCGGTGACCAGAAAACAAGTTGTATAGTAGCAAAATCCGAAAGGATATATTTATAGAATACGAGGAGAGATAACTATGACTGAAAAAGTAGCTGTACTTGGCGCGGGCTCATGGGGCAGCGTGCTGGCAAACTTATTGGTAGAAAATGGTCATGACGTGCTTCTGTGGTCGCGGGACCAGGCCCAGGTTGACCAGCTTAACCGGGACCACGTCAACCCCGCCTACATGAAGGACTTCACCTATTCTCGTGATCTCCATGCCACGGCGGATATGAAGGAGGCCGTGGCCGGGGCCGACGTGATGCTGATCGTGATCCCAACCAAGGGAATCCGGGAGGTCGCTAGGAAGCTTAACACCGTCTTAACCGACCTCGACCAGCAATCGCTGATTGTGCACGCCACCAAGGGCTTGGAACAAAATACCTACAAGCGGCCGTCAGAGATGATCAAGGAAGAAATCGCCCCTGAGCACTTACGGGACGTGGTTGTTCTGTCTGGACCGAGCCATGCCGAGTCCGTGGCGATCAAGGACATGACCGCCGTCACGGCCGCCTGCGCCAACCTCGCCGACGCCCAGAAGATCCAGCAGCTCTTCAGCAACTCCTACTTCCGGGTCTATACCAATGATGACGTGATCGGTGCCGAATTTGGTGCCGCCCTGAAGAACATCATTGCTATCGGTGCCGGGGCTCTGCAAGGATTGGGCTACCACGATAACGCCCGGGCGGCCTTGATCACCCGGGGACTGGCGGAAATTCGGCGGCTGGGCGTGGCCTTTGGTGCTAACCCGATGACCTTTATCGGCCTGTCCGGGGTGGGGGACCTGATCGTTACCGCCACCAGCAAAAACTCCCGGAATTGGCGGGCCGGCTACCAGCTCGGCCAGGGCCAGCAACTCGATGATGTCATCAAGAACATGGGGATGGTCATCGAGGGGGTTTACACCACCAAGGCGGCCTATGAGCTTAGTAAAAAGCGGCAGGTAAAAATGCCAATAACCGAAGCATTGTACCAAGTTTTATACCAGGGTGAGAGCATTAAAACCGCAATTTCTCAGCTAATGAGCCGAGATCTTACGTCAGAGATGGAATAATTATGGTAAAATACAACCGGGTACAATGAGAGATTGAAGTTATGGAAAGGATTTTTCGTTATGAAACGTGTTAGAAAAGCAATTATTCCGGCAGCCGGCCTGGGGACCCGTTTCCTGCCTGCTACCAAGGCCTTAGCTAAGGAAATGCTGCCAATTGTTGATAAGCCAACGATCCAGTTCATCGTTGAGGAAGCGCGCAAGTCCGGCATCGAAGACATCGTTGTCGTTGACGGCAAGAACAAGCGCTCAATTGAGGATCACTTCGATTCCAACCCTGAATTGGAGGACAACCTGCGTGCTAAGCACAAGGATGCCATGCTGAAGCTGGTCGAAGAAACGACCGACATCAACATCTACTTTATTCGGCAGTCACACCCACGGGGCCTCGGGGATGCTGTCCTGACCGCCCGTGACTTCATCGGTGACGAACCATTCGTTGTCATGCTCGGTGACGACCTGAACAACATCAACAACAACGGTGAACCGCTGACCAAGCAATTGATCGACAGCTACGAACAGACCGGTGCTTCCACTCTGGCTGTTATGCGGGTACCGCACGAAGACACTGCCAAGTACGGCGTTATCAACCCAAGCAAGGAAGTAACGCCAGGCCTGTACAACGTGACAAGTTTTGTTGAAAAGCCGGCCCCGAAGGATGCACCGAGCGACCTGGCAATCATCGGCCGCTACGTCTTCACTCCAGAAATCTTTGACGTCCTGGCCAAGACGAAGCCGGGCAAGGGCAACGAAATTCAGCTGACGGATGCCATCGATACCCTGAACCAGACGCAACGGGTCTTTGCTCGCGAATACAATGGCGATCGGTACGATGTTGGTAACAAGTTCGGCTGGGTTAAGACCAACATTGAATACGGTTTGCAGCACCCACAGGTTAAGGATGAACTGCGTGAATACATCAAGGACCTCGGTGCTAAACTGGCCGCTGAGGACAAGAAGAGCAGCAAGAAATAAGAATAAATAGTTTCAAAGCAGCAAACCTTGGTGAAGAAAGGCTTGCTGCTTTTTTGTTGGGGAGGGAAATATAATGACGAGGATGGTTGTCTTTTCTGCGGACAACGGCTACATCGAACAGCTGACGACGGCGATTAAGTCACTGATCTACTACAATCACGATTTGACCATCGGCGTGTTCAATGCCGATATTCCGCAAGAATGGTTTCTAAAACTGAATAATGATTACCGGGCGGTGGGGGTCCAGATTAAAAATCTAAAGCTGGCGCCGGAAGTGCTGGCCGGTAAGCCGGTTTCCCGGACCCACATCGACCCAATGACCTACGCGCGGCTGCTCATTCCGGAGCGGTTGACCGCCGCGCGGGTGCTCTACCTCGACAGCGATCTGGTGGTGAACGGGCCGCTGGACGAACTATTTAACCTCGACCTAGCGGGCAACCTAATCGGGGCGGTCACCGATTACGCCGTCCCAGAGAGTTTTAACGCCGGGGTGCTCCTGATCGATAATGCCAAACTGCGTCAGATCGATGGCCTCACGGCGCGGTGGCTGGCGGAGGCCGATCAGGGCCTGGCCAATGATGATCAAACGATTCTCAACCATTACTTTGGCGATCACTACTTCCGTTTGCCGGATACCTATAATTTATGCCTGGGGACCTATGCAACGGCCTCGTACTACCAAAAGCCACTTTTTCCCCAGATCAAAGAGCGCTTCCGGCGAGCCCAGCCCTACCGAATTCTCCACTACGACACTGTCCTGAAGCCGTGGCACGAGGTTTCAACGGGGATCCTGCGGCAACGATGGTGGCAGTACAACGCGCTTACGCCAGGGGCGGTCGTTGATCATGCCCCGCTGCCGAATTTCTGGGAGCAAAAGCGGGGGAATCTATGGATTTCGACCTACACTCAGGACTTGCCAGAAATCAAAACCCTGGTACAAGCGTTGCCGGACTGTTGCTTCTACATCACGGCTCCGACCAACATGGGGACGATTCTCCTGGACATGATGCGCTATCCGAACGTCCGCCTCTATCCAGCGGCAATCAACGAAAACATCGATGAGATCATCACCAAGCTGGATGCCTATCTGGACATTAATCTGGGCCCTAAAGATCAAAAGGCCCTCGAACGGGTCCGTCAGGCTGGGATCCCGATTTTGCGTTTAGATGATGGTGGAGCACCAGCATTGATTGCCAAGATTCGGGCCCTACTCTGACAAAAAGTAAGTAAAATGATGGACATTTGATTCCGGGACCAGTATGATAGAGACAAGAATTTGATTTGTGGAGGAACTAAAATGGCAGAAGAAAAGCACTATGATGTTGTTGTGATCGGCGCGGGACCTGGTGGCCTGACCACCGCGATGTATGCTTCCCGGGCCAACCTCTCCGTTGTGATGCTCGACCGGGGGATTTACGGTGGAAACCTGAATAATACCGCCACGATTGAGAACTACACCGGTTTCAAGAGTGTCAAAGGGCCAGACCTTGCCAAGGACATGTACGAAGGTGCCACCCAGTTCGGCGCTGAGTACGCCTACGGAACGGTTACCAAGGTTGAGGACCAGGGCGCAACCAAGAAGATCACGACCGACATGGGCGACACCTACATCGCTAAGGCGGTCGTGATTGCCACCGGTTCTGGCCAGCGTCATCTGGACGTGCCGGGTGAAGACGAGTTCGCCGGCCGGGGCGTTTCCTACTGTGCGGTCTGCGATGGGGCCTTCTTCAAGGGGCTGAACCTAGCCGTAGTCGGCGGCGGGGACTCTGCAGTCGAAGAAGGACTCTACTTGACCCAATTGGCGAAGAAGGTGACCGTCCTGGTCCGCGGCGACCACTTGAGGGCCCAACCGATGCTGCAGGACGAAGCTGCCCAAAACGACAAGCTGGAATTTGTCTACAACACCAGTGTGACTGAGATCACGGGTGACGATGTCAAGGTCCGCGGCGTCAAGACCCACAATAACCAGACTGGTGAGGACGGCGAGATGCCGGTCGACGGGATCTTTATTTACGTCGGCTCTTACCCGATGACCGCTCCATTTGCCAACCTGGGAATCTTAGACGACCAGGGCTGGGTTAAGACCGACAACGAGATGAAGACCAGCATCCCCGGGATCTTTGCGATCGGGGATGTCCGCGAGACGCCGCTGCGCCAGATTGCTACGGCGGTCGGCGACGGGGCGATCGCCGGTCAGCAGGTTTACAAGTACATTAGCAGCCTGAACTAAGAAAAGGAGTTGTGCCTGCAGCAATGTCATTAAGTTAAGAGCTTGACAATTAGTGGTCGGTTCTTACAGGATGTCGTTTGAAAAGTAATTCGTTAATTTTAAGGCCACCTAAGTAGTAATCGCGGTTACTAATTAGGTGGCC
>NZ_JAOVYZ010000078.1 GCF_026413145.1 Limosilactobacillus kribbianus | reverse complement strand
GGCCACCTAATTAGTAACCGCGATTACTACTTAGGTGGCCTTAAAATTAACGAATTACTTTTCAAACGACATCCTGTAAGAACCGACCACTAATTGTCAAGCTCTTAACTTAATGACATTGCCACACGTTGCCGGTACTTTTTAAATTGCAAAGATTAAAAATAAATAAGAGTGATTATTTTCACTAATTGAACCGCTTAATTTAAATAAGAAAATTATGCTCCTTGCTTCTTAAATCATCATTTAAACCGGTTTCATCTTGGATTATTACGGATGTGGCTTAAAAGTCTTCACTTCTTTTTTTGCAGATGATAAGGTATTAGCAACGTTAAAATTTGATTAGAAAAAAGGAGTCGGTAGTATGCGGAAGAAGAGTTGGAAAAAATTCATCGCCAGCTTGATTGCAGTTGTGGCAATCGTGGTCGGGTGGCTGATTGTCGAACCGCAATCCGCCTCTGCTGATCAAACCTACACCTTTGCCACTAACGGAACCTTTGCCCCGTTCGAAATGCAGGACAGCAAGGGGAGTTATTCTGGGAAGAACCCCGGGATCGAAATTGAAATGCTCCAGCAGATTGCGAAGCACGAACACTTCAAGTACCAGTTCAAATCAATGAGCTTCAACGGGGACCTTCAAGCCCTGGAAGGTGGCCAGGTTGACGCCGTTATGGCCGGGATGAGTGTTACCGACGAGCGGAAGCAAAAGTACGATTTCTCCAAGCCGTACTACACCGATGGGGTCATGATGGCCGTTGCCAAGAACAGCAAGATCAAGTCATTGAAGCAGCTGCGTGGCAAGACCGTTTCCGCCAAGTCTGGAACTAGTGCCGCCCTCTTCTTGAAGAAGAACCAGAAGAAATACGGCTACAAGATTAAGTACTTCGACTCCTCGAACACGATGTGGAACGACGTTAAGAACGGGAACGCCGCGGCAACCTTCGATGATGGTCCGGTCCTTCAATACGGGATCCGGCAAGGGGTTGACCTCAAGATCGTTACCAAGAAGCCAATCGACGCCCAGCCGGTTGCCATCGGCTTCCAGAAGGGTCAAAACAAGGAATTACAGGCTAAGATCAACGACGGGATTACTTGGATGAAGAAGACCGGCCGGATGCAGAAGATCATTAACAAGTACACGAAGAGCAAGGCTACCACGAAGAATTCAACCCAGGCCCACACGATTATGGGGCTCCTGAAGGCAAACAAGAGTGCCCTGCTGTCCGGGTTGTGGATGACGCTGAAGCTGACGATTGTCGGAATCGTCTTCGCCATGATCTTTGGGATCTTCCTCGGGGTTCTCGGGGTTGTCCAGAACAAGTTCGCTAACGGTCTCTCCAGTACCCTGATCTACATCTTCCGGGGGATTCCAATGATCGTGCTGGCGTTCTTTATCTACATGGGACTGCCAAACGTGATCGGTCACAAGGTGCCACTTTTCCTTGCCGGGATCTTAACCCTGACCTTTGACGAAGGGGCCTACATCGGTGCGATCGTTAAGGGTGGCTTTGAATCCGTCAACGTCGGCCAGTGGGAAGCGGCCCGGAGCCTGGGGCTGCCTTACAGCAAGGCTCTGATCAAGGTCATCGCGCCGCAAGGATTCAAGCTGATGGTGCCATCACTGGTTAACCAGTTCATCATCACCCTGAAGGATACCTCAATCCTTTCCGCGATCGGTCTGATGGAATTAACTCAGACCGGGACCGTCATCATTTCTCAAAACATGGAAGGGTTCCGGATGTGGACGATCATTGCGGTAATCTACATCATCATCATTACCTTACTGACCTGGTTATCGAATTACGTACAGAAGAGGATGGATTAATATGGATGCGCAATACAAAGTTCAAATTAAAGATCTGCACAAGAGTTACGGGACCAACGATGTCTTGCAAGGGGTGAGCCTGAACGTCAAGCCGAGTGAAGTGGTCTGCATGATCGGTCCGTCCGGTTCCGGGAAGTCGACTTTCCTGCGCTGCATTAACAAGCTGGAAGAACCAAACAGTGGGCACGTCTACGTTGACGGTTACGATATCGCCGATCCGAAGGTGGACATCAACAAGGTGCGACAAAATATCGGAATGGTTTTCCAGCACTTCAACCTCTTTCCAAACATGTCGGTCCTGGAAAACATCACCCTGGCGCCAACTCAGCTGGGTAAGGCCACCAAGGAAGAAGCCGAAAAGGAAGCCATGCACTACCTCGACCTGGTTGGCTTAAAGGAAAAGGCCAACGTCAACCCGCAGACCCTCTCCGGTGGGCAAAAGCAGCGGGTGGCGATTGCCCGGGCCCTGGCGATGAAGCCGGACGTTATGCTCTTCGATGAACCAACCAGTGCCCTCGATCCCGAAATGGTCGGTGACGTGCTGGGCGTAATGAAGACCCTGGCCAAGCAAGGGATGACGATGATCGTCGTTACCCACGAAATGGGCTTTGCCAAGCAGGTGGCGGACCGGGTCGTCTTCTTCCACGACGGCAACATTCGGGAACAAGGGACACCGGACCAGATTTTCGAGCACCCGCAGCACCCCGACACCAAGAACTTCCTGGATAAGGTCCTGAATGTTTAAGAGTAAAAGCAGAACTAATTTTCCCGATTGTCACAAATTGTTTGACTTTGGTGGGAAAATCATTATAATTATGAGTAACTTCTAATAAAGGTTGGCGAACAGAGAACCCGGTATTAGCTGAGAGCCGGGGCCGGCCAAATGGCAGAAACGGTGAATGGGTGGTTCCACTATCGACTGAAGAGGCGGTCAAATGGCCGTGAAGATGGGTGGAACCGCGTGTAAAAACGTCCCTGGTACTTAGGTGTACCAGGGACGTTTTTTCGTTTCAAAAAATTTGAGAGGAGAGAAGACAATGGACAAAGAACAGCAGCAGAAACTTAAACGCTCACTGAAGAGCCGCCACGTGACAATGATTGCCATCGGTGGGGCGATCGGGACCGGGTTATTCTTGGGATCCGGTTCGGCGATTCATAAGGCCGGCCCATCGATCATTCTCTCGTACCTGATCGTCGGTATCTTTTGTTTCTTCATGATGCGGGCCCTTGGTGAACTGATTCTGGCCGACACGACCAAGCACTCCTTTATCGACTCGGTCAAGGAATACCTGGGCGATCGGATGGAATTCGTTGCCGGTTGGATGTACTGGGCCTGTTGGCTGACGCTGGCGATGGCCGATCTGACCGCGACCGGGATCTATCTCAAGTACTGGTTCCCGAGCCTGCCGCAGTGGGTGGGTCCGCTGGTGATCGTGGTACTGCTGATGCTGGTCAACATGGTTAACGTCGGTCTGTTCGGGGAACTGGAGAGCTGGTTCTCAATGATTAAGGTGCTGGCAATCCTGGCCCTGATCGCGGTCGGCATCATCCTGCTCGTCCTGCACAGCTCGGTGGCGGGACGGCCGGTTTCGCTGGCGAACCTGGTCAATCACGGGGGTTTCTTCCCGACCGGACCGCGGGGCTTTCTGATGTCCTTCCAAATGGTCGTCTTTGCCTTTGTCGGCATTGAAATGGTCGGTTTGACGGCCGGTGAAACCAAGAACCCGAACAAGGATATTCCCAAGGCCATCAACACCCTGCCGGTTCGGATCGGCCTGTTCTACATCGGTTCCATGATTGCCCTGATGGCGATTTACCCGTGGAACCAAATTAAGACGACCTCCAGCCCCTTCGTCCAGGTCTTCGCGGCCATTGGGGTGCCGGGTGCGGCGGCCATTTTGAACTTCGTCGTGCTGACGGCGGCCATGTCGGCTACCAACAGCGCCATCTTTAGCACCAGCCGGTCCCTCTACTCGCTGGCTCGTGGCGGGAATGCTCCCCGGCGCTTCGGTGAGTTGAGTGCCAAGGCGGTGCCAAACAACGCATTGACCTTCTCGTCACTGATCCTGTTCATTACGGTTATCCTAAACTATATCATGCCGGCAGGGATCTTTGACATGATTGCCAGCATTTCGACGATTACCTTCATCTTTACCTGGTTGATCATTCTCTGGGCCCACATTCAGTTTCGCCGCCAGCACCCGTCCGGGGTCAGTTTCTTCAAGATGCCGGGCTACCCGCTGACCAGCTGGCTGACGATCGCCTTTTTCCTGGCGATCCTGGTAATCCTGCTGTTTATTGACTCGACCCGGGTACCGCTGCTTATCACGACCGCCATTTTTATCATCTTGGCGGTGGGCTACGGATTTTTTACGAAAAAAGAAAAATAAATTTTTAGATAATATAGTAAGCAAAATTGGCTAAAACAGTTCAAAATTGATTTAATAAAGCGGTAAAGAGACAGAAAATGTCTAGATTGTGAAAACGCAACCAACGGCGGCCTGACGCGGTTTGTTTGAACTTTTGGAGTCGATCTACTATACTGAAGATGTGGAAAGGTGATTGGCCCTTTTGATACGAACATCTTCTCATAATAAACTACTTTGAAGCTAGTTAATTAAAATGGCTTTACATGATAATTAACAACACCCCACTCCACATGCAATGTCATTAAGTTAAGCTATTGACATTTGGGATACCAAAAGAGTGAGCCTTTATTTACACAATTTGTGTGAATGAAGGCTCACTCTTTGCTTTAAACAGCGTTGCTTTTTAAAATTAAA
>NZ_JAOVYZ010000077.1 GCF_026413145.1 Limosilactobacillus kribbianus | reverse complement strand
ATGATAAAATAGTGGTGCTCATCAAGGTCCTTCTTTCTAATGGATTGTACGGTAACACCATTAAAGACCTTGATGGGTTTTTCTGTCCACTTAAATGTTCAACTTAAATTTTACAATCTGCCTAATTGTTTTCTTAAATCTCCATTCAAGCGGTTCACAAAGCCCTTCAAGCTTGCTAAACTCAACTATTGGTAAAAATAAGAAATAAAGGAGAATTACGATTGTCTACACTAATTGATTTCATCCTCCACATTGACGTTCACCTTATCCAGATCGTCAATCAATTTGGCAACAGTACCTATTTCATCCTACTGGCGATTGTCTTTATTGAAACCGGGGCCGTTATCATGCCCTTCCTTCCTGGAGATTCCCTTCTCTTTGCCGCTAGCGCTCTAGCAGCTGATCCACGTTACCATCTCAATATCTGGCTATTTGTTTTTGCTTTCCTCTTTGCCTGCCTTGCCGGCGACTCAACCAATTTTATGATCGGTCACCGGATCGGGAAGAGTCTTTCCAACCATTCTCTTTTTGGAAAACTCATCAATAAGGAAAGCCTTGCCCGTGCAGAACTCTTCTTTGAAAGCCACGGGGCGCCGGCAATTATTCTTGCCCGCTATATGCCGATCATTCGAACCTTTGCTCCCTTTGCAGCAGCCGGTTCCGGTTTCCCCTACCAACGCTTTATTCGCTATAGTATTATCGGCTGTGTTTCCTGGGTAGCCCTTTGTTGCGGTTGTGGTTACTTCTTTGGCAACCTCCCCTTTGTCCAGGCCCACTTCTCAGTAATCATTCTGGGAATCGTCGTAGTTACCTTAATTCCAGCTATCGTCAGTTTCCTGCGTTCCAAATTTAAGAAAGCCTGATTGCCAGCGTAGCCAGCAATAGAACAAACTACCGAATAACAAACAGATCCCCACAAAAATTACAAATAACTTCCCAAAAAAACCAAATGGCAGCATCAAGATGATTGGTGCACTCCGCGCATTGAAAATCCAGTTTCGATCGGTAAAAAGCAGGTAGTGCAGCCGAATAAAGTTTGTCGGGAAATTGATTAACGGAAGCCAAGCAACCATCAAGATTACAAATCCCAGCACCATCAGCGGCGCGATCAACTGCCAGAGTTGACCGTGCCGTTTTTGTTTGCTTATCAACAACCATGCTAGCAAAATATTAAGCAGCATCAAGGATTCGTTCAACAACATCAGGTGGCGCACCGCTCGAAAGTGAGCCCGCGCCCCTGTCGACAGCGGCAGGGCGGCAAAGTGAAGACGTCTTATCCAGGGAATCTGAAGATAGGCCAGGAGCTGCCGGTAATCTCCAGCCAACTGGCTGTGACTCCAGCGGACCAACAATTGGTGCGAATAGGGAACTAAGAGCGGGGAAAGATTAACAGTAATAAAAAGAGCAGTACTGACGATTGCCAGTCCGCAGACCAGTACCACCACGTACGCTCTGATTTGGTTAATTAACTTGCCATTCATCAAGGCTCTGCACCGTATGAGTCGGCTGAATTGGCATCTTGGCAACCTGGGCCGGTGTTGACAAACCAGTGTAGACTAGGAGACTATCCATCCCCGTGTTAATTGCCGCCTGAATATCGGTCCGGTAGTTGTCACCAACCATCATGACTTCTTCTTTGTTCAGGTGGACCCGCGCTAAAGCCATCTTCATAATTAACGATTCTGGTTTGCCGATCATTATCGGCTTTTGCTGCGTTGCATACTCAACCAGTTTTACCAATGAACCGGCACCGGGAGTCATCCCCCGCTCGTTCGGCAAGTTGCTATCAGCATTTGTGCCAATGAAAGTTGCTCCGGCACGAATCAAGAGGACCGCGGTTTCTAGTTTGGCATAGGTAACCGCCGTATCCAGTCCCACCACTACATAGTCCGGCTGCTGATCTGTTTCAACAAAACGGCGCTCGTGTAGGGCCGTTTTTAGCCCACTTTCTCCCACCACGTAGACGCGGCGCCGATCGCCGGCAACGTGGTCGAGGTAGTCTGCCGTCGCCAGGGCCGTTGTGTAGACGTTCGCCGCCGTCACATTGATCTGATGGTTCTCCCGCAAGTTATTAGCCACAAATTCTGGGGTCCGCGTGCTGTTATTGGTGACAAAGAGGACCTCTTTTTTTGCTTCCTGAAGGCGTTTGATAAACCGGGCCGCGGCGGGAATCCGCTCCTTCCCCTTATAGGTTGTCCCGTCTAAGTCGATAAAGTATCCTCGATAATCTTTCATTGCTTCTTTGCCTTTCCTTCCGGTTTCCGTTTATGAATTACGAATTTCTGCTGGTGATGACCAGACTTAACCCGTTCCGCTCGTTGATGACGACGGTGCCGAACATCCGGCTGGCGCAGTTTTTTCCGTCGCTCTTTGATTACCGGACTCGAACGACGACGGCGCCGGTGCCGAGGCGTCCAGACGTCTTCATTATGAATAATGAAGTAGGCACAACCGAAGTTACAGTCCTCGTATAAGTAGTCCTCAATTGTCTTGATCCCCTGCTCCGGATTAAAAAGCGGGTTATCTGGCGCGTAAAAGCCCTTCAAACGCAATTGGTCGTAACCCCAGTCACCGACAATGTAATCATACTTACTAAGAATGTTGCTATAGCGCTTCGCCAATGCATCCCCGTCAAAGCCGTCCCGGTATTCGTCCACCAATTCATACTGGTGGCCGTTCAGGGTAAAGTGGGTCGCGTCACGTGCTTCAAAGTGGTAAAGATCGGCCCGTTGCTCCTCTCTTTGGTCAATATAATCCTGGATCTTGGCCCGATTCATTTTCATCCCCCTTTAGCGATTTTCTTAAATCATATCATAATTCTAGTGCCGCTTGGCAAAATCGACGGCCTTCTTTTCAACCATCTCCTCAACCTCGTGGAAGTTAACCGGGGCTCCAAACGCCGGCTTGGCGCTTAAGTAGTCAAGCTCCGGACTATCAATTCCAACGTTGATATTTTCCTTGACTGGCACTGCATAGTGATGAATGTGGCCATGGAGATTGATGATCTGCGGGGCAATCCCCAGCATCAGCGGGTAGTGGGTCAGGTAGTACTGTCGATGATCATACTTCATCAGCACACCCACGTCGTGAAACTCAAACTTTGGTCGTCCATTGAACTCGTAGTTATGAGCTGCCAGATACTTGAAGAGCGCTCGACTATCATGATTGCCCTTCACCAGGACAAGGTGACCATGGAGTTGATTCAGCACTTCTAAAACGGCTTCGTCGGACTTCCGGGCTGGCTTCGTAAAGTAGAGGGCAATGTCCCCCAGGTGATAAACCAAGTCGTCCTCACCGACCTTGGCATTCCAGTTATCAATGATTGTCTGGTTCATCGTTGCCACGTCCGGAAATGGCCGGGGCGCAAAGTCGTCAATCCCCAGCAGATCGCTGTGGAAGAAATGAGTGTCGGCTGTCACAAATTGCATTGCAAACCCTCCTTTAAAATTTGATGATACAAAATAACCCAAGACTAGCGCGGGCCAATCTTAGGTTATTTTTTAGTCTGCTAAAATCAATTACTTGCTAGCTTGTTGCTTCTTCAACCGTTCGATGTCCCGAACGATCATCAGTTCCTCGTTAGTTGGGATCAAGAGGGTCTTGATCTTGGCATCTGGAGCGGACAGGTCACGTTTAACACCGTGGCACTTATTCTTTTCCTGGTCAATCTTGATGCCGAAGTAGCCCAGTTTGTCGGTAATCATCTTCCGAACCGGGATACTGTTTTCACCCACACCAGCAGTGAAGACGATTGCATCGGCACCGCCCATTTCAGCAATGTAGGCACCAATGTAGCGGACGATCCGGTTGACGTATATGTCAAGAGCCAATTGAGCCTGGTCATTGCCCTTGGCGGCAGCATCTAAGATATCCCGCATGTCTGGTGAAAGCTGGGAAATACCCAGCAGACCGGACTTGTGGTTCAAAATATCAATCATTTCCTCGGAGGAGACGCCCAGCTTTTCTTGAACGAAGGCGACCAGGGATGGGTCGACATCCCCAGAACGAGTTGCCATCGTGATCCCGGCCAGCGGAGAGAAGCCCATTGAAGTATCGTAGGACTTGCCATCCTTAACGGCCGTAATGGAAGCACCGGCCCCAATATGAAGGGTGATCAACTTCAGATCCTTCAGCGGCTTGCCCAGCATCTCGGCGGCCTGGCCGGCAACATAGCGGTGACTCGTCCCGTGAGCGCCATACTTCCGGGCACCGTACTTTTGGTACCATTCGTAAGGCACACTGTAGAGGGCGTTCATTTTTGGCATGTCCACGTGGAATGAGGTGTCAAAGACAGCAACCGCAAAGGCGTTTGGCAGCACCTTGCGGAAGGCCTTGATCCCGATCAATTCGGCTGGGTTGTGCAGTGGTGCATATTCGGCTAATTGGTCAATCTTGGCGATGACATCATCATCAATGACGGTTGAATCCTTGAAGAATTCACCACCAGCAACGATCCGGTGACCAACAGCGGTAATTTCATCGTAGTTGTCGACGATGTCTAGATCAATCAGTTGGTCCAACAGGTACTGAACGGCTGCCCCATGATCAGCAAACGGCTTTTCTTCTTCGTGCTTCTGGCCGTCGCCGTACTTAATCTTGGCGTGACCCATCTTTTCGCCGATTCGTTCAATCGTCCCCTCAGCAACGACATCCTCGCTTGGCATATCGAATAACTTAAACTTCAGCGTTGAACTACCGGCATTAACGGCAATAGTTTTTGACATTATTGACTGTCTCCTTTTATTGATTCCCGAAATGTCAAATTAAGTTAGAAAAAAGCTAGTTGCTCATCGGTGACGTGCTTCATGAATACTTCAAGTGGTGTGCGGTAGTTCAATGACTTGCGAGGAATGTTATTCCGACGATGCAT
>NZ_JAOVYZ010000076.1 GCF_026413145.1 Limosilactobacillus kribbianus | reverse complement strand
AAATCAATTGGTATCTGAATTCCCGGCCACTTAAATGTCTTAACTGGCGCACACCAATCGAGATCTTCCTGCTTAATTTACGTCATTAAATTCGTTCAAGTTATTTCTTGCAATCTGCCATATTGAAAAGGAGTTTGTTGCGATAAGTGGGGTGCTAATAATGGATAAAAAATGCTGAAATTGACGGCGTTGACTGCCTTGACAATGGCATTCGGGACCGTTTCGGTGGTTGATAATGTGCGTGCTGATGACGATCCCGGTGGAGCGGCCAGTGTTACCACGACGTTGAACCAGTCCGCCGCGGCGAATCAACAGGCAAGTGCGAGTTTGACCGTTTCTAATGCAACGGCAGCTAAAGCAGCGAGTAACTATGCAAGCAATGTAACTGCTGCCCAGCAGATCAATTTTCCGAGTAATTACCGGCTGAACGATTTACGAAATGTTAACAATCAGTCGACGGCAAATGAGTTTGACAAGCAGGCACTGCCAGGGCTGTCTGATAATAACTATCAGTCCAACAGTGCGGCGGCGGCCGAATCAATTAACATTGACCAGCTGACTGATCAGCAGGTTGATGAAGTGAATCAATACGCTCTCAATTTGGTAAATAATGCGCGCTCGGCGTTCGGTGAGTCTGCTTATAGTCAGGATACTGGGACAATCGCTGCGGTTCGGACTAAGGCTTTGCAGTATCAGACAAAAAGGGAATCGTTGCTAACCGGACAATGGCATGATTCGTCGATCTTGCAGGGCGACAGCGAAAATATTTCCGCCATGCAGATTTATGCCGATAATCGGTGGGGCTCACTCGTTAAGCCGTTTGCCACCGCTAAGGGAAGCAATTTTATCAACGAGAATAGTATTCCGCTCTTTTCAGTGACGACCATGGACGATCTACGTGCGATGGTTTTCTATGGTGTTACCACCATGCTCTTCGATGACGCAAGTGACCTTTATGGGCACGCCCAAAATTTCCTAACAAACTACCAACCAATTCCAACAATGGCAATTTATCCATCTGTTCTTGATGGTTACGGGACAGGAGTCTACCCGAACGGGACGCACGTTCAATACCGACTCAAAAACGTTGATATGCACTTTATCTGGTCCAAAGGTGACACGAACTCCGTAGCAGCGAAGCAACTCAAGGGCGCCATTAAGACCGGGGCCAGCACGGCCGCTGGCTGGCGGACGATCAATGGGAAACTATACCGGTTTGAAGGCAATAAATTCCTGACCGGCTGGCATTCTATTAGTTCCTGCTGGTATTACTTCAATGCCGATGGTGCGGCCCAGACCGGCTGGTACCGTTCTGGCGCTGGCAACTGGTATTACTTCAACCCAACTACGGCGCAGGCGGCTACCAATTGGCAAAAAATTAACGGGCGCTGGTACTACTTTGACGACAATAATGCCTGGGCGCTGAAGGGTTGGTTCCAGACTGCAGCCAATAACTGGTACTACTTTGATCCAACCAACGCCTGGGCAGATACTGGTTGGTTCCGCTCCGGTGCTGGTAACTGGTATTACTTCGATCCCCAAAATGCGTGGGCGTTGCGGGGTTGGCAAAAGCTTAACAACCGCTGGTACTATTTTGACAATAACAATGCCTGGGCGGTTAAGGGCTGGCTGAAGACTGGTGCTGGTAATTGGTACTACTTTGACCCAGCCAATGCCTGGGCCCGGACCGGGTGGCAATACATTAATGGTCACTGGTATTACTTTGATCCCCAGAATGCCTGGGCGATCAAAGGCTGGTTTAAGACCACCAACGGTTCCTGGTATTATTTTGACCCTACTAATAACTGGGCATTGACCGGTTGGCAATATCTCAATGGCCAATGGTACTACTTCGATGCCAATGGCAAGATGGCTACTGGTAACGTCTGGATTAATGGCCGTTCCTACCGCTTTGATAACAACGGTCACTGGCTCGGCTAGAATACTGAAGCGTTTTAGAATTGAATGTTCTAAAGCGCTTTTTTATTGGGGACATTAAGGATTTGCGACAATGGTGGTAAAATGTTCCCGAAAACTATTGGGGGAAGGGTAATCAAAAGAATGAAAACACATTTTAAGTTGTATAAGGCGGGGAAAAAGTGGCTGATCGCCTGCTTATTAGCGGCGGGCCTGGGTCTATCGACAGTGCCAGCAGCACGAGCGGATAATACGACTACAACGGCCCAGCAAAACATTGCCGGCTATGTTGAACAGGCTAACGGTACTTGGACAAATGCGGCAGGACAGGAGGCCAATGGCTGGCAAAGCGCGAACGGTAACTGGTACTATTTCAACCATGGCGCCAGTCAAAATGGTTGGCAGGACGTCGATAACCATTGGTACTACTTGAACCAGCAAAATAGTGCCATGGAGACCGGCCTGCAGCAAATTAACAACGCCGATTACTATCTGAACGAGCAGCACGATGGAACCTATGGAGCGATGGAGACCGGTTGGCAGAAATTGAACGGCAGCTGGTATGACTTCGCTGCTAACGGGGCGGCGCAGACTGGCTGGTTGAACACCCCGGATAACAACTGGTATTACTTTGATAACAACGGCAAGGCGCAGACCGGTTGGTTCCAGAGCGCGGCAGGTAATTGGTATTACGGCGATAATGCCAACGCCTGGACCCTGCGTGGCTGGCAAGATCTCAACAACCGCTGGTACTATTTTGACCCGAGCCAAACCTGGGTTGACGGGGGCTGGCAAAAGATCGCTGGCTCCTGGTACTATTTCGATCCGGCTGCTCATGGCCAGATGGCGACCGGCCTGCAGACGATCAATCACCAGCTTTACTATCTAAACGAGCAGCACGACGGAACGTATGGTGCGATGAAGACTGGCTGGCAGTGGGTCAATGGCTCCTGGCGCTACCTGAACGATAATGGTGCCGCGGCCAGTGGCTGGCAATCAATTGACAATCACTGGTACTATTTCAACCCGACCAGCCAAGACCAAATGAAGACGGGCTGGCAGACAATCAATCAAAAACGTTACTACTTGAATGAACTGCACGACGGAACGTACGGCGCAATGAAGACTGACTGGCAGTGGATCAACGGTGCCTGGTCCTACTTTAATAACGATGGTTCCGCCGCCCTGGGATGGAACAACATTGCTGGCAACGAGTATTACTTTGATTCCCAGGCCCGAATGGCCACCGGTGATGCGCTGATCAATGGTGCTCATTACTACTTTGATCCCGCTACTGGTCACCAGGAGCGGGGGCTGCTCCTTGACCCGGCCACCGGCAAGCTAATGGACTATGATTTGCAAACGGGCAGCCGGCAGGATCAATTAACCAGTGACGGCCAGACCCTTAACTTTGATTCCAACAGTGGGGATATTGATACTACTGCATTTTCGACTGGCCTGATGAAGATTAATGGTCGTTACTACTATTACGATCGCGGTGCCGACCGGTTTAGTAGTAATCAGTGGAAAAAGATTAACGGTAGCTGGTATTATTTCGCCGATCAGGGCGCGGCCACAACCGGCTGGTACAAGTCGGCAGCCGGCAACTGGTATTACTTTGCGGATAATGGTGCAGCTACGACGGGCTGGTACCAAAGTCCGGCTGGCTTTTGGTACTACTTCGACCCGACCAATGCCTGGGCCCGGACCGGTTGGCAGTTCATTAACGGTCACTGGTACTACTTTGCTGACGGCTATTATTGTCACCAGCCCGACGAACATTGGGTTTACTCCGATGATACCTACGGACAGATGTACACTGGTATTCAGTCGGTTGACGGCCATTGCTATAACTTTGGTACCAATGGGGCAGAGAGCGCCGAGCCGTGGAATGACGGTTGGAGTTGGCCATTCCCGCAGGCCGGCGAGGGCTCTTTCCTGCCGGGACAGCGGTTTGGCTATTCAAGCTATCCGCGGGAAAATGGCTATCATGATGGTCTCGACTTTGGCGTTTCCGATCATCCCGGCACAGCGGTTCATGCCGTTCACGGTGGAAAAGTACTGGACGTTAATACGGTTCGAAACGATCAGGGTAAGACGCTGTGGTGGTTTGTAACGGTCTGGGATGGTAAATATCTGTACGTCTATCAGGAAGCCTTCAGCAGCCGGAATAAGATCACGGTCAATCGCAATGAGATCATTTACCCGGGACAAGTAATTGGCTACCGGGACGAGGGCCATCTGCACCTCGGCATTAACACCAGTCCGAACTACGGTGAAGATTTAGCCCACTCGTTTTCACCGAGTTGGTCCGACTCTTCGCAGCCAACTGGTGGCGGAACCTGGCTCAACCCGGAGACAATCATCCGTAATCACGGCTAATTATTAATCGAAACTTCTGCAAAAAATTTTTTGCAGAAATTTTTTTATTCGCTGAACATCAGCGTAGTTCGCTGAGCGACGGCGATTGCTAAGGAAAGAGGAGATGCTAGAATTAATTTATAGCGAGGGAATATTGAATTATTTATTACTGGGGGGAAGTAATATGAGTAGGAAAATTGCTCGATGGACAATGGTTGCGGCCCTGGCAACGACGCTTGGTTTGGCCGCAATTGACAGCGATGTTAAAGCTGACAGTCAAATTGACTCGGCGACGACTACGCCAACGCAGCAGGCAATTAACTCGGCGACAATTTCAGCAGCTGATTTGCACGCAGCAACAGCCAAGGCGGCCGCTACACAGTACAATCAGCAGGTTAATATCCCAAGTGGCTATACGCTGAATGCAGTCGGGAGTATTCACGATAATACCGCGGCTGTTAATTTTCAAAACAATACGGCAGGTCAGGGGCAATGTCATTAAGTTAAGAGCTTGACAATTAGTGGTCGGTTCTTACAGGATGTCGTTTGAAAAGTAATTCGTTAATTTTAAGGCCACCTAAGTAGTAATCGCGGTTACTAATTAGGTGGC
>NZ_JAOVYZ010000075.1 GCF_026413145.1 Limosilactobacillus kribbianus | reverse complement strand
GTTCAAATCAATTGGTATCTGAATTCCCGGCCACTTAAATGTCTTAACTGGCGCACACCAATCGAGATCTTCCTGCTTAATTTACGTCATTAAATTCGTTCAAGTTATTTCTTGCAATCTGCCCTATGAAAATCCTTTCTTTAAGTCATTGAATTGATTTGAAGAAAGGATTTTTTTGTGAAGAATTAACGATTTCAATTTTTCCCTTGAAACTGAAAAGTAAATAGGTTGATAAAATTAACTTTTGAAGTTGCAAGCAGCTCTTAAATAGACATAAGTAAATAATTTTTGCATATTTTACTTTAAGATTTTATAATGAGATGGACAATAATTTAGGAGGAACATCATGTCAGTAAAAAAGCATTTTAAGTTATATAAAGCTGGCAAGCAATGGTGTGTCGCAGCGATTGCGACCCTTGCCGTTGCAGCTGGTTTAACTGCTTTTGCAGGCGTTGCGTCTGCTGATACCAACACTGCTACTAGCAATGTAAATGCTACTCAAACTGTAACTGCTGATCAAACGACTGATCAGGCGACGACTAAGAATACGACGACTAACGATATTGCTGGGACAAAGGCGACAACTACCCAAGACCAGCAAAAGACTACTACTAATAATGATCAGGCCACTGATCAAACTCAAACTACTACTGCTAAGGCTGATAACAGTCAAACGAGCACTACGAATACTGCCAAAACGACTACTTTACCAACGGGGAAACCGGGTTGGTCACAGCAAAACAATAGCTGGTACTACTTTAATGAAAACGGTACTGCCGCTACTGGCTGGAAGCAATTAGGCAATTGGTACTACTTCGACCAAAACAACGGTCAGATGCAATCGGGTCTGACACAAGTCGGTGAACACTATTACTACCTGAACCCGAACCATGACGGAACGTTCGGTGCCATGCAGACCGGTTGGCAAAAGATTGATGGCAGCTGGTACGGCTTCGGCGGTGCAAATGATGGTGCTGCTTACACCGGCTGGCGGAACATCAACAACCGCTGGTACTACTTTGACAAAGAAGGGAAAGCCGAAACTGGCTGGTACCAATCTGATGCAAAGAACTGGTACTACTTCGACCCAGAAAATGCCTGGGCTGATACCGGTTGGCAAAAGATTAATAACCGTTGGTACTACTTCGATG
This sequence comes from Limosilactobacillus kribbianus, assembly GCF_026413145.1. Classification (GTDB taxonomy): domain Bacteria; phylum Bacillota; class Bacilli; order Lactobacillales; family Lactobacillaceae; genus Limosilactobacillus; species Limosilactobacillus kribbianus. Next base: position 3,860 of record NZ_JAOVYZ010000075.1, on the reverse strand, counting down.
CCAATAACGCCTGGGCACAAAAGGGCTGGATGAAGAGTCAAGCTGGTAGCTGGTACTACTTCGATCTAGAAAATGCCTGGGCTGATACTGGTTGGCAGAAGTTGAATAACCGTTGGTACTACTTTGACACCCAGAATGCTTGGGCACTGACTGGTTGGCACCGGCTTAACAATAGCTGGTACTACTTTGACACTCAGAACGCCTGGGCGCAGACTGGCTGGATGAAGAGCCAGGCTGGTAACTGGTACTACTTCGATGATCAAAATGCCTGGGCACTGACCGCTTGGCACAAGATCAACAACCGTTGGTACTACTTTGACACCCAGAACGCTTGGGCACTGACTGGCTGGCAGAAACTAAACAATCGTTGGTACTACTTTGACACTCAAAATGCCTGGGCCCAAAGCGGCTGGATGAAGACCAAGGCCGGCAACTGGTATTACTTCGATCCAGAAAATGCCTGGGCTGATACCGGCTGGCAGAAGATTAATAGCCACTGGTACTACTTCGACCCGACCAATGCTTGGGCACTGACCGGTTGGCAGAAGCTGAACAACCGTTGGTACTACTTTGACACGACCAATGCCTGGGCGCAGAGCGGTTGGATGAAGACCAAGGCTGGCAACTGGTACTACTTCGATCCAGAAAATGCCTGGGCCGAAACTGGTTTACAAAAGATCAATAACCGCTGGTACTACTTCGATTCGACCAACGCCTGGGCAATGTCCGGCTGGCAAGAAGTAAATAACCATTGGTACTACTTCGATCCAACAAACATGTGGGCCGAAACCGGTTGGTTCAAGAGTCAAGCCGGCAACTGGTACTACTTTGACCCAGAAAATGCATGGGCGGTAACTGGCTGGCAAAAGATCAACAACAGTTGGTACTACTTCAACAATGAAGGAACAATGGCAGCCAACACCACCCTCACGATCGATGGGGTCAAGTACACCTTTGATAAGGACGGTCACTCAACTGGCGAACACAAGTTGAGCGGGGACGCCTTGGTTCAGGATCAACGTGCCGAGATTGCCCAATCGATTGCGACGGCGCTTGCCAACAAGGGGACCGTTGATTACGATTGGAACAACCAGCAGGATGACTTTGCAGCCTTCTCAATGCATGACACTGCACAGCTGATTGCATTGTCGCAAAAGTACGCCTTAGAAAAGCAGGCTGGTAAGACGATCCTGGGTAACCAGGGCCTGGAAGCCAACGCTAAGCTGATTGAAGAATATCTGGCCAAGAACACCCTGTTGACGGGGAGCGTTCAAAACATCTTCACGAAGAACTACCAGGTAAATAGCGTTGATGATATTAGCAACTACACCCAACAGGTAACGAATGACTACCTCAACCAGCTGAAGTTGAGCAACGTTAATGGTGATATTCTGGGTGTTGGTGCGATCTATGATTCAACAACGAAGCAATACATCGTCACGGCGGTTCTCTTCAAGAAGGGTCCGGCTGCGCCAGAAAAGACACAGGCCACCTCAACTGTTCCATCTGCAACGATTACTCATGTCTACAGCAACAATACAACGGTTAATAACCCATTAACCGTTGGGGCCAAGGTGGACAACTCCGAATTGGCCAATGCTCTGGCAGGAATCAATAAGACAATTCTGACTGGTCCAAAGGGTGAAGAGATTCCACAAAATATCCTGCAGCTGTACTACGATGCCCTCAAAGGTGCGCAGGGGACCAAGACTGGTTTGGTTGGTCAAAAGCTGTACACTAATCAGTATGGTAATTACCATTATGTTTACTGGCTTGAAGACACTGAAGGTGATGTCAAGGGTGACTCCTGGACCGTCTTCATGAACAACAATAAGGGGGTCAAGTACGGTGACCCAATCAAGGTTGACGTTTCCGCAACCCTGACCTGGGGAAAGCCAGCAGCTCAACCGGTTTCTGGTATTCCAACGAGCCAGATGACGACCGACCAAATTAACACTGCTTACGCAACTGGGTCTGACAGTGGAGCAAGTCACGAAGCCGTTAAGGTTGAAAAGATTAACAATTTTGACAATTCCGCTGCTAAGGGTGTCGATATTGGTTCATTAGTTTCCCTGGAACGGGCCGGTGTAACCTTCTATGACTTTAACGGTCAAAAAGCGGACCTGTTTGACGTTCTGCAACAAGCTGGTGTGAACTACATTCGGCTGCGGCTCTGGAATGATCCATACGATGCCACGATGCAGACCTATGGTGGTGGGGCCAGCGATGAAGCAACCCTGATCCAGCTTGCTAAGCGTGCTAAGGCTCATGGCATGTCACTGCTGATGGACTTCCACTACTCTGACTTCTGGGCTGATCCAGCAACGCAATTGATTCCAAAGGCATGGGAGGGCGAAGATTCGTCAACAATGGCTCAGTCGGTCTACAACTACACGAAGAAGGTCTTACAAGATCTGAAGGCCACCGGTGTTAATGTTGGCATGGTTCAGATCGGGAACGAAATTACCCGGGGGATCTTGATCTCGCAGACCGACCCATCGACTGGTAAGCAGATTTCCACGACTGACGGGAACTTCTGGGCAAATGAAAAGACTGCGAAGATTGGTTGTGAATACCTGTCCGCCGGTTCACGGGCAGTGCGGGAAGTCTTGCCAAATGCAAAGATTGCCCTGCACCTTGAAGGGGACAATCAGTCCAATTACCGTGCTATCATGAACACTTGGAAGAAGCATGGTGTTGATTACGATATCTTGGCAACCTCTGCCTATCTTTTCTGGCTGTGGGCAAATAAGCAGTATACCGTCATGGATACTGTGAACGGTTGTATCAACGTAGCCAAGAATGAGTTTGGCAAGCAGGTCATTATTACTGAAACTAGTTGGCCATTTACCGATGAAAACTCTGATGGGACTAACAACTCCACGAGTGGTGCCGGGAACGCCGGCTTTGCGGTTAGTCCACAAGGCCAAGTCGATGCAATGCGCGGCTTCTACAGTGAGATCAGCAATAATTATCGTGGTACGCTTCTGGGCTCCTTCTGGTGGGAACCTGCTTGGATTCCAGCTAAGGCCGGTTGGAATTACTACCAATATAACATTGACGCCAGCAGCGTTTATGGTTGCGGTTGGGCAACCGAAGCGGCTCGTGGTTACCACCCAGACGAAAAACTTTACTGGGAAGGCAAGCCAACCTGGGGTGGCAGTTCCTGGGATAACCAGGCGCTGTTCGATGACCAAGGGCACCCACTGCAATCACTGATGATGTTCCATGGCTTCCAGAATGGCTACACTTCTGCTAACTACGATGAACAGCACAATAACAAGCCAACCACGCCAACGGCAAAGGTTACCTCAACGCTGACGGCAAAAGTTTCCAAACTTTACTTCGGTGATGGTGTATCACACGATATTAAGATTCAAAATGGTTTGAATGTCGGTGACAACCTTGATCTGAGCAACTTGCTTGGTGATAACACGGCGAAGATGCTGACGGGTGCTAGGGGTGCCAAGATTGGTGAAAGTGGTCTTGATAGCATTCTGACTTCATTGAACGAAGGTGTTTCAACGGCTGAATACACTGACGCAGCCGGCAACAAGTACCACTATGAACTGTGGTTAGACGGTGCAACGACTGCTGATAAGCAGCAGGACTTCAGCCTGACTAACGAAAACAAGAACTATGGTGACAACTTAATCGTTCACTACACCGCAACGCTGATCGCTGACTAAGCGCGCTAGCCATAAATAAAAGCAGTCCATTTCTGGGCTGCTTTTTTGGTCCCGGTTTGTAAAATTAAGTTAGAAACATAAAAAAGCCATCTGTGATAGACTTTTGAATAACCACAAACAAAAGCAAAGGATATCACAAATGACCTATCATCATCTTACCACACGCGAACT
>NZ_JAOVYZ010000074.1 GCF_026413145.1 Limosilactobacillus kribbianus | reverse complement strand
CAAATCAATTGGTATCTGAATTCCCGGCCACTTAAATGTCTTAACTGGCGCACACCAATCGAGATCTTCCTGCTTAATTTACGTCATTAAATTCGTTCAAGTTATTTCTTGCAATCTGCCATTTGCTAAATAAATCACAATATTCTTGCTAGTCTGCCATCCGATATTGTATAACTGAGTTTGTAAGAACAATACTTACAAATTAAACATTTAGGAGGTCATTGTTTATGATTAAAGAATTTGCTTCGCCATCATCCTATGTCCAAGGTAAGGGTGTTTTGTTCAAGAGTGATCCATATCTGAAGGGATTCGGCAAGAAGCCACTCCTTGTCACCGGTGAGACCGTCTATGAAATTGTCGGCCAAAAATTCGAAAATTACCTGAAAGAAAATGGCTACGACGTTGACCTGGTCAAGTTCAACGGTGAATCCTCGACCAACGAAATCAACCGGATCAGTGAAATCGGTAAAAAAGACGGCGTGACCGCAATTTACGGACTGGGCGGCGGCAAGACCAGCGACTCTGCCAAGGCCATTGCCGACAACCTGAATCTGCCAGTCGTAATCATGCCAACCTTGGCCTCCACTGACGCTCCGTGCTCACGGCTTTCCGTTATCTACACCGACGACGGCAGCTTCGATCACTACCGGTTCTACACTCACAACCCGGACCTGGTTTTAGTTGACAGTCAGGTGATCGCCAACGCCCCTGCCAAGCTTTTGATTGCGGGGATCGCGGACGCCCTCGCTACCAACGTTGAAGCCCAGGCCGTTGCCCAAGCCGGTGCCGACACGATGCTGAATGAAAAGCAGACTTTGGTCGGCAACGCCATTGCTCAAAAATGTGAAGAAACCCTCTTCAAGTATGCTCACCTGGCTGTCGCTGACGTTAAGAAGAACATCGTCAGTGCCGCTTTGGAAAAGATCATTGAGGCCAACACCCTGATGAGTGGTCTCGGCTTCGAAAGTGGTGGCCTCTCAGGTGCGCACGCTATTCATGATGGCCTGACCACTCTGGAAGAAACCCACGACTTGACGCACGGCCAAAAGGTAGCTTACGGGACGCTGACCCAGCTGATGCTTGAAGGAGCCGACCAAGAACGTTACAACAAGTACTTCAAACTGATCCTGTCACTTGGTCTGCCAACCACCCTGGATGACCTCCACCTGGCAGACGCTTCCGATGAGGAACTCCTTTCGGCAGCGAAGGCAGCCTGCTCTGAAAACGACACGATCGACCGGCTGCCATTTAAGGTTGAACCAGACGATGTTGCCCAAGCCTTCCGGGCAGTTGATTCCTACACTAAGGACTACCTGGCAGCTCACAAATAATCTTTGATAATTTCACGCGAGACGGTGTCAGCTTATTGGCACCGTCTCTTTTATTCTGCAATCTTTTGGCACTGGCCGGAGCAAAAAGTTCGTTATCTACACTTATAGCAGTTAATATATTTGCCAATCGTCCGCGATTAACGTATACTGTTCCTGTTGGGGTAGGAATCTCCGAGTGATTGTTCGGCGGAACGGAATGTGAACGTCGAAAGGAAGCCACCTGGCTGCTTGGTTATTCCGCATTCACCACATTGACAGGTCAATGTCGTCCCTAACATTCAAATAATTTTAGGGAGGCAATATGATGTCAATTCTATCTTTTTCTAGTCCCCGCTTCACGACCCGCCAGATGACCCTGGCGGCGATGCTAATCGCACTGCAGGTGGTTCTTGGCAAGCTATCGGTCGGCGATCCGGCCGTCTTCAAAGTGGGCCTTGGCTTTATCGCCACCGCCCTGATCGGCTATTTCTTAGGGCCCTGGACCGGGGGAATGGCAATGGTGATCAACGATCTGATTTCCAACACCATTCTGAGCTCCGGCACCCTCTTTTTCCCGGGCTTTACCTTCTCAGCCTTCGTTTCCGGCGTGCTCGCGGGGATGTTCCTCTACAACCAGAAGATCAGCTGGCAGCGGGTCCTGATCTACGAATTCTTCCAAATTCTGATCACCAACGTCCTCTTCACGACGCTCTGGCTTTACCTGATGAGTCTGAGTTCGTCCAGTACCGCCCAGGGATTCTGGGCCCTGCTGACGATCCGGCTGCCTAAGGAGATCATTACCTGGCCGCTTGAGGCCCTGATTGTTCTGGTGATTTTGCGCCAGGTTGCCAAGCTCAACCTCAGCCTCCGCAAATAAATTTCAAAAAAGTCTTGCATTCTGAAAAAATTAAGTTAGAATACCATTAAAGAATAAAAAAGCGATGAGAAAGAAGAGTAAATAGTCACGTTCGCGCAGTGAATCGGTGATAGTGGGAGACCGATCGACCCCGGGCTATTGAAAAACACTTTGTCGATGCCGCTGACCCAAATGCCTTTGCAAAGTAGGCTCAGCCGTCGCCGGTACGTTACCACACCGGGAGAACATGTTCGTGTTCTAAAAGAGGTCTAGGCATTTGCCTAGGCAACTTGGGTGGTACCGCGGAAAAAAGCCTTTCGTCCCTTTGTATAAGGGAACGAAGGGCTTTTTCTTTATTCTCAAATCTAAATTCTTCAAGGAGTGTTATCAATGAGTTTAATTATTCCAAAGGACTACGATCCAAAGCTGTCAATTCGGGACACTGAAGCCGCCATTCGCTTCATCCGTGAAAACTTCCAGGACGAACTGGGCCACGAGCTGCACCTGCAGCGGATGTCCGCCCCAATGTTCGTCGAAAAGGGAACCGGGCTCAACGATAACCTGAACGGGGTCGAAACGCCGGTCTCCTTCTCCATGCAGTCCATCCCGGGCCAGACGATTGAAGTCGTTCACTCCCTGGCCAAATGGAAGCGGATGGCCTTAAAGAAGTACGGTTTCGGGATGCACGAAGGCCTCTACACCAACATGAACGCCATTCGCAAGGACGAAGACGTCGACAACTTCCACTCGATCTACGTTGACCAGTGGGACTGGGAAAAGATTATCGCCAAGGAAGAACGGACGGAGACGACCCTGAAGGCCACCGTTCGCCAGATCTTCAAGGTGATCAAGAAGATCGAACGTGAACTCTGGGAACTTTACCCGGACGCCGTTTACCAGCTGCCGGAGGACATTCACTTCATCACGACCCAAGAGCTGGAAGACCGCTGGCCAGACCTGACGCCAATGGAACGGGAAGACAAGATCGCCAAGGAAATGGGCGCCGTCTTCGTAATGAAGATCGGTGACAAGCTTCAGCGTTCCGGCAAGCCGCACGACGGCCGGGCCCCCGACTACGACGACTGGCAACTGAACGGGGACATCATTTTCTGGTACGAACCGCTCCAGTGCAAGCTCGAAATCTCCAGCATGGGGATCCGGGTCAGCCCAGAATCAATGCGCGACCAACTGAAGAAGGCCGGCGCAGAAGACCGGGCCAAGCTGCCATTCCACAAAATGTTGCTCAACGGCGAATTACCATATACAATTGGTGGAGGAATTGGTCAGTCCCGGCTCTGCATGCTCCTGCTCGGCAAAGCCCACGTGGGTGAAGTGCAAGCCAGCGTTTGGCCAGAAGACATGCTTGAAAAGTGCAAGCAGGCTCACATTCAAATTCTGTAAAATATATTTAGATTGGGAGAGTTAAAACAGTGGAAACAATTAAGATTAGTGAATCACCAAAACACGTTGGCGAAACCGTTAAGATCAGCGTTTGGCTAACGGACAAGCGGTCCAGCGGGAAGATCGCCTTCCTGCAGCTGCGGGACGGCACCGGTTTCTTCCAGGGAATTATCCGCAAGAACGACGTTGACGAAAAGATTTTCGACCTGGCTAAGCACGACCTGCACCAGGAAACCAGCTTCTACGTTACCGGCGAAATCGCCGAAGACAAGCGGTCCAAGTTTGGCTACGAAATCCACATCCAGGACATCGAGGTCGTGGGTGAAAGTGACGAATACCCGATTGGTAACAAGGACCATGGGATCGACTTCCTGCTCGACCACCGTCACCTCTGGCTGCGGAGTCGCAAGCCGTGGGCACTGATGCGGATCCGCAGTCGGGTCAAGCTGGCCACGATGGAATTCTTCGACAAGCACGGCTTCACCCAGTTCGATGCACCAATCCTGACCTCATCAGCTCCTGAGGGGACGACGGAGCTCTTCAACGTTAAGTACTTCGACACCAACGCCTACCTGTCACAATCCGGCCAGCTGTACGGTGAAGCCGGCGCGATGGCCCTGGGCCGGATCTACACGATGGGTCCAACCTTCCGGGCAGAAAAGTCCAAGACCCGGCGGCACATGACGGAATTCTGGATGATCGAACCAGAAATGGCTTGGTGCCACGAAGAAGAGAGCGAAGAGATTCAGGAACAATACATTGCCTACCTGATTCAGGACCTGATTGACCACTGCGCAACCGAGCTGGAAATGGTTGGCCGGTCCGTGGAAAGCCTGAAGCCGTTCACTGAGCTACCATACCCACGGGTAACCTACAAGGAAGCCATCGAGATGCTGCAAAAGGCCGGCATGGACGTCAAGTACGGCGACGACTTTGGTTCACCGGAAGAAACCTTCCTGGCCGACCAATTCAACAAGCCGGTCTTCATCAAGAACTACCCACGGGCCATCAAGGCCTTCTACATGCCAACCGACCCAACAGATGATCGCCAGGTAATCTGTGCCGACCTGCTGGCACCGGAAGGCTACGGTGAAATCATCGGTGGTTCCGAACGTTCCTACGACTACGAATACATCACCAGTAAGCTGGAAGAAAACGGCCTGTCCAAGGAGGACTACGGCTGGTACGACGACCTGCGTAAGTACGGTTCCGTGCCACACTCCGGCTTCGGGATGGGGCTGGAACGGTTCCTCGCCTGGGTCACCCTGCAGGATCACATCCGGGAAAACATTCCGTTCCCACGGATGATCAACCGCCTGCGCCCATAAAAAATATCTTAATCCGCAAAATGCCTAAAACGCGTTTTGCGGATTTTTATTTTGAACTCTATTTTGCCAAAAAGCCGTTTTTGACGATTTTGGTTGCGTCCTAAATTTCAAGAATAAGTTAGCCACTGGACTCAAATAAATAATACTGACCAATTGATTATTGGTTGATGGAGCTGTGATATCTCTTGGTAGAAGGCCTTACGATAGATATCCATTGACG
>NZ_JAOVYZ010000073.1 GCF_026413145.1 Limosilactobacillus kribbianus | reverse complement strand
GGAGAATTTAACCTATACCAGTTGACCAAAGCCAATGATAATTAGAGGTTATCATGCGGTGACCAGAAAACAAGTTGTATAGTAGCAAAATCCGAAAGGATATATTTATAGAATACGAGGAGAGATTCATTATGACTAACCAAATTTGCGAAGCATTAAACATTACCAAGCCAGTCGTCCAAGGACCTTTAGGCTGGATTACTGACGCTCGCCTTGTCGCAGCGGTCAGCAATGCTGGCGGTTTAGGTTGTCTTGGTCCCAACGCCGGTCAAACTACTGTCACCAAATCGCCACAGAAGACGGCAGAACGGATGCGGCGTGAAGTCAAGAAAGTTCGCCAGTTAACTGATAAACCATTTGCGGTCAATCTGTACCGCGCAGAAGGGGCCGACGTGCTGGGAAATGATGTTTACTTTACCCCGATGCTCAAAATGGTTCTCGAGGAAAACGTGCCGGCAGTTGTTTATTCAGGGGAACTGCACGAAGATATCGTCAGCCAGCTAAAGGAGCACAACGTCAAGATTATTTTCCGTGAACTTAACCCCACTATTGCAGGAACCAAGAAGGCTGAAAAGCTCGGTGTTGATGTGATTGTCGCCACCGGGTTCGATGAGGGAGGAATGCTGCCAAGCAAGGTTATCGGTACTTTTTCCATCGTTCCACTGATTGTGGACGCTGTTGACCACATACCCGTCATGGCCGCTGGTGGAATTTGTGATAACCGAAGCGCCAAGGCCGCATTCGACCTAGGAGCACAAGGTCTCTTCTGCGGAAGTGCATTTATCCCTGTTGACGAGAGCCCCGTTGCCCAAAACATTAAAGAGCAAATTGTCAATTCTACCGGTGAGGACCTCGGTTTATTCCGCTCTGAACCATCATACTGGCGGTCCCTGCCTGGCAAAAAGCCTGCTGAACTATTGAAGCTCGATAAGGAACTGGCACCGAATGCCGAAATTAATAAGGCAATGGGTGGCACGCAAGGAATGCGCGTAGGGATGCTAATGGGCGACACCGATAATGGCTACGTTTCGACTGGTACTGGGATCGGTACAATTCACGAAATCAAGCCGGTAAAGGACGTTATTGACGAACTTTGCGACGGTCTGATCTAAATATTAATTACTAAACCTGGGCTTTGGCAGAAACTACTCTGTTGAAGCCCGGGTTGTTATTTCTTAAAAAATAATGGACAAAGTCAACTAAAGGTCCTATAATCAGTTTCAACAAATGAACGGAGGCCAAAAGATGCTATCTGAACAGCAAATCAACGAAGTCCGGGCGTTTAACCGCCACTACACCCAGGTCCTGGGGGTGCTGAACAAGCGCACCTTTGACACCAAACTCACCTGGCCGGAGGGGCGCATCCTCCTCGAGATTGGTATCAACCACCTGTCGACACCGATGATGGTTGCCAATCGGCTCCAGCTGGACAAGAGCTATGCCAGCCGGACCATCAAGCGGCTGACCGACAAGGGCCTGATTGCCAAGACCCCGTCACCGACCGATTCCCGCTCGGTCAACATTGCGCTGACCGACAAGGGCCAAGTGGTCTGTGACGACATCAACCAGAAATCCAACCTGCTCATCGAAGGCCTGATCGGCGACCTTTCGGAAGAGGAGCAGGAGCGTTACTTCAAGTGCATCATGACTATCAACCAGTTGCTGTTTAAGTAAGAAAGGAATACTACTATGTGGAAAATCAAGCACTTCGATCAACTAACTACTAAGGAACTCTACGCCATTCTGCAGCTGCGGACGTCCGTTTTCGTCGTCGCCCAGAAGCGGATCTACCAGGAAGTCGACGGCCGCGATTTAGCCGCTATTCACATTTTTAATGAAACGCCGGATGGCCAGATCGTCGCCTACGCCCGGGTCTTCCTGCTCGACGACGGCCAGACCGTTTCGTTTGGCCGGGTCGTCACCAGCAAGGCCGTGCGCGGACAGGGAATGGGCGGGCAGCTGCTGGACCAGATCATGCAGACGATCAAGGCCAATTATCCTGACGCCCCAATCTTCATTGAATCACAGGAACAGGTCCAGGACTTCTACCGCCGGGTCGGTTTCGAAAGCCAGGGTGAGCCCTTCATCTACAAGTCCACGCCCCACGTCAAGATGATCCACGCGCCGCTCGGTTAAATTTTTCACAGCAATAGTTGACAAAATCCACTATTTAGGAGAGGAACAACCATCGAGAACGTTTATTTAGAAAACAGCTACCTGCGTGAGCTCGGTTGCCAGATCACCGCGACCACTGCGGACCGGCAGGCAATCACCGTCGATCAGACCATCATCTACCCCGGTGGCGGCGGTCAGCCACACGATCAGGCCCGGCTATTAATCAACGAAGATTGGTATCGAGTCGTCGCCACCGCAATTAACAAGTCGGCCAGCAGCTTTTTCGTGGTGGTTTACAGCTCCAGCGTCCTGCCGGGGATGGTCCCGTGGTTCGTGATCCTGATCTCGGAATTAAAGTTCCGCCGCCAGAATCCGCAGATCATGCAGAATCACCCCTTCAAATTGCCCCTCTACCCTTACGCCAACTATTTCTCAATCACCCTCTTGATCATCATCCTGATCTTCATGTTCATCAATCCGGATACCCGAATTTCCGTGTCGATCGGGGTCGTCTTCCTGATCGTGATTTCAACGCTGTATTGGGTGCGGTACGGACGTAAGGCGGTGCAAAAGTCGTAATATCAAAACAGACGTTTTCTTTACACTAATAAAAAAGACTATATACTTAAACTGTCATGAAAGCATATAGTCTCGTTGTCCATCACTTCCTAATGATGGATTTTTTATTTGTAACCTAAAACTGCCTGAATCATTAAATCAACCTCTGTGGGCACGACTGTCTGTTCCACCAATTTTGTCCACCGGTGAGTAACATCCAAAGTAACTAATTGATCACATAGAAGGGTCCCATACGTCTTGGTATTGGGGCCTTTTTTAGTCCAGTCATACGCTAATGGATATTCCCTTTCCGTCGTTGTAAATGGAATTGCCCACACAAAAGGTCCATTTTCATTTAACAATTTGCGACTTACAACGAGCCAGGAACGTAACCCTTTTTGCTCATTATTGTTTTTAGGTTTGGAGTCATTTGACACCAAAATGATGTCACCCCGTCCATATGGGAGCTCAGATAATGCCATGACATTACCTCCAAACATTAAAATTTTCGTGCTAAAACGCTACTTAATTTGCTCGCACGAATCTTTTAATAGAGTTCCTCGCCAACCGCTCCACCTTTATCAACTACTTCAAAAGGATACGGCTTCTTACTATCGTAATTTTCAAATAGTTTATCTAATAATTTTTCTTCTTTTTTAGGCTTGATGATGATCGCATCAGTAGTTACACGAACTGAAACCTCATCATCGCTAGGGGTAATACCAACCTTTTTAAGGATCTCCTTGGGGAGGCGAACTGCACTGGAATTACCCCACTGACCTAATTTGAGTGATTCTTCCATTTTTCAAGACCTCCAATATCTATAGATATCCAATTACTTCCACGCCTTAAGTATATACAAGTTTATCCAAGGGGCCAATCATCATCCCTTCCTTCACCCTATTCAAATAAACAGCAAAGCAGCTCAATCCTGTTCCCCGTGAAACAGAATTGAGCTGCTTTCAACTATTTTTCGTTTGGTTGCTATTACAAATACTTGCTGCCCTCACGGAGCGACAACTTACTCAAGTCGTCCTGGTGCCGATCGATGAAGTCCGCCACCCAGTCAGGATTGGTCTTCGAGTAATCACGCAGGGCCCAGCCGATCGCCTTATTGATAAAGAACTCCTGACTGCCGAGATTATTTTCGATGATTTGTGCCAGTAGCGCGGTGTCCGTCTCGTCCTTCCGCAGCAGCTGAAATTCGATTGCCACCCGGCGGACCCAGAAGTCGGGATCCTGGGACCATTTCAGCATCAACGCCGGATCGGTCGGATCGTTCCAGGTCAGGTAGCTAATTGGCTTCACCAGGGCGTCGATCGTGTCCCACCACTGTTTGGAGCGGACGAAGCGTTCAATCTTTGGTAGATCAGTCATCTGCAGGTGCTTTTCCATGGCAATCAGGTAGTCACATACGAAGTACTGCAGCTCGCGGTGCGGGTCCTGCCAGCACTGTTCCAGCAACTCCCAGTCAAGTTGCCCGGACTTTTTCGCATCCCGCAATCCGTCGTAGTAGATGGCCTTGCGGGGCTTGGTCTGATAGCCGTAAAACGCAAACTGGTTGCGCATGTATTTCTTCATCCCCGCGGCCACAACGGGATCGGCATCCTGCTCAAAGGCGGCGCAGAGGGCTTGGTAAGTCAGCATTTTTCTTTTTGCTCCTCATATTCCTCTTTGTCTCAATTATCCCCTCAAAGCGTCCTGCAAACAATAACTAAAAATCGGTGTAAATCGCAATTGATTTTGCACCGATTTTTTCGTTAATTAGCGAGTTTGAGCAGTTTCTCCTCCAGGGTTGGCACGTCATCGATAATCACCGTCGCCCCGGCATCGCGCAGCTCATCCTTGGTCCCGTAACCGTAGCTGACGCCCCAGCAATCCAACTGGGTCTCCTTAGCGCCGTTGACGTCGTTGTAAGTGTCGCCGACCATCAGCACCTGGTCGCGAGCATCCGCCAGATCCAACCGGCGCAAAGCTTCCTCAATCACCAGGGCCTTGCCGGCGCGCGTGCCGTCCGGGCTGGCACCCACCAGCTCGTCGAAGTACTGGGCCAGGTCAAAGTGTTCCAGGATCAAGTGAACCAGGTTCTCGGGCTTAGAGGAGGCCACTCCTACTTTGAGACCAGTTTCTCGGAGAGCCTGCAGCATGTGGGTGACCCCGGGATAGGGCTGGTTGTCAAAGACGCCGTGCTCGCGATAGTAGGCCCGATAAATTGCGGCCGCCCGTTTGGCCTCCGCCAGGCTAAACGGACGGTACTGACGCAGCGCCGTGATGATCGGGGGCCCGATGAAGAACCGCAGCTTTTGCGGGTCGGGTTCGGGGCAGCCCATCTGCTCAAGGGTGTACTGAACCGATTTAATGATGCCAGGGCCCGAGGCGGTCAGGGTTCCGTCGAGGTCGAAGAGGATTGCTTGCATAGTGAAATTCTCCTCGTATTCTATAAATATATCCTTTCGGATTTTGCTACTATACAACTTGTTTTCTGGTCACCGCATGATAACCTCTAATTATCATTGGCTTTGGTCAACTGGTATAGGTTAAATTCTC
>NZ_JAOVYZ010000072.1 GCF_026413145.1 Limosilactobacillus kribbianus | reverse complement strand
AGGCCACCTAATTAGTAACCGCGATTACTACTTAGGTGGCCTTAAAATTAACGAATTACTTTTCAAACGACATCCTGTAAGAACCGACCACTAATTGTCAAGCTCTTAACTTAATGACATTGACTCCACATGAAACGCTTTAGTTTCCTTGAAAAGTATGTTAGCTAAAATTAGTGGCCATATCTACAACCTAAATGATTATAAGCTGTAAGGGTTCTTCACATAGGCGAAAGAACTGCAGATAAAGACACAATAACGGATCTTGATACATTAACAGGTGGCCGACATCTTTCCATTCGGAAGCACGGAGACATTTGATTGTCTCCGTTTTTTTTGTGAACGAAACAAAAATGAAGTTGGGAATTAACCCAACCTCATTTTGATAACGGGGAAAATAACCGTGGGACGGATGGCTATTTCCCACTCACATTAAAAGTTAAATTTAATTTCCCGGGAAATATCATCAGTCTGGATCGGCTAGCGATTTGCCGCTTGTCGTTTCCTTAAAACCTTCAAAGGCCTTTTCGATGATTTGGTATTCTTCCTCAGTCAGTTTGACGCCCATAGCCTTGGCGTTGGCTTTGACCTGGTCGGCGTGCTTAGCTCCCGGAATTACAACGGAGATCAGCGGATTCTGCATGTACCAAGCCAAAACGGTTTGAGCCACCGTTGCCTGATGGGCAGCAGCGATTGGCCGGATAACATCAACGGCTTGGAGAACCTTGCTGAACCGCGGTTCGCTAAAGTCGGCAATTTGACTCCGGATATCATCGGCTGGGAAGTCGATGTGGTGGTCGTACTTACCAGTTAATAGTCCTGATGCCAGTGGGAAGTACGGGACAAAGCTAATCTGGTGATTGTGCAGATAGTCAAGCATTCCCTCGGTCAGGTGGTCCTGGTGGAGAAGGCTAAACTCGTCTTCAACGACATCCACGTAGCCGTCGGCGTTGGCTTCCTTGATCTGATCCAGACTAAAGTTGGAGATCCCAATGGCCCGAATTTTGCCGGCTTCCTTGAGTTTTTGTAAGGCACCAACTGCTTCGGCCTTTGGGGTGTCATGGTCTGGGAAATGGATGTAGTAGATATCGATATAGTCAGTCTGCAGTCGTTCCAGGCTCTTGTTGACCTGATCCGTCAAGAATTCGGGACTATTATCGATTACCTGTTCGCCGGTGGAGAAGTCCTGGGCCCCCTTGGTAGCGAGAACAACCTTGCTCCGGTCATATTCTTTCAAAACCTGGCCGACTAATTCTTCGGAATGGCCGAGCCCATAGACAAAAGCAGTGTCCAGCAGGGTGATGCCGCTATCGAGGCCGGCACGCACGAGTTCCCGTCCGTCTTCATCCTTAAGGTTGGGGAAAAGGTTATAGCCGCCGACCGCGTTGGTTCCAAGACCCAGCGGGGGTGCGTAAACGTCAGAGTGACCAATTTGTACTAATTTTGCCTTATCCATCTTGTTTAGACTCCTTTCGCAAACGTTTTCTTGTTATATTTTCATTATATCGTAGTCAGCGGAATGCGCGAAATAATCCGGTCGATTCTTAAGAAAAATATTGATTACAACCATGCCAATTATTATAATAAAGGTCCTTGGCAGGGGCGGAGAAACTGTTACCAAAATTGGCGGCAATTTCTCTTCTTTTTTGTTAATGGATGACACCGCTTACAAAAACTTTTTGTCCTTTGTGAAATAGGACTTTTACTATGATTAGTGCTAAAAAGTCCCGTAAGTAAAACGTTATAGCGATTCCAAATGCCTTGTAAACGATCTCATTTCACAAATGCCGTTATAAATTCTTCTTTACAGAGGGAAGTATTTAAGATATTCTAAAGATGTCGCAAAAGTTGACCCGCGGAACAAAGCAATTATTTTTCAATTCTGAGGAGCGGGATCAACAAAATTCTCTATCTTTTTTATAAGGGGTGTAAACATGTATCTCGCAATCAATATTCTGGGACTGATTGTGTTCCTCGCAATCGGCTGGCTCTTCTCCAAGGACCGCAAAGCCATCAACTGGAAGACTGTCGGTATTATGATTGTCATTAACCTTATCTTGGCATGGTTCCTGACTGGTTCTGCCGCAGGACGTGCCGGTGTTAAGGCTGCCGCTGACGGTTTCGTTTGGATCGTTGACGTATCCGCAAAGGGGACTGTCTTTGCACTGGGTGCTTGGTACAACACTAAGAACCTGAACTTCATCTGTTCGGCACTGATGCCAATTCTGATGATTGTTCCGCTGTTCGATATCTTGACTTACATTGGCTTTTTGCCATGGATTATCAAGTGGATCGGACGGGGACTTTCATACATTACTGGTCAACCAAAGTTCGAATCATTCTTTGCCGTTGAAATGATGTTCTTAGGGAACACCGAAGTGCTGGCCGTTTCTGGTATGCAGATTCGGAAGATGGGTAAGGAACGTAACCTGACGCTGGCCATGATGTCAATGTCTTGTGTTACTGCCTCAATCCTTGGTTCATACATTTTGATGATGCCTGGTCAATACATTCTGACTGCTGTGCCTATCAACATTATGAACTCGCTGATTGCTACTAGTATGCTGAACCCAGTTAAGGTTTCTCCTGAAGAAGATACCATCGAAAAGGTTGGTGCTACTGACAACGGTAAGAAGGAACCATTCTTCAGCTTCTTGGGTGACTCCATCCTGGGCGCTGGTAAGCTGATCCTGATCATCATCGCCAACGTTATTGCCTTCGTTGCCCTGGCTGCCCTGATCGACAAGATCCTGGGTCTGTTCTGGAAGCCACTGTCCCTGGAAAGCATCCTGGGTGTCATCATGTTCCCATTCTCCTGGCTGCTGGGTCTGCCAGTACACCAGGCATGGATGCTGTCACAGGACATGGGGATGAAGCTGGTTACCAACGAATTCGTTGTTATGGGTAAGGTTACCGGTGCGATCAACCACTACCCAGAACACTTGAAGGCCGTTCTGACCGTCTTCGTTACCTCCTTTGCCAACTTCGGTACTCTTGGTATGATCATCGGTGCCTTCAAGGGCCTGGCAAACAAGGAAGATAACGACTACATCGCTACTAACATTGGTTACCTCTTACTTTCCGGTATCCTGGTATCCCTGTTATCAGCAGCCTTTGTTGGTCTGTTCGTTTGGTAAAAACTAAAAAGCAGCTATTAGAGCTGCTTTTTTTAACCACTATTTCGTAAACGCTTGCATTTTCTAAGGAGGAAATAATTATGGCTACGAAGATTATTATGGATACTGACCCGGGAATTGATGACGCTGCCGCACTGACGATGGCCATCAACGACCCCGCAATTGACTTGAAGCTGATCACCGCCGTTGCTGGGAACGTGACCGTCGACAAGACGACCGCCAACGCTCTGAAGATTGTTCACTTCTTCGGCAAGGACATTCCGGTGGCCGCCGGGGCCGAACAACCACTGATCAAGCCGTTTGAGGACGCTGCCCGGATTCACGGCGAATCAGGGATGCCTGGCTACGACTTCGGCGACGATTACGGCAAGCCGCTTGACAAGACGGCCGTTGAAGCCCTGCACGACGCCATCATGGCCGAAGACGAGGTCATCCTGGTGCCAACCGGCTCCTACACGAACATCGCCCTGCTGTTCAGCCAGTACCCAGAAGTAAAGAGCCACATCAAGAAGATCGTGGCCATGGGTGGTTCCCTGTCCGGTGGAAACATGACCAGCGTTGCTGAATTCAACGTCTTCACTGACCCGGATGCTGCGCGGATCATGTACAATGCTGGCATTCCGATCGTTACGGTTGGCCTGGACGTAACCTTGAAGGCTCTGCTGACCAAGGACACGATTGCCAAGTTAGCGACGCTGAATAAGACCGGTGAAATGCTGCACGCCCTGATCACCCACTACAACGACGGGACGGATGAAGGACGACCAATGCATGACGTTAACACCATCTTCTACCTGCTTCACCCAGAAGCCTTCACGACCAAGAAGATGTGGGTTGACGTTCAGACTGAGGGCCCGGCAATCGGTGCTCTGGTTGGCGACATCCGTGGTGCCTACCACGATGGCAAGACCAACGCCGAGGTTTGTGTGGACATCGACGCCGACTACTTCAACAAGTGGTTCTTAGAAGAAGTCAGCAAGATGAACTAAATACTAAAATGAAGAGGAAATTTACTGATGAGTGAATTTCCTCTTTTTGAGTACAATTGCTAAACTTGTAAGCGCTTTGATGTTAGGGTAGAGGTGGTTATGATAGCACATGGTACTTATAGGAGGCTGATAATATGTCATTTCGGAACGTTACCGTTGCCGGAACCGGAGTATTGGGCAGCCAGATCGCATACCAAACGGCCCTGAATGGATTTAAGGTTACCGCCTACGACCTAGATGCAGACGCGGCAAAGAAACGGGTGCTGGCACTGGAAAGTAGTTACCAGCACGATCTTCATTTGACCGCGGCAGATTTTCAAAAAGGGCTCGACAACCTGACCTTTACTACTGATCTTCAGACCGCGGTCCAGGACGCAGATTTTGTTATCGAAGCCCTGCCGGAGGAATTAGAGGTCAAGGAAAAGTTCTACCAGCAATTATCGAAGGTGGCCCCGGCAAAGGCCATCTTTGCCAGCAACTCTTCAACAATGATCCCAAGCCAGCTGGTCAAGTATGTTGATCGGCCAGCTAAATTCCTCAACATGCATTTTGCCAACATGATCTGGCTGTGCAATGTTGCTGAGATCATGGGAACTAGCCAGACCAATCCGGCTGTGTTCCAAGCGGTTGTTGACTTTGCCCATGATATCAAGATGGTGCCAATCGCCATTCGCAAGGAACAACCGGGCTACGTCCTGAATTCGCTGTTGATCCCGTTTGTCGTCAGTGCGATGAGCCTGTGGGCAAAAGGAGTTGCTGATCCAGCCACAGTTGATAAGGACTGGATGATTTCCACCGGTGCGCCAGTTGGTCCCTTCGCAATGCTTGATGACGTGGGCTTGCATACTGTTAAAAACATCATGCTGGAGCTTTACCAAACCCGGCACAGTGACCTGTTCAAGCAGATTGCGGATAAACTGCAACCGATGATTGACGAAGGAAAAACTGGAGTTACGGCCGGTGAAGGCTTCTACAAGTATCCGCACCCGGCATTTCGAGATCCGGAATTTCTTAAGAAATAGATTGGTGGGGTGATATTGATGACTTTTAAGAAAATAACAATTGCCGGTGCCGGGGTTTTAGGCAGTCAAATTGCATATCAAACAGCGCTGTGTGGTTTTCAGGTAACGGTTTATAACCATCACATTGACACGGCGACCCGGCGGCTGAATGCACTTAAAGAGGACTATCAGCGGGACATGGGATTAACGGATGAAGAATTCCAGGCCGGGATGAATAACATTGTTAAAGTAACCACCGACCTTAAAGAAGCTGTTGCCGATGCCGACTACGTAATCGAAGCACTGCCGGAATCGTTGGCCCTGAAGGAAAAATTCTACCAAGAATTATCAGCCGTGGCCCCGGAAAAGACCATCTTTGCTAGCAACTCCTCATCCTTCGTTCCAAGCCAGTTAGTGAAGTACGTTGACCGGCCAAAGAAGTTTTTACACATGCACTTTGCCAACAAGATCTGGAAGTTCAATGTTGCTGAAATTATGGGGACGAACCAGACTGATCCGGCCGTTTACCAGGAGGTTGTCGACTTTGCCCGGGCCATTAAGATGGTACCGATTGAGGTTCATAAGGAACAGCACGGCTATGTCCTGAATGCGGTCTTGATGCCGCTGATCGGGGCAGCGCTCCAGCTGTGGGCCAACGATGTTTCTGACCCAGAAACAATCGATAAGGACTGGATGATCTCTACGCATTCGCCAATGGGACCGTTCATGATTCTCGACATGGTTGGTTTGCGGACGCCGCTGCAGATGGAAGAGAACTTGGCTCAGTCGACGCACCAAGAAATTCATCAACAGATTGCCGACAAACTAAAGACAATGGTGGACGCCGGACATGTTGGTCAAGAGTCGGGCGAAGGGTTCTATAAGTATCCGCACCCGGCATTTGAGGATCCGGACTTCTTGAAGAAATAATTGATTTAATCATGGCAGATTGTAAAATTTAAGTTGAACATTTAAGTGGACAGAAAAACCCATCAAGGTCTTTAATGGTGTTACCACACAATCCATTAGAAAGAAGGACCTTGATGAGCACCACTATTTTATCA
>NZ_JAOVYZ010000071.1 GCF_026413145.1 Limosilactobacillus kribbianus | reverse complement strand
ATGATAAAATAGTGGTGCTCATCAAGGTCCTTCTTTCTAATGGATTGTGTGGTAACACCATTAAAGACCTTGATGGGTTTTTCTGTCCACTTAAATGTTCAACTTAAATTTTACAATCTGCCGTAAATAAAGGCTCACTCTTTTGGTATCCCAAATGTCAATAGCTTAACTTAATGACATTGGGGAATTAACCTAGCCTCTTTGCTGTTACATAGCCTATAAATTAGCTGGCTGCGACGCGAAGCTAGTCTCCCAAATAGGCTTGCTCCGCGTCGACGGGGATGGGAAGACGAACTTCTCTTGCGAGTTCTTTCCCACTTCGTTCTGAACTAATCTTAGGTTGTTTAGTCGTCCTTCCGGTGACGAATGTTAAATGCGTGCCGACTAGAGTGGCTCTTGCCATGGTTGTCTGAGCGATGGCCGTTGGAACGGTAACCGTGCCGACGACCGTGACCATCATGCCGACGATAATGTCCGGAATTGCCGTTGCGTCCCCGCTGGTGGTTATGGCGGTTACGCCGTGGCAGCGGTCGTTCCGGCGTGATCTTGACCGGAACCTCACTCGCAGCTTCCTTGGTCATGTTGTTCAACAGGGCCGCCACCAGGTCAACAGCATCATGAGTCTCCAAAAGCTTGGCGGCTGCATCCTTATAACGGTCCGTTGAATCCTGGGCGATTAGCTCATCGATGTCGTTGAAGGCCGTGGCAACCTGACCCCGGAAGGCTTCCTCAGCCGTTGGCGGCTTCAACGGCAGCATCCGGACCCGGGTCAGCTTTTCAATCTCGTGCAGGTAGTCCATCTCATTCGGGGTCACGAAAGTCAAGGATACGCCATGGTGCCCGGCCCGGCCCGTCCGGCCAATCCGGTGAACATAGCTGTCGGGATCGGACGGAATATCGTAGTTATAAACGTGGGTCACCCCAGAAATGTCAAGCCCCCGAGCAGCGACGTCGGTGGCAACCAGAATGTCAAGCTGACCATTCTTGAACTGACGCATGATCTTGGTCCGCTGATCCTGGCTGAGGTCGCCATGAATACCGGCCGCGTTGTAACCCCGGGCGATCAGGCCCTTGGATAATTCATCAACCCGCCGCTTGGTCCGACCAAAAACAATCGTCAGGGCCGGATCCTGGACATCAATCAGCCGGGTCATGATGTCAAACTTCTCATAGTCCTTGGCCCGCACGTAGTATTGGTCAACCAGGTCGGTGGTCAGTTCCTTGGCCTTGATCCGCACCATCTTAGGATCGGTCATGAACTTAACACCGATGTTCTTGATCTCCGGCGGCATCGTAGCGGAGAAGAGCAGGGTCTGCCGATCCGCTGGTGTCTGCTTGATGATTGCTTCAATGTCCTCCAAGAAGCCCATGTTGAGCATCTCGTCGGCCTCATCAAGCACCAAAGTCTTGATGTTATCCAACTTGACCGTGTGGCGATGCAGGTGGTCCCGCAGCCGACCGGGCGTGCCGACCAGGATCTGTGGGTGTTGCTTTAAGCTCTTAATTTGCCGCCGGATGTCGGCCCCACCATAGACTACTTGAACCCGAACGTGCTTGTCCTTGCCCAGACGGTAAAGCTCCTCCTGGGTCTGGATGGCTAACTCCCGCGTTGGCGAAATCACGATCGCCTGGATATCTGGATCTTTGGTGTCGACATGTTCAATAATCGGCAGGCCAAAAGCAGCCGTCTTTCCAGTCCCGGTCTGCGCTTGACCGATCACGTCCTGGCCATCTAAGACCATCGGGATCGTCTGTTCCTGGATTGGGGTGGCCTCTTCGTAACCGCTGCGCTTGATGGCCTTCAACAAGCTTTCCGATAAGCCTAATTCGCTAAACTTCAAAAATATTCCTCCTAGTTATGCAGATGGGGCTGTAACTAATGCCACAGCCCCACCGTTTCATTCATTAATTACTTCTTAATTGCGTCTAGTACCCGTTCGAGGTGGATCCCGTGGCTGCCCTTAAGCAGGACCAGGTCGTCACCACGCAGCATGGCTTGCAAATCCGTCGCTACTTGGTCTAACTGATCTGCCTGGTAGTAATGAACGGCATCCATTGGGTAACCGTCTTCTTCCAATTGCTTCTTCAGCGCCGCCATTTGCTGACCAACCAGGTAAACTTCCTGAATCTTTTCCGGGTCAATTTGGCTAGCTAGGCTGGCGTGCAACCGTGGGCTGGCTTCTCCCAGTTCCAACATGTCTCCGAGAACCGCAAAGCGCCGGCCACTCGTGGGCATTGCCGAGATTGTCTTCAAAACCTGCTTGGCCGCGGTCGGGTTGGAATTGTAAACGTCACTGAGAATTTGCTCGCCCTTCTTGCCGGCCACCCATTCGGCCCGGTTTTCCGTCAGCTCAACGTTGGCCAGGGCGGACTTCATGTGGTCCGGCGTGATGTGCAGCAATTGGCCTACCGCCATGGCAGCCAGGGCGTTATTGACGTTGTACTCACCCACCATCGGGATGGTAAAGGATTTATCCGGCCATTCGTTGACCTGGAAGTCGATTGAGCGTTCACCGGCACTGACACTGGTAGCGTAAATATCATCGTCTAGGTGCCGGCCAAAGCGAACCAGTCGCTGGTCGATCTTGGCGGCCCGGTCGTTGAGCAGTGGCTCGTCACCGTTGTAAACCAGGGTCCCATCCTCACTCAGGCCATGTGTGATCTCCATCTTGGCATCGGCAATCCGGTCACGGGTCCCGAAGAACTCGATGTGGGCCTCGCCGATCATCGTGATGACCGCGATGTCCGGAGACGCCAACTTGCTCAGAAAGTCAAGCTGACCAAACCGGTCCATCCCCATCTCAACAACGACAGCTTCCGTGTTTGCTTCCATGTTGAGCAGGGTCACCGGCACCCCAATCTCGTTGTTGAAGTTAGCGTGGGTCTTCGTCACGTTCAGCTGGGTGCTCAAAATCGAGGCGATCATATCCTTGGTGGTCGTCTTACCATTGCTGCCAGTAACGGCCACCACAATCGGGTTGATTTTGCGCAAGTAGTACTTGCTCAGCTTTTGGAGAGCCTTTAGTGGATCGTCTACCACCAGCAAGGGATGCTCGTGGTCAACAATTTCATGGTCGCTTGCCCACAATGCCGCCCCGGCTCCGTTGGCAAAGGCGTTGGGCACGAAGCGGTGACCGTCCTGTGCTCCCTGAAGCGGCACAAAAAGTGCTCCCGCTTCTAGGTGACGGCTATCGAAAGAAACGCTGGTTAACTCAACATCTTTCCATTGTTCGATATCATTTTGCGCGCCTAAATTTCAAGAACCATCAAAAGAATCAGCTGTTATCGAAATGCAACACAAAAGCACCACCTGATCTAAAATACCAGGCAGTGCTATAAGCCTATTTTACATTTCTTCTAACCGCTTAATCCGGTCATCTAGCGGCGGGTGAGTATCAAAGAGGTGGGCAAAGGGCCGATGTTTGGCGTTGAGCTCCGGATCACTGATGTAAAGGCCAGCACTATCTGGATTGGCCGCTTGCATTGGTTCAGCCCCCTTTAACTTTTCCAGTGCCGAAATCAGGCCATGCGGATTCCGCGTCAGTTCCACCGAACCAGCATCTGCCAGATACTCCCGGTTCCGTGACAGGGCCATCTGAGCAATCGTAGCCGCCAGGGGCGCCAGGATAATCAGGAGGATTGAACCGATAATGGCCAACACGCCGCCGGCACTGTCGTCATCATCGTCGCGGCTGCCGCCGAACCACCAAAAGTTCCCGGCAAAGTTCACCAAGACGGAAATAGCAGCCGACAACGCCAAGGCAATCGTCTGCAGGCGGATATCATAATTACGGACGTGGCTCATTTCGTGCCCCATCACGCCTTCCAATTCTTCCCGGTTCATGATCTGCAATAGGCCAGTCGTGGCCGCAACTGCCGCGTGCTCCGGGTTGTTTCCAGTCGCAAAGGCGTTCGGACTCGGGTCGTTGACGATGAAAACCCGTGGCATTGGTACCTGGGCCACCATCGCCATATCTTCGACAACGTGCCAAAGTTCCGGGGCCTCGCTCGCCGAGTGAATTTCACGAGCATTATTCATGTTCATGACGACCTCCGTCGATTGGCCAATCATTACCGCCATGTAGATCACTGCAATCACCCCGGCAATAATCACCCCCGACATCGCCGACCGGGCGAAGAGGTAGCCAATCGCCGCGCCGATCAACGCAACCAGGAGGAAGAAGCCCACCATCACCAGAACGGTCTTCCGCTTATTGCGCGCAATTTGTTGGTATAGCATCGCTCGTCACCTAGTCGTCGAAGGAAACCTTCGGGACGGTCTTGGATTCCTCTGGGACTGCCAGGTAGTCCATTGCCGTAAAGTGATGAATCTTGGCAACCAGATTGCTCGGGAAGCTCTGGATCTTGGCATCCAGTGCAGCAACCGTGCTGTTGTACAGTTGCCGAGAGTAGGCAATCTTATTTTCAGTGTTGGATAATTCCTCCATCAGTTTTTGGTATTCCGCGCTGGCCTTCAAGTCCGGGTAGTTTTCGGAAACCGCAAACAGGGTCCGCAGAGTGCCGGACAGTTCGTTGGAAACCTCCATCTTCTTTGCCCGGTCCGTATCCGGAACGTTATTCAGCTCCGTCCGCAACTGGGTCACCTTTTCCAGGGTCGAGGCTTCGTACTTGCTGTAGCCCTTGACGGTGGAGATCAGGTTCGGGATCAAATCGGAGCGCCGTTGCAGCTGCACGTCGATCTGGCTCCAGGATTCCTGGGCGTGAACCCGCAGCTGAACCAGGCCGTTATAGAGGGCCACGTAGATCGCCACGAGAATCACCAGGATGACAATTACAATAATCCAGGTCATCAATCATTCCTCCTTTTGTTAATACTGATCCCATTTTACCAAACCCGCCCGGCAAAGAAAATTAAATTGGCGCCTCCTTAGCAAAAGCTTATCTCTTTGGGTATGATAGTATTAGAAATCAAAAGCGAGGTGTTTTACGTGAATGTTTTATTTGTCTGTCTCGGCAACATCTGCCGTTCCCCGATGGCCGAGGCAATGTTTCGCCAGCTAGTCAAGGAGGCCGGGCTTAGTGATCAGATCAAGGTCGACTCCGCCGGGCTGAATTACGAGGAAATCGGCAATGGTCCCCACCCGGGTGCCGCGGCCGTGATGCATCAACACGGCTTATCGACGGACGGCTTGATTGCCCGCCACATCACGAACGAGGACTTTGAACGGGCCGACTACATCATCTGCATGGACCGGATGAACCTGGACGAGCTCCACCGCCTGGCTCCCAAAAACGCCATGGGCAAGATTCACCTGGCAAACGAGCCGGTCCCTGGCAAGGAGAACGCGGAGATTCCCGATCCCTGGTACACCCACCGCTTCGAGGATACCTACCAGAGTCTTGCCGTCGCCCTGCCACACTGGCTCGCCATTATCCGCAAGCAGTTAAATTAGAAACTAAAAAATTCCACCGTCAGCCAAGTGGTTGTCGATGGAATTTTTATTATCTTTATGAATTGCGCCCCGTCGTGTACTTCTCACTGAAGTTCTTCTGAACCTTCTTTGGGGCCTGACTAAATGGTTCCTTCTTGATGTATTTACCACGGATCATCAACCGCCGCGCCCCGGTGGCATCACAGGTGATCAAGGTAATGATCTTCTGCTGAGTATTATTTACCACCTGAACGTCGGTGGCGGCAATGTACTTGCGCTGGTAAATCTTGTACTCATAAACGTTCTTCAAATCAGTGATGTAGACCATCTGACCAACCTTGGCGTGGTAGTACAGGGGCGAGAAGAGAATCTTGCTGCCGTTGGCCATATTGTGCCCAGCTAGAACGTAGTTTCCCTGCCCCATCTTCATGTCCGATCGCATCGTTCCAGCGGCTAGCGCCAGGGTGGTATTATCGACCCCCTTGGCAATTGGAATTGTCATCTTGATGTCCGGTACCGTGATCTCACCGATAATATTGATCGGCTGTTTCTTTGCCCGGGCCTTGGCAACGGTTTGGAAGTTAAGATCCTTAACGTCGCTAAAGTTATAGGTCGCTTTCTTCTTAGAGTCCCGCTTGATCGTCTGCCGGGTAATCTGTGGCCGGTAAGTATTGACCAGGTGTTCTTTAATCTGCTGGTTAAACATCAAGCAGACCGCAACAACCAGCAGAACTACTACCGCCGTCCAGCGGAGCCATTGCCGTGAATGTTTCTGCTTTTTCATCCCATATCCTCCTCGTATTCTATAAATATATCCTTTCGGATTTTGCTACTATACAACTTGTTTTCTGGTCACCGCATGATAACCTCTAATTATCATTGGCTTTGGTCAACTGGTATAGGTTAAATTC
>NZ_JAOVYZ010000070.1 GCF_026413145.1 Limosilactobacillus kribbianus | reverse complement strand
CATCGTCACTTCAGTGCAAGCACGTCAGATCAGTTGGGCCAGTGCGCTCGACTTGCATGTATTAGGCACACCGCCGGCGTTCATCCTGAGCCAGGATCAAACTCTCATATAAAATATAAGAATCTGAGATAGCTCTCAAATTAAAAGTTATTAAGCGAATTGACTTCGCAAATGCTTTGCTTCAAATCACCGAAGTGATTGAAGACCCTACACATTTGATTCGTCGAAACTTTGTTCAGTTTTCAAAGGTCTACCATTTACTGATCAAAATCAGCAAAATTATTTTATCACATCGTCACAAGTCTGTCAACAAGAAATTTGTTTCCATTTTGACTCAACTCATAACAAGCAACTTTTATAATATATCATACAAGCGATAAAACGTCAACAACATTTTTAATTAAAATCGATTAACGTTCCGTTGCTCCGTACAACGCTAACTACTATACAGTTAATTGTAATAATTGTCAACGCCATTTAAAATATATTTAAATTACTTTTGTGAAAGTGAACTTTAAAACATATAATCAGGATAAAATACGGATATGAGCAAATAAAACATATCACGTTCAAAATAATATCCGTACTATTTTTTCTATTTTGATTCTCCTTTTCAGCAGTAATTAAAAATTATCCTGTATTTAATTGAGTACAAAAATACCCAACCGCTAAAAACGATTGGGTATTTTTTAATTCTACTTCTTCTTATTCTTGCTTTCCTTCTCCGGACGCATCGTTGGGAAAAGAAATTTTATCGTTTATAAGTCTCCATATCTTGTCACTACTTTATTACTAGCATTCTTATCTTTCATATCCCGTCACAACTCTTCATAAGTTTTAAAAAAATGGTGTATTTTTGGTGTATTGAAGGTGTATTCAATCATTTTCAGCAATAAAATCGTCAAAGTGAGCAAACTGTTGCTTTTTTAGTTCTTTCGTCACGTCCGCATAAATATTAAGTGTGGTTTGAATATCAGAGTGTCCTAATGCTTCTTGGATAACTTTAACATTCATACCTGATTCTATTAGCCTGGTTGTAAATGTATGCCTTAATGTATGGCAACTAAAATCAGGCAATAAAGTTTCTTCATCAATAGTAGGATTTCTATTTAAAACGTCACAGTTTGCATCTCTAATAATCCTTTTAAGTGCCTTATTTAGCGTTCCCTGATGTTGTACGTGACCAAATCGATTAATAAAAATGAAGTTTTGAAATCCATCAATATTATCAACAGACTTGAGATTATTGCTTTCTAGATATTGTTTTTGATTGATTAAGGCCTCTCTAACCGTTTTTATCATAGGCACAGACCTATATCCAGCCTTAGTTTTTGGCGTATTAATACCAAATCCTGTGTGACTAGCTTTTGATCGATCATAGAATACTAATGTATGGGTGACATTAATCATATTATTCTTTAAGTCGACATCTTGCCAGCGTAAGCCAGTTAGTTCACCCACTCTTAATCCGCTACCTATCATAACAGCAAAAGTAGGATACCAATGCTTATATTTTAGATCGTTTTTGATGAAATCTAAAAAGAGTTTCTGCTGAGCTATTGTTAAAGCTTTGCGTTTAGTACCGTGCAATCCTCTAACTTTCTTCAGTTCTTTTAAACCTCCATCACTAACATTTTTTCTCAGTATATCATCTTCAACGCCCAATTGTAGAACTTGATGAACAACTAAATGTATTGTACCTACCGTATTAATTTGGAGGCCGTTATCATCTACTAAATTGTTATAAAATCGTCTAATATCGGTTCTATGCAGCGAGCGTACTTTATATAATCCTATACTTTTTTGGACAAAATGTTCGTACATGTATCGATAATTGTTAAAGGTATTAGGTTTCAAGCCTTTCTTCACATTAATCCAAATGTTGTATAGGTCATTTAAGGTTAAGTTTAGATTATTAGTTCGAATTCCATCATCAATATCATGGACTATTTTCTTTTCTTTAGTTCTAAGCGTTCTTAAAGTTTGGGCATAAATATAATGGCGCTTTCCATCTCCTGTTTCCCACCGATATTGATAACCACCTGTTTTCCTTTCACTTTCTCCCGTTTTTAGCACCCTATTTTTGCTATCCTTACGGCGTTTTATCATGGTAAAGTCTCCTTTAGTTAGATAAAAGGCTAGCATACCAATATTTTAGCATGCTAGTCTTTATTTTAAGAGCTAATTAAACTGAGTAGATTTCGCTTAAATACTTATCAAAGAGGACACGTTTAATCAATCGCTTATTGCCAACCCACAACACGAAATTACAGTCTTCGCTCTCAGTCATTTCTCTTAGCTTGCTCAAGCCAATGTTTGAATAAGCAGCAGCTTCATTAATCGTCAAATTGGCCTTATGCCAAATTGGTACTTCCTTTTTCATCACTATAATTTACCCCTTATTAGTCTTCATTAAGTGATTCCCTAAACTCAGCTATCGTTTCCTTGTAGCTGTCAACAAATTGTTTACAGCCTTCATACTTTTCATAAATCGGAAGAAGTGATTCTGCTTCATCAAGCTCATCCAAATCGGGAGAGCTTGAACCAAGCAAATCGTCAATTCGCGCCTCAATTGTAATATCGTCTTCAATATAGTGGAGGACATTCTTTGTCGATAAATCAACATTTCCACTTTCGTCAAACTCTAAATCCCCAACTTCCACTTTATGTGCCATATCATCTAGGGATGTAGTTACAACCGCATAAAGCTTATAACTAGGTGATCCAATATAATCTTTGATGCTGTAACAATACCCAACAAGGTCTTCAAGTGGCTTCCCTTTAAAATATTCTGCTTCTTTTTCAGAAATCGTAGAAAGTGGTTCACCTGCATCAAGATCGAATTCACCATTTTCAT
Source organism: Limosilactobacillus kribbianus (assembly GCF_026413145.1). Lineage (GTDB taxonomy): Bacteria > Bacillota > Bacilli > Lactobacillales > Lactobacillaceae > Limosilactobacillus > Limosilactobacillus kribbianus. Next base: position 4,033 of record NZ_JAOVYZ010000070.1, on the reverse strand, counting down.
CTAATTTGAAATCTTCTTTTTTTAATCCTAATTCATCCATATAGCATACTACTGCCATGTCATAGTACCCCCAATCATCCTTGGCACTGGTTAAATTGATGCGGTCCAAGATATTAATAATATCCCAAATATCGTCATATGCACTTTTGCCAGAATAAAGGGAATATTCTTTTTCGACATTTTCAGGATCCAAGATATGAGCCCTAGCTGAACCCTCTTTTTCATAAAGGTGAAAACCACACAATTCACTTTCGAGTTCTAGATTATTAGTATTATCCATAATTTTATTTCCTCCTATATTTTATGTTCCTAATTTTAATCCGGTCTGTTTTCATAAATTTTTTACAACAGCAAAGCTTTAACTAATTTCATATTTGCGAAGTTTCTGATACCAATTTTCCTTTAACTCAACTAAAGGGTTGATGAACTTACCTTTAGAGCGTTTAAGGCTTTGCTTAAAACCAGAGAAAGAACTGTAACGGCTTAAAAACATATCATTATAGATAGCCTTCAGATTATATTTTTCTTCATGCTTAGCTAAGTATCTTAGCAATACTTTCCATCGATAATTGCTCTGGTAGTTGTGAACTAAATCTAGATAGTTATTACCTTTTAAGATTACATCTTCTTTAACCCAAGCAATTTTATAACCATTACGGGTGCGAACTAAATAATTATCTAATTTCAGAAAAGCATAGGCGTATTTTGAATCAAATAGTGGGAACAGTTGAGCATAAGTCTTCATATTTTCTTTAAATGTTTCTGCTTCTTCAACCGTCTTAAAAGGCTCTGTATTATAATACCCAGTTCCATCTCCATTATCATGAAAATCAATTGGCTTACTGGTAAAGTCAAATGATAATGATTGATACGTTGGTTGATCCCATTCTGACATTAGATGCTTATTGTCAATTCGATGTTTCATATCATCGAGACTTGAAAGCCGGTGTTGATCGACTTTAATCGTGGTAACGTTATTTATCAGATCATGATAGATACTTTGTAATGATACATTTCGTACTCCCGCAAGTGCTTCAATTCTGCCGTCTAAAGTAAAGTTAAATCGTGTTTTAAGATTAACAAGAGTAGTGTTTTTTGAGCACTCTTTTTTGTCATCAATCAATTTTGACTTGAATTCAAAGAAATTTCCATTAAAGTAATTATCATTAACGTCAACCCATTGTTTTGGGGCATTTTTTCGAATTGCTTCAACAATCTCATCCTTATCAAGAGGCTGATTGCCCGCCCAAATAAATCCATCCGTTGTAACCGATGGGATAAGATTATTGGGGTAAAGGCGATCGAGCAAATCCATTAAAAAATTGACTTGATATCGAGCAATAGCAGTATATTGCATTGCAATGAGCGGGTTAGTCGACTTAGATACGGGTACATAATAACTATTATTTGTCCCAAATACTTTTGAAGTTTTAGCATTCAAGCCTTGTGCAGTCTTTCCATAGGCACCATTCCCCAATAGCTTAAAAAGCTCTTGCTCAGCAGATTTATTACCATATTTTTTCTTGGCTAAATTGCGTTGTTCAAGAGTCCATGCTTGTGCCTTACCAGATGGGCAAACATTAACGAGTTTACCAGTAAGTTTCTTTTGATCTGGAACGATTAAGCGATGAACATAAATCTCAGCATTATAATTTTCAACAAGATCGATCAGTGTAATTAAAGGTAAGATTGCCCGTTTGTGTTCCGTAACATAACGCGGTGTAGCATTTTTTATTGCAGCTTTAACGCCTAATGGTGACCGTTTAATGTCCTTAGGTAGTTTATAATCCACATCAGCAACACCAACTGTGAAAGCACCGTTCGGCATTTTCGGCAATAAATTCTTAAAATGCTTACTATTACTATTCGTTACTTCCATTAACGGAGGAACATCTAGCCTTAAGTCAGGAATCAAAAGTCCTGCATTAACATAGCTTGATTTAAGATCAATATCATACACGTACGGCATTTCAATAATGCCGGGGTTGTAACATAAATTCTGACCACCGGTATATGCTTTTAGTGCCATTGAAAATGCCGAATTATAAGCATCGTCCGCTTGCAATGTGGTCATGTCATGTACACCTTTTTCATGCTTAGGGCTATAACTACTTGTTTCAGTAAAATAGTATCCATTATGTGTGCCAAAGAAATTAACTTTTTTGGCCATCCAATATGATGAGTCAACCTCTAACAACTCATACCTATTGCATTTCTTATTGAAATAATTCTTATATACAGATTTTTCCCACAAATAATCCACTAACTCTTCACATGTCAATAATTCATTAGATTTTTTTCGCGCAAACTGATAAGCAAGCGAGTTGAATTTTAATGCTACATCATTACTAATTTTCGCCACAGGCTTATAATGCCGAATCTTCTTTTCTTTATTGAGTAAATCTTCAATTTTCAATTTTGGATTTAACTCATAGAGCTTTTCAAAATTAATCCGTTGCAATAAATCATCTGTATTCAATAACTCAATTGGCTGACCTTTTTCATTTAGTGCAGTAACAATTGAGTCACGCGATAGATATGATTCTAGTTTTCTGATTAGCGTTTGATGTTTCTGCCTTACGCTTTTCCTTTTGGTATTACTAATTTCTGATACAAGTTCTTCCCACTCTTCTTCATTAGATGGGAGTTGATTGTAATATTTAGGCCGTAAATATTGTTCTAATTCATCGCCAAAAATCTTTCGTGATAAATTAGCTACTTGTTTTCGGCTGTAAGGCTGTTCTAAATAGTGTGCCGTTAACTGGTCAGACAAACCAGTCAGAGTTGCAGGAATATACATTTGTTTTAACAGTCCCGCTTCGTACGCTTCTTGCTCCATACGCAACACGAAGCCAAGATATTTTAATGTGATTTCAGCATCTGTCATGGCATACTTTTTGTAATCATTTGGACGCGATTGCAATAGTTCGCGCATATGCGTCTTGTAATAACCAGATGGCTTTCCGTCTTCCTTATCCCAAATTGTCGTATCAATCTTTGGTTGGTTGACCATTTCGCCAATTTTCTTTAATCCACCCTGCGGTCCCAACGCCATCATGTCACGATATTGTAATGTCAAAGGCACTTTACAATGGCGATCTGGGCTCACGATTTCTGCAACAAATTGGCGGGTAAAAAATGCATGTTGATATAGTGTGATTACATTTGCCTCGTTTTTCCTATTAACATTGTCCAAATATTTATACCAATCAACATAAGCCGAGACATCTACGCCACCAAAATACCCAGCAACCAAAATCGGAGGGATGCGAGTTGAAAAAAGATTCTTTTTAATAGTCTCAGTTGGCTCAGCAAGCTTTTTAGCATAACCTTTAATTTCCATATCAGAATATTTTTGCTTATAACAGACATCATTAAGGTATTGTTTGACTACGCTTAATAAATCCCAGAAGCTAAATGGCCTATCATTCTCATTTCTATATAAAATATAACCAATTGTCGGATAGCCTGGGTATTTCAGCACATATTGATGAGAAATAATATTTTTCTGTTCACGGGTACCCACTTCTTCCGGCGTTGTAATAGGTGATTCCCATTCACTATCATCCGCAACAAATAGGTAATCAAGAATCGAATCTTTAAGCCCATCAAAGACTTCTAAATTAGGATCTTGTTATTCTTCATTGTGATATAGCACTTTATCGCAATCACAACTAATGTATTTCATAAGGTGTATTTCATAATACAAAAGCCTTCCTTTCTTTTCTGTTCAAACGAACCTAAAAGCTCAGGAAGGTCTTATTAATTGCAAAAGAAGAGCAAAAATAATATACTTAAATTAGTAATAGCTTTAAGGTATTTAGCTATTACTATCGAGCTTATTAAGTTCGGTTTGAAGTAGGTTGAAAACTATCCGCTCACCAAAGTGTTAGTTTTCAACTTTTTTATTTTCCCGGTTTGTAAAATTAAGTTAGAAACATAAAAAAGCCATCTGTGATAGACTTTTGAATAACCACAAACAAAAGCAAAGGATATCACAAATGACCTATCATCATCTTACCACACGCGAACT
>NZ_JAOVYZ010000007.1 GCF_026413145.1 Limosilactobacillus kribbianus | reverse complement strand
GTTCAAATCAATTGGTATCTGAATTCCCGGCCACTTAAATGTCTTAACTGGCGCACACCAATCGAGATCTTCCTGCTTAATTTACGTCATTAAATTCGTTCAAGTTATTTCTTGCAATCTGCCAAAATTAAAGGTTGAGGGAGTTCCTCAGCCTTTTTTATTATTCGAATGAACATTCACCGTTTAATTTGGTAGAATATTAGTAAATTAGAAAAAAGGTCTGCGATAGAAATTGACAAAAGTATATTTGATTCGTCATGGAAAAACCGAATGGAACCTCCAGTCCCGCTATCAGGGTGCTCATGGAGATTCGCCGCTGCTGGAAACCAGCTACCACGAGATTGAACAACTCGCCGAATCCCTGCGGCCGGTGCCAATTGCCCACGTTTACGCCAGTCCGTTGAAGCGGGCTCGGGTGACCGCTCAGCGCTTGATTGATAATATCAATCGGCCGATCCCACTGACGCTTGATAGTCGCCTGGCAGAATTCAACCTCGGCAAGATGGAAGGGATGCATTTCGATGAGGTGGCGGCCAAGTGGCCGGAAGCGCTGGACAATTTCCGACACCATCCTGACAAGTACGATGCCCAGTTAATCGAAAGTGAGAGCTTTCAAGAGGTGATTGCCCGGGTCGGGACGGCAATCAAGGAATTCTGCCGGAACAATCCGGACGAAAACATCGTGGTCGTTTCCCATGGAGCGGCTTTGAATGCGACCATCAATGCGCTGCTTGGGACCCCACTGGCGCATTTGAAGGATCGGGGTGGGCTGTCTAACACCTCCACCACAATTCTTCAAACCACTGATGCTGAGCATTTTGAACTTGAGAAGTGGAACGACACGTCCTACCTTCACAAGACGAAGGTTGATCCAACCGACACGATTTAAGAGGTGAATGAGATGACAGAAAAGAAAGATTTTCGTGATAGTGAAAAGAAACAAACCGAAAAGCTGGTTCACAAGTTAATTCAGGCCATCGACGAACACCCAGACAAGGTCAACAACTACTATGACCTGGGATCACTGCTGACCCGCTTGAACGATTACCAGCAAGCCGAGGAACTCTTCATGAAGGCCCTCGGGATTTTTGAGGCCAAAAATGACCAAGAGGCCCAGGATCTACTAAACTATGGGCTAGGCAACCTCTACTATGAGGTGGGGAAGGTCGATCGGGCAATTGAGCTTTACAACAAGATCAAGGATGACAAGCGCAAGGCCGACTCCTATCTGATGTTGGCCCAGAGCTACATGAAGAAGGGGCAGCACAAGCAGGCGGTCGCTTACGGCTTGACCGCCCATGAGCTGCGCCAGGAAGACCCGGACATTAACCAGGTGATTGGGGACTCACTCCTCGCGCTGGGCGAATTCAAGCAGGCTAAGGGCTACTACGATGCAATCTTGAAGCGGCATCCGGGCCGCGCCGACACCCAGTTCAATCGGGGACTGGTTGCCATGGTTCTGGGCGAGCCCTACCAGGATTACCTGACCCAGGCCAAGCAGCTGGACCCAGTCTACTACCAGAAGAGTGAACAACGAATTAACGACATTGAAAAGACCCTGCGCACAAACCAGGGTGATTAACATTCGGAACATGAAAGGATGACTTCAATGGCTGACGAAATCGATTTATTTAAGACGCCCGCGGAGCCGTCTTTTTTTATTGGTCAGGTCCAATCGGAAATCTTCACCAGCCCCGACTCCTTCTATAAGGTACTGATCGTCTCGGTGGAGGATGCTAATTTTGACTGGAACGAGAACGAAATCACGGTTACCGGGAGCTTTGGTGAACTCAGTGACGACCAGACCTACCGCTTTGAGGGTCAATTGGTCGACCATCCCCGCTATGGCCGCCAGTTCCAGGCCCAGTCTTACCACGTTAACCAACCGACGAGCAGGGAAGGGCTGATCGAGTTCCTTGCCAGCAAGCGGTTTAGCGGAGTGGGAAAGAAAACGGCTGAAAAGGTCGTCGATACCCTCGGAACCAACGCAATCGAAAAGATCACTGCTGATCCCCACGTTTTGGATGCCCTCAACCTCCGTCACGGGGTCAAGCAGTCCCTGGTGGAGAACCTCAACGCCAGCCAGGGGATGGATCAGATTATTATCGGCTTAAATGACTTGGGCTTTGGCAGCAACCTCAGCAGTGCTATCTTTGACAAGTACGGCGACGAAACCCTTCACATCATTCGCGAGAATCCCTACCGCTTGGCGACGGACATTGATGGGATCAGTTTCAAACGAGCCGACCAGGTGGCGGCCCACCTGAAACTGCCAGCCGACGATCCGCGGCGGATTAGTGCGGCTATTTTTCAGAGTTTGGACGACCTGACAATGGAAACTGGGGACACCTATACCACCACCCAGCCGCTCCTCCAGCAGGCTGTTTCCCTGCTGAACGCGGACGAACGGGGAATGGTGAGTGTTGATGCGGTGGCTGATCAAATCGTGGCCCTTGAGAAGAGAAACGCCATCAGCTACGAGGAACAGCGGATCTACCCGGCAGCGCTGTTTAAAGCAGAGTGGCAGATCGCCGAAAACCTCCACCGGATTTTCACCGCCCCCGGCGAGCAGATTGACCCGGCCACCGTGGATCAGGTAGTAGCTAAGACGAGCACCCAGGCCGGAATCAAATACGACCCGGTCCAGACCAAGGCGATTAAGCAAGCGCTGACGCATAAACTTCTCCTGCTGACGGGGGGACCCGGGACCGGCAAGACAACTATCATCAAGGGAATCGTAGCGGCCTATGCCGAATTGCACCAAATTTCTTTAAATCTCGGCGAATACAAGGACAATTCCTTCCCGGTCCTGCTGGCGGCGCCAACGGGACGGGCGGCTAAGCGGATGAGCGAAGCAACTGACCTGCCAGCCAGCACCATTCACCGGATGCTGGGGCTCAATGGCCGAGAGGTGCCGACGGACATGAACGCCCGTGACATTAAGGGCTCACTGTTGATTGTCGACGAGATGTCGATGGTTGACACCCTCCTCTTTAAGACCCTGGTTCAGGCGATCCCGACCTCGATGCACGTCGTCTTAGTTGGTGACAAGGATCAACTGCCCTCGGTCAGTCCCGGTCAAATTTTCCACGACCTGCTGGCCTTTGGTGATCTGCCCCAGGTGGAATTGACCAATATTCACCGCCAATCGGCCGACTCGACGATTATTCCGCTGGCCCACGCCATCAAGGAGGGCCACTTGCCGGCTACTTTAACCAATCGGATGGCCGATCGTTCCTTTATCCAGTGCCACGCTCCCCAGGTGCCAAGCATTGTGCACCAAATTATTGATCTTGCAGCCAAGCGGGGTTATTCGGCCGACGATGTCCAAATCCTGGCGCCGATGTACCGTGGTCAGGCAGGGGTTGACAATCTCAATCAGCTGGCTCAGGCGGCCTACAACCCGCCGACCAAGGATAAGCAGGAAATCGAATTCCGGGGACAGACCTTCCGGGTGGGGGACAAGGTTTTGCAACTGGTGAACAGTCCGGAAAACAACGTCTTTAACGGCGATATCGGTCGGATTACCGCGATTGAGGCCCGGGGAAAGAAAGGCGCCAAGAGGACGGCTACGATCACGATCGACTTCGATGGCAACGAGGTTACTTATGGCCGACAGGAGTGGAGCCAAATCCGGCTGGCCTACTGCATTTCGATTCACAAGTCCCAGGGGAGCCAGTTCAAGATGGTCCTTTTGCCACTGGTAACACAGTTTAATCGAATGCTGCAGCGCAACCTGGTCTACACGGCTATCACCCGGGCGGCCGAGAAATTGGTCCTGATCGGTGAACCGGCGGCCCTGGTGACAGCAATCCATAATACGGGGGTTAATCGCAAGACAACCCTTCTCCAGCGGCTCCAGACTGTCTGGCAGCGTCATTTTGACTTGAAGTCGCCGCTGGATTCACCGGCCAACGGGGGATCGGGTGTTGTGACACCGGCATCTTCAGCAGCCCAGCCACAGCAGACTAGCACGCCCCAGTCACCTCAGTCGGCGCTAATCGATCCGGCTTTTCCACGCCTCCTGACGGCCCAACTGATCCAGCAGGAGGCGGTTGATCCCATGATCGGGATGAACGGCATCCGGCCCCAGGACTGTTAGTCGAGATTTTGACTTGATTGCCCGCGGATTTGTTGCGATAATGAAAGTGAATTTTTTGCATAGAACAAAAGGAGCAAAATGATGACCCAGATTAAGAATGCTAAGAACGTCCGCCTGTTTGCCTTAAACTCGAACCGGCCACTGGCCCAGGCCATTGCCGAACGGATCGGTTTGCCGCTGAGCAAGGCCTCGATCAGCCACTTCGCCGATGGGGAGATTAAGATTACCATCGACGAGAGTGTGCGGGGCTGTGAGGTCTACGTGGTTCAGTCCGTTTCTGACCCGGTCAACACCAATCTGATGGAGCTGTTGATCATGGTCGATGCCCTGCGGCGGGCGAGTGCTGCTAAGATCAACGTTGTGATGCCTTATTACGGGTACGCACGGCAGGATCGCAAGGCCCGCAGTCGGGAACCAATCACCGCTAAGCTGATTGCCAACCTGCTGGAAATGGATCAGATCGACCGTCTGGTAACGATTGATCTTCATGCCGCCCAGGTTCAGGGCTTCTTTGATATTCCAGTGGACCACCTTCAAGCCACTAGCCTGCTAGCCAAGTACTGTGAACAGCAGGGCCTGACCGGTGACAACGCCGTGGTGGTTTCCCCTGACCATGCTGGGGTTAGTCTGGCACGGAAGCTTGCGGAACGGATCAAGGCCCCAATCGCGATTGTCGACAACCGGGCAGATGAGGTTCGGGAACGGGACATCCAGGAGGTTCCAGAGTACGTTATTGGGGACGTCAAGGATCGCAATGCCATCATCGTCGACGACATTGTGGACACCGGAATCCGGATGAAGCTGTCGGCGGCTGCTTTGCAGAAGTTTGGTGCCAAGAAGATCTATGGGGTCGCAACCCACGCCGTCTTGTCCGGGGATGCGGTCAACACCCTGGAAGGTTCCGGACTGGAAGAAATGATCGTGACCGACACGATCAACCTGCCGGAGGAGAAGTGTTTCAAGAAGCTGGTCCGGCTGTCCGTTGCCGACCTGCTGGCCGAGGCGCTTGTCCGGATTCACAACCACCAATCCATCGACACGCTCTTCAACCACAATTAACATTTGGAAAGTGTTGGACCATGTTAAACCGGTTCAGCACTTTTTTGCATTTTTGAAAAGGGGAAGGAAAATTGCTGCAGCTGCTTTCGTTAATCTTAATTGGCTTTCTCGTCGGAATCTTTGTGATCTCGCTCGGCGGCGGTGGTGGGGCGATTTACCTCGGCGTTTTAACTGGGATCTTTCGTCTCGCCCCTGCTGCAGCGGCGGCAACCTCAATTGTGACGGCGCTGCCGGCTTTAGTAATCGGTGCCTGGTCTTACTACCGAAAGGGCTTGATCGACTTCAAACTGGGGAGCCGGATGATGCTGGCGGCCATCCCGAGTATTTTCATCGGCTTTTTCATCTCGCCTTTCATCCCTCAGCAGATCTATAAGGTCGTGATCGGGCTGATCCTGGTCGCCCTGGGCCTGCAGATCATTTACCAGCTCTACCACAACCGTCCCAGTAAACGCCACCGCCTGTCGCCAGGACTAGCCAGTGTCCTCTACGGGATCCTCGGTGGCTTGATGGTCGGTGTTGCGGGCTTGAGTGGTGGCGGACCAATCACGGCCGGCCTGCTGATCCTCGGTGTGCCGATGAAGAACGCTTCGGCGACCTCGTCCTACGTGCTGGTCGGCATGTCAATCGTTGGGGCCCTGCTGCACCTCACTGGGGGCAATGTTGATTGGCAGGCGGCCGGCGGGTTGATTGCGGGTTCACTGGCCGGGGCCCTGCTCGCCCCGACAGTGATCATCTGGCTGACCAACAAGCCGTCGCGGGCCTTTTTGGTCAAGCTCTTCATGGGGATCTTCGTGGCCACCATGGGGATCGTTTCAATGTGCTAAACCAATAAAGCCACTGAAAACTGTGTTGACGCAGTTTTCGGTGGCTTTTTGAATGTGATTTGGAAGGCTAATCAACCAGGTCAAAGTGGGGAAGCTGGTTGACGAACGCCTGGTAGGCGGCCTGTTCACCGGTGCTTTCGACCTGGACCTGTCCCGGCTTGACGTTTGCCTGGTGCAGGTCTACCTCATCCACCGTGATCCTTTCCGTGAAGGTGGCGTTGCCGATCAGCTCGATCCAGTAGTGCTGGTCTTCGTAGTGGACGATGGTGCGGACCTTGCCGCCCGGATTGAAGACGTCAATCGGCTGGTTGAAGCTGGCCTGGTCGGGATGAAGGAGGACGAAGGCCAGGCTGGTGGCCGACATTCCGGTCCCGCAGGCGTTGGTAAAGCCGACGCCCCGTTCGTAGGTTCGGACGAATAATTGGTTCTGCCCCAGGATATGGGCAAAGTTGACGTTGACCCCGTCGGTGAAGTAGGGGTTAGCTCCGTTGAGCCGTTTCCCGATCACGCCCAGGACGTCATCCTGCAGGGCGGGCCGGTCAACAAATGAGATCAGGTGCGGGTTCGGCACCGCGATGGCGGAGAAGGTCAGCTGGGGCCAAATTTCGGGAACCGGGGTGCCGAGCAAGCGGTCGTGGCCGAGCTTTTCATACGGCAGGGCCTCCCGGTTGAAGCGGACCGGCGAGATCTCGACGGCAAAGGCGGGCACACCGTCGGCCAGGTCGGGCTGGCGCCGCACCTGAAGGCTGGCGTCCAGGGTGTCAACGGCAAAGTGATCCAGCCCGTCTCGTTCCGCCACGTAACGGGCCACGGTCCGCAGCCCGTTGCCGCACATCGTGGCCTCGCTCCCGTCGGCGTTGATGACCCGCATCTGGGCCTGGGAACCGGGCCGGGTCGGTTTATTGACGACCAGCAGCCCGTCGGCACCGCCGAGGAGGCCGTCCTGGGGATCGGTGAGCTGTTGTGCCAAGCTGGCGAGCTCGGCGTCGGTCAGGGACTGGTTTAAGGTGGTTTGATCGAGGATGAAGAATTGGTTGGCTGAACCATGGACTTTCAGTAGGGTTGGCATAGAAAAATTCCTCCTTAGTTGGCGAAGAAACGGTGGTAGATGGCCCGGACGGCGTTGTCGGCGTCCTTGTCGAAGGTCCCGATCATGATTGAGATCCGGGAGGCCCCCTGGTTGATCATCGGCACGGCGATGTGGTTTTTGGCCAGCGGCTCCAGGATATCGTTGATGACCCCGACCCGGTTGCGCATGCCCTCGCCGACGACCATCGTGATCGCGTAGTTGTCGATCCATTCGAGGTGGTCGGGATTGACGGTTTCCTGGATCTCGTTGCTGACTTCGTCGATCAGCTGATCATTGATCTGGTCGCGGTCGAGGATAATCGTGATGTCGTCGATCCCGGACGGCATGTGTTCATAGGAGATGCCGTGCTTGGCCAGGATTTGCAGGATTCGCAGGGTGAAACCAATTTGCTTGTTCAACAGGTATTTGTGCAGGTACAGGGCGGCGAAGTGCTTGCCGCTGACGATCCCGGTGACGATGTCGCGGGGCTGGAAATTCTTGTCCGGCACGATCAGCGTTCCCGGCTTTTCCGGGTGCTGGGTGTTCTTGACGTTGATCGGTACGTTGCCCTGGATGGCCGGAATCAGGGCCTCGTCGTGGAAGACGGAGAAGCCCGCGTAGGAGAGCTCCCGCATCTCGCGGTAGGTCATCTTGGTGATCGGCTCGGGGTCGTCGATGACGTTTGGATTGGCCGAGTAGATGGCGTCGACGTCGGTGAAGTTTTCGTAGAGGTCGGCGTGGAGCCCGCGGGCCAGGATTGCCCCGGTGATGTCAGAGCCGCCGCGGGAGAAGGTGGCGATGTGGCCGGCCAGGGTGATTCCGTAGAAACCGGGGAAGACGAGCAGTTCGCTTTGCTTAGCCGTGAAGTGGTCCAGCAGGCTGTAGGTCTCGGGGATGACATTGGCGTTATTGGGCGTCCCGGTGACCCGGATCCCGGCTTCAGTTGGCGTCACGAAGCGGGCCTCGTAGCCAAGATGGTTCAAGACGGCCGCCATCAGCATGGCGTTGGACCGCTCCCCGTGGGCCTTGAAGGCGGCCATCAGGTAGTGGTTATTCGGGTACTTGCCGGCGGGCAGGTCGTGGAGACGCTGGATCAGGTCGGTTAGCTTTTCGGCGGGCAGGTTAAAATACTTGGCAATCGCCTGATAACGGCTGATGATTTGGGTGAGAACGTCGTCGTAGGGCTGCTTGTTGATGACCCGGTGGGCGTATTCGATCAGTAGATCGGTCACCTTGATGTCATCGGGAGTCCGCTTGCCGGGGGCGGAGGTGACGATTACCCGTCGCTCGGGATCGGCCGTGATGATTTTGATTGCCTGGGCAAAGGTCTCCCCATCTGCCAGGGAGCTGCCGCCAAATTTTACTACTTTCATTGCTAAGAACTCCTTGCGGGCGATAATTAGACTTACTAATTATTGCTAAATTATTTTAACCGAATTTTAACATGGAACTTAAAATAAGCAAGCCGTTTTATTTTGTCAACCCGATAGAATAACGTTTTACTTCATATAAGCAACTTATTTAATTTGTGAAAAATTAATTTACCCGCTTGACTTTCTCATTATTTGGTATAAGCTATAAACATAAATCGAAGAGGCGCAGCCAACACTAGTAAGCAATCGGAGCCAGCCAAGCAAGGATGATTGCCGAACAGGGCGGCTGCCGAAGCGCTTAGTCTGGCAGGGCTAGGTTGGCTGGGGCGTGGCCTAATAAGTCACGGACTGTCGCAGGACACATAATCAGCCTGCGTTGCGCTATCGACAAATTAAATGGATCAATCAAATCCACTGTTTGTTTGCGCAGACAGTGGATCTTTTTTTACAGTTGATTCCCCACGCAAAGCAATGGAGGGAATAGCAGATGAATGAGCAGATTAGTGAGCAAGAGATTAACGCGGCCGGGCATTTGACGGTCGGGGGCTGTGACACAATCGAGTTGGCTAAGCAATACGGGACGCCGCTGGTGGTCTACGATGTTGCCAAGATTCGTGACCAGATTCGGCGTTTCCGGAAGGTCTTTGAGAAAAACAACGTTGACTACGCGGTCAGTTACGCCAGCAAGGCCTTCGCGGCGGTGGCCATCTACCAGGTCGCGGCAGCAGAGGGCGCCCACGTGGACGTCGTCTCGGCCGGGGAACTCTACACGGCAATCAAGGCCGGCTTCCCGATGGAGCGGGTCAGCTTCCACGGCAATAACAAGTCGAAAGAAGAGCTTGAAATGGCGATCCGTCACCATGTCGGCGTGATCATGCTGGATAACTTCCACGAGATCGATTTGCTGGCAGATCTCCTGGAAGCGGCGGACGCCAAGATTAAGGTGATGCTGCGGATCACGCCCGGGATTTCCGCCCACACGAATAAGTACATCCAGACCGGTCAGGTGGACAGCAAGTTCGGCTTTGACCTTGCATCCGGCCAAGCCGACCTGGCCCTGGAAAAGGTGCTGGCCAACCCACGGATGGAAATGGAAGGGCTCCACGCCCACATCGGTTCGCAGATCTTTGAACTGGCCGGCTTTGAAGGGGTGGCCAATAAGCTGGTTGAAGTTGCCAGCCACTGGCAAGAAAAGTATGGCTACCAAGCCCGGGTAATTAATGTCGGTGGGGGCTTCGGGATCCGTTACGTCAGCGGTGATCATCCGCTGATGCCGGAAGACTTCGTGGACGCGATCATCAAGGCCATCAAGCAGGCGATTGCTTCGACCGACCTGGCGATGCCGGCCATCTGGATTGAACCGGGCCGCTCGATCGTCGGTCCGGCCGGCTACAACCTCTACACGGTTGGTTCCCGCAAGGACGTGCCGGGGCTCAAGCCGTACGTGACCGTTGACGGTGGGATGGGCGACAACATTCGCCCCGCTCTCTACCAGGCTGAGTACGAAACGGTCCTCGCCAGCGATCCCCACGCCCCGATCAAGGAGCACGTTCGCCTGGCCGGCAAGTACTGCGAGTCCGGCGATATCCTGAGTCAGGATCAGGGCCTGCCGGCAACCAAGCCCGGGGATGTCCTGGCAATGCTCGACACAGGGGCCTATGGCTATTCAATGGCCTCCAACTACAACCGCAACCCGCGGCCGGCGGTGGTCTTTGCCGAAAATGGTCAATCCCAGGTCGTGATCGAGCGGGAAAGCCTGGATGACCTGGTGCACCTCGACCTTCCCTACCACGCCCAGTAATTTGTAATCCTATTAATATGTAGAAAGAAGTTTTGATTATGGCAGAATTAGACGCACAAACAATTATCAACTACATCGGTAACGCTCCCAAGAAGACCCCGGTCAAGGTTTACCTGAAGGGGGACCTGGCAGGTCTGACCTTCCCGGCAGGGATCGATGACTTTACCGAGGAACACAGCGGAGTCATCTTTGGCGACTGGGCGGACGTCAAGCCCTTCCTCGATCAACACCAGGATGTGATTGACAACTATCGGATCGAAAACAGCGCCCGCAATTCTGCCGTGCCATTGCTCGATCTGAAGGGGATTAACGCCCGGATTGAACCCGGCGCCATCATCCGTGACAAGGTCCTGATCGGCGACAACGCCGTCATCATGATGGGGGCGACGATCAACATTGGTGCCGAGATCGGTGCGGACTCGATGATCGACATGGGCGCCATCCTCGGTGGTCGGGCGATCGTCGGCAAGCACTGTCACATCGGTGCCGGAACCGTCCTAGCCGGGGTGGTGGAACCCGCTTCCGCCCAGCCGGTGCGGATTGATGACAACGTCCTGATCGGGGCCAACGCGGTCGTGATCGAGGGTGTCCACGTCGGCGAGGGTGCCGTCGTAGCGGCCGGGGCAATCGTCACCCACGACGTTGCTCCCCATACGATGGTGGCCGGGGTTCCCGCTAAGTTCGTCAAGAACGTCGATGATCAGACCAAGAGCAAAACCGGCCTGGAAGATGACCTGCGGAAGCTCTAAGGAGGGACGGTCATGCTGACTGAAGAACAACTAATCCAGGTCCGGCGCCACCTGCACGAGATTCCCGAGCTGGCCCTGCACGAATTTCAAACCCATGACTACCTATTAAAAGTTATCCAGGAATTTAACCAAGACAATCTGGAAATCCTGGTGCCGGAAAAGTTGCCAACCGCGATCCTGGTCCTGGTTCACGGGAGCGCCCCGCAACGAACGATCGGCTACCGGACCGACATCGATGCCCTGCCGGTGGAAGAACAGACTGGCCTGCCCTATGCCTCCCACCATCCGGGCGTCATGCACGCCTGTGGGCACGACATTCACATGACCGTCGCCCTGGGGGTGCTGAGCTACTTTAGTGACCATCAGCCTAAGGACAACTTGCTCTTCTTCTTCCAACCAGCGGAGGAGAGCGACTACGGCGGCAAGCGGGCCTATGAGGACGGTGTCTTTACCGGCAAGTGGCGCCCGGACGAATTCTACGGGCTGCACGATAATCCTGACCTGCCAGCCGGGGCGATCGGCTGTCGAATGGGAACGCTCTTTGCCGGGACCACCGAGGTCAACATCGACCTAACGGGAAAGGGCGGGCACGCCGCCTACCCGCAGGACGCCAACGATACGGTGGTGGCGGCCGCCAGCCTGATCATGCAGGTTCAGACCGTCATCTCGCGGAGCATTGACCCGATCCAAAGCGGGGTAATCACCCTCGGCAAAATCCAGGGCGGCAGCATTCGCAACGTCATTGCCGGCCACACCCGAATTGAGGGGACGATCCGCGGGCTGACCCAGACGATGATCCAAAAGATTGACCACCGCTTAGAGGAGATCTGTAAGGGGATCGGTGCCAGCTTCAACATGGAGGTCAAACTGGAACTCAACCAGGGTGGCTACTGGCCGGTAGAAAATAACCCCGCCCTGACGAAGGACTTCATTGACTACATGCAGCAGACCCCGGATGTGAACTTTATTGAGACCGCGCCGGCGATGACCGGTGAGGACTTCGGCTTCCTGTTGGCCCAGTTCCCGGGGACGATGTTCTGGCTGGGGGTTGATGACGACTCCCAGCTGCACTCTGCCACCTTAACGCCCAAGGAGAGTGCCATTCAAAAGGGCGTCGACGCCATCACCGGCTTTTTGATCCATCGGATGCAAGAGAATTAATTGGAGGAATTAAATTATGACAAGCTTACAAAATGCTGATTTACTGACCGCAATCGTAACCCCATTTAATGACCAGAACGAACTCGACTTCACTAGCCTGGAGAAGCTGACTAACCACCTAATCGCCCAGGGGAGCAACGGCTTTGTCATCGGTGGAACCACCGGTGAGACGCCAACCCTGTCCCATGACGAAAAGCTGGACCTTTACCGTCACTTCGGCCAGATCATTGACGGCCGCTTCCCGGTGATCGCTGGGACTGGGAGCAACAACACCCAGGAGACGATCGACTTCACCAATGAGGTGGCTCAGATCGACGGGATTGACTATGCCTTGGTCGTCGTGCCGCCGTACAACAAGCCAAATCAGCGAGGGATGATCGCCCACTTCACCGCCGTTGCCGACCAGGTCAATATTCCAATTATCATCTACAACATCCCGGGCCGGACCGGAGTCAAGATGGATGCCGCAACCGTGGTCGAATTGTCCCACAACCCGAACATCGCCGGGGTCAAGCAATGTGCTTCCCTGGAGGAAATGGAATACATCATCGAGCATGCCGCCGACAATTTCGCCATCTTCAGCGGTGAGGATGCCCAGGCCCTGACTGCTCGGGTCCTCGGTGCCAACGGGGTCATCTCCGTGGCTTCCCACTGCTACGCCCAGGAAATGCGTCAGATGTACGACCAGCTGTACTCCGGCAACTACCAAAAGGCGGCCCAGCTGCAGCGCCTGCTGACGCCAAAGATGGCGGCCCTCTTCATGTACCCGTCACCATCACCGGTCAAGGCGGTTCTGAATGCCCAGGGCTACGCGGTTGGTGGCTGCCGGCTGCCAATCCTGTCCTTAAATGACGAGGAAAAGGGTGCACTGGAGGCGGCCCTGGAGCTGCCGACTGGTTCGCTGAACGCCCAGGACCTGCCGGACAACCTGTAAGGAGGTCAGCAAGATGCAAAAAGTATTAATCGCCGGTGCGGCTGGCGCGATGGGGCAAAAGGCGGTGGCCCTGGTCAATTCACTGACCGACTTCGAGCTCACCGCCGTCCTGGCCCCCCACCTGGCGGACGAAGAAAAAGGGCAGTATCAGCTGGGGGCGGCGGTCAAGGTCTACCACCAGCTGGCTGAGATTGAGGACGGCGTGGCCGACATCTGGGTGGACTTTACCCTGCCGGACGCTGTTTACCCGAACGTCAAGTTTGCCCTCCAGCACGGCTTTGCGCCGATCGTCGGCACGACCGGCCTGACCGACGCCCAGGAGGCTGAGCTGATCCAGCTGAGCAAGGAGAAGCAGCTCGGTGGCATGATTGCCCCGAACTTCGGGATGTCAGCGGTTCTCTTGATGAAATTTGCCAAGGAGGCGGCGGCCTACTTCCCGGACGTTGAGGTGATCGAAATGCACCACGCCGACAAGAAGGATGCGCCATCGGGGACGGCACTGAGCACTGCCAAGCTGATCGCCGAAGTGCGGGAAGATCACGAGACCAATCCAGATGAGACGGAGAGCCTGGATGGTGTACGCGGCGGTGACTACCACGGGATCAAGATCCATTCCGTCCGCCTGCCGGGCTACATCGCCCACGAGCAGGTCCTTTTCGGAGGTGCCGGGGAGGCGCTGACGATTCGCCAGGACTCCTTTGATCGCCAGTCCTTCATGAGCGGGGTCAAGGTGGCCCTGGAAAAGGTTACCAACTTAAACGAATTAGTGGTTGGCTTGGAAAATATTCTTTAAATTAGTATCAAAAAACGGGGAATCTTTTAGCAAGAATTTCCTGTTTTTTTATGAGCAAGACCGTATGTTCGCTATACTAGTTTATTAAAAAATGGTAAAGTTAAAACTGTATACTTAACTACTAATGTAATTCTTGTATAAGAAATTTAATTTTGAAGGGAAGTCTTGCGGATGGTTAAACGTGTGCACCATCGATCTGTGACCCATTATCTTCTGATGGGAACGTTAGGGGCAGTGGGAGCGCTGGCCGTTTCAACCCAAATTGCTAGTGCCAACAGTGTCCTGGTTAAAGCAGGTGACACGGTTTGGAAGATCGCTCAGGAGAATAAGACAACCGTCAAGGCAATTGAGAATGCCAATGGTGGCGCAATTAAAAAGGTCAGCAACAGTGTTGACCTGATTTACGCTGGTCAACGGCTCCAATTGCCAGGCAGCGACCAAACGATGGCTGACGCGGATGCTAACGGTTATTACACTGTTGCTCCGGGGGATACTCTCAGCAAGATTGCCGAACACTTCAATCTTTCTGTCAGCACGTTAAAGGCTTTAAACGGGTTGACGAGTGATCAGCTTTACATTGGCCAACGCCTGCTGGTCGATGGTTCCCAAGCTACTGCCGTTTTGTCAACGCCAGATACCCAACAGACGGCGGTTACCACCAGCATAACGAATACGCCGGTTAGTCAATCGGTCGAAACAACTGCTACAAGCGCTCAAGAAACAGTGGTCGCAACTCCTGCCAGCGCAAGCACAGTGAGTGCCACTGATCCTGTTAGCGCAGCGGGTCAAATGAGTACCGCTGCTGCCGTTAATACCGACAGCAGTGCTGTGAGTCAGGCGGTCAGTGAAGCACCAAGTGAGGCACCAGCTACTTCTCCGGCTGCTAATCAGACGAGTCTGAGTAATTCAACGAGTACGCAGACAGCCCTGTCCACAGCTACCAGCCAGGTCAGCGCTTCATCGGCCGTTGCTCAATCACAGTCGACGGCTGCACAAACACAGACTTTCCAAGCCTCTGCAGTTGCCTCCACGGCTAGCGTCACTAATTCACAGGCAGCTGCTGCGACGTCAGCCGAAGCGGTTACCTCGACCAGCCAAGCACAGTCAGTAGCCTCCCAGACCGTTGCAGAATCATCTGCTGCTACCAGCACGCCGGTCTCTCAAGGTGCTGGTACCGTAACGACTAGCACAACAACCCCTGTTTCGACTAGTCAACCACAGGCAAGTGCCACGACGAGTACCACTGCTGTCAGCCAGGTTTCATCTCAACAGGTAAATAGTCAAGCTCAGCAAAAGCAGACGACCCAGTCCGCCACGACGCAGACTCAGTCTCAAACTGCCGCAACGACTACTGCTAACCAAAACCAAAGCACGACGACCAGCGACCTTCAATCGGGGTCAGTAGTCAGCCTGGCTGTTAAGATTGCAAACAGCAACAGTGTTCCTTACGTCTGGGGCGGTTCCTCACTGAGCGGGACGGATTGCTCTGGCTTGGTTGATTATGTCTACAAGAATGCCGAGGGTAAGCAGCTGCCGCATAACACGGTGGCCTTGGAGAGCTGCGTTAACCAGCATTCTGTCAGTCAGGCCCAGGCTGGGGACATCCTCTTTTGGGGACAGCACGGTGCAACCTACCACTGCGCAATTTATATCGGCAATAACCAGTACGTCGCTGCTGCAAAGCCGGGGACGAACGTTGCGACCTACACGATCAGCAGCTACTTCATGCCAAGCTTTGCCGGAACAGTTAAATAAATTGAAGATCAAAAAAGACTGATGAGTTTTTGCTCATCAGTCTTTTTTAATTTCAGTTAAGGATTGCTGGCGGAAGGGATAGGTAGCTGTTGACATGGTAAGATCCATGAACTGGTTCCCCATCTCCTCACCATCCACCTGGCCAAACTCAAGTGAAGTGGTTGTGACGTGAAAGCGATGCCCGTGGTAATGATTGGCCAGCCGTGAATCCATCAGCTTACCATGGGCGAGTTGAATTAACTGCCAGAAAGTGGTTGGCCAACTGCGCCGCTCGGCGATCACGAGATCTAAGCCGTTCTGGTCGAGACTAGCACTGGGTGCGATTTGAAAACCGCCGCCAATGTATGGGTGGTTGGTGACTACTACGATGTAGGCTTTTTCAAAGAACTCGCGACCATGCTCGCCCTGAGCCATCAAGGAGAAAGGCGCTTGATTGTAAAGCACTGCCATGGCCTGAGAAGCGTAGGCAAAATGCCCCAGCCGGTGATGACGATTTAGTCTTCGTTTGGCCTTGGAGGAATTGGTCCGACTGACGATGGCGGCATCGAAGCCGATCCCGACATTATTGAGAAAATAGTGATCCGTCTTCTTAATGGCATCACGGTAGTGTCCAATGTTGATGGTCCGAGTCTGGTCAGCGTCCAGAATCTGGTGAAGGGCCGTGCGGGGGTCCAAAGAAATTCCGTAGGCGCGGGCAAAGTCGTTGCCGGTGCCGGCTGGAATGTAGGCGAGGGGAAGGGGCTGAGTCGGTGCTGCCTTAATTAAACCGTTTAAGACCTCGTGCAAGGTGCCGTCGCCGCCCATCGCGATGACGACCGTTTCCTTAGCTGACTGGGCTTGAGTCAGCTTGGTGGCGAGATAGGTCGCATGCCCCGCGTACTTAGTAAATTGATGGTGATAGTCAACTTGTAAATTATCAAGCTCCTGCTGAATGGCCAGCCAAGCCTCCTTGGCATAGCCGTTTCCCGCGGTTGGATTAATGATTATTGAATAATGCATCGTTATTCTTCCTTTGGTAAATAAGCGAAGGGGGTTGTGACAAAATTCACTTTGTCACAACCCCCTAACCAACATTATTACTTTTCGTCAAATGTTGTC
Source organism: Limosilactobacillus kribbianus (assembly GCF_026413145.1). Classification (GTDB taxonomy): domain Bacteria; phylum Bacillota; class Bacilli; order Lactobacillales; family Lactobacillaceae; genus Limosilactobacillus; species Limosilactobacillus kribbianus. Next base: position 37,661 of record NZ_JAOVYZ010000007.1, on the reverse strand, counting down.
ATCTTAAAATTAGGATTTTGCTTTTCGTAAGCGAGGGCCTTGTCGTCCAACTGTTCAACGTACTCGATCATGTAATCGGTGTTGTGCTCAACCATCAAAAGGGCCTCGGCTTCAGAGTCGGCTTCAATGAATAATGATTGAGTGTTTTCACGGACGGGCCGCTTGGTTTTGTCCGGTTGGTAGTATACCTTAAAAGTCATACTGTTCAAAACTCCTTATTATCGAAATTAATTACTTTACCTATTCTAGCACAACTAATCAATGCTGTCTTAGAATTTCCTAACATGGTATCATTAAAACAGATATTATACCAAATGAGGTGGAGAAAATGCGACTATTTTGGATATGTGTAGTGGCAATCCTGATCGTTTTAGCCTTATATGTGGCAATTCACCGGATCCTGATCAACCGGGCGACCTTAATGCTGCGCAACCGTGCTCAACAGGTCACGGACGAAGCAGTTAATCAAAGCCTGCAGAAGCTGTTAGGCTGGGACAAACAGCTTTCCTCCCAACTGGTGGCTGATGTTTGGGGCAAGGGCGTTTTAGCCTTTGAATACCATTTTGACTACCGGCAACTGGAAAAGAGCCTCGACCGGGATCGTTTAAGTCAGGAACTGACTGCTTATGCCGAGCACAAAAAGCTGAGTGCTTTTAAGCCCGGTCGGCCAGTTTTTGTAGTGACCGACTGGTGGGAATACGAGGGTATCTTACACATTGATGTGGCCTACCTATTGAATGAGTCGACGGTGGAATACGTCAGTGATCTGAAACGCTTGAATCGTCATAGTAAATAAAAAGCAGCGAAAATTTTCGCTGCTTTTTATTTACTTAGCTAATCATGATCGTGTCTTCAGGGGCTTCAAACGGGTGTTCCTTATTGATGTGGTCGTAAAAGAGCATCCCGTGAAGGTGATCAATTTCGTGTTGGCAAACGATTGCCGGGTAGTTTTTCAAACGAATCTGGTGGGTTTCACCATTAACGTCCTGGTAACGCAGAGTGATTCTGTCATGCCGGGGAACATAGCCAGGAACGTCCTTGTCTACGGACAGGCAGCCCTCTCCCTCAGTCAGTGCTGCATACTGGACGGATTCACTGACGATCACCGGATTGATGATGACGTCCTTGAAAAGCGGCTTGCCGTCGCTTTTGTCATCGCCCTCCAATGGTGGAACTAAGACAGCTGCCATCTGCTTGGAAACTCCCACTTGGGGAGCAGCTAGACCGACACCGGCCCGCAACTTATACTTTTCGCAGAGTTCAGGGTCTTGACTTACTTCCAGGTACTTCATCATGTTCTTGGCCAGGTCCTGCTCTTCTTTTGACAGGGGGAATTCAACCTTGGCCGCACGTTTCCGCAAAACGGGATTACCGTCACGGGTAATATCCTTCATCAGATACAAGAATATTCGCCTCCAAATTTACTCTATCTAATTATTTTATCATACTAAAGTTAACTTGCTGACTAAAATCGCCCTTTTTCGTAAAAAGCTACGGAAAAGTTTAAAATAACTTGTTCACAAAGACTTTTTAGGCAAATTTTGCTAAAAAAGTCTATGAAAGCGCTTGTTTTATATCCGAAAGCGTCTATACTAGAAACTGTAAGTAGGCAATCGCTTACATGATGTTAATTGGATTTGGAAAGGGATGTTTTATAATGGCCAATGCTGTTGACTTTGCAAAGATTAAAGCCGATGAAGGCGCTGCATACGCAAAGCCTGTTCAAATTCTTGATAATGATGGAAACGTTGTTAACAAGGACTTAATGGCTAATTTCACTGATGACCAAATTGTAGACTTAATGAAGAAAATGGTTTGGGAACGTGCCCTGCACGAACAAACGATGAGCTTCTCACAACAAGGACGGTTAGGGTTCTACGCTCCAACTTGGGGTGAGGAAGCTTCTGAAATGGGTACTGCATCAGCATTCCAAAAGCAAGACTTTCTTTGCCCAGCATACCGTGACTTACCACAATTAATTCAACACGGTGCTACTGTGGCTCAAATGTATCTCTGGTCAAAGGGTCACATCAAGGGGAACCTCTTTGATGCTCGTGCTCTTCGTCCACAAATCATCATTGGTGCTCAGATGGTTGAAATGGCCGGTGCTGCTCTTGGTATTAAGAAGAACGGTGAAAAGGATGCCGTTGCTTATGCCTACACTGGTGAAGGTGGTTCTTCACAGGGTGACACCTACGAAGGGATGAACTTCGCCGGTGCCTTCCAAGCACCTGCCGTATTCATCATCCAGAACAACGGATGGGCTATTTCTTACCCACGGAAGCTGCAAACTAAGGCTCAAACCATTGCTCAAAAGGGTGTTGCTGCTGGTATCCCAGGCGTTCAAGTCGACGGGATGGATGTACTGGCATGTTACGAAGTTGCCAAGGAAGCACGTGAATTCGCTGCTGCTGGCAACGGCCCAGTTCTGATTGAAACCTTGACTTACCGGTTTGGTGCTCACAGTTCTGCTGGTGACGATCCTAGTCGGTACCGTACCAAGGAAGAAGAAAAGCCTTGGTTCGACAAGGACCCACTGATTCGGCTTCGGAAGTACTTAACCAAGAAGGGTCTCTGGTCTGAAGAAGAAGAAAAGAAGTACGCTGATGAATGCAAGGAAGACTTCAAGAAGCAAATGAAGGAAGCCGACTCTGTTGAACCAGAAAAGGTTTCTGACATGTTGAAGCGGACCTTCGAAGTACCAACCCCAGATATCAAGGAACAAATTAAAGAGTACGAAGCAAAGGAGTCGAAGTAATCATGGCTAAAAAGACATATATCAAAGCTATTACTGAAGGTATTGACATTGCTTTGGCTGAAGATCCAAAGACGCTGGTCTTCGGTGAAGATGTTGGTAAGAACGGTGGTGTCTTCCGTGCCACCAATGGCTTACAAGATAAGTACGGTCAAGATCGTGTATTCAGTACTCCACTGGCTGAATCAGGGATCCTGGGCATGTCAATTGGTTTAGCTGCTACTGGTTGGCGTCCAGTTCCAGAAATCCAGTTCATGGGCTTCACCTTTGAAGCAATGGACTCCATTGCCGGACAGATGTCACGTGTTCGTTTCCAATACAATGGTACCAAGAACATGCCAATCACCATTCGGACTCCTTACGGTGGTGGTACTCACACTGCTGAACTCCACGGGGATGACCTTGAAAACTTCTTCGTTGGTATCCCAGGTCTGCGGGTAGTTACCCCAAGTTCCGCTTACGATGCTAAGGGTCTGGTAATTTCCGCTATTGAAAACAACGACCCAGTTCTGTTCCTTGAAAACCTTCGTCTTTACCGTTCTGTTAAGGGTGAAGTTCCTGACGACAAGTACACCGTTCCGTTGGACAAGGCTAACGTTGTTCAGGAAGGTAATGACGTTACGATCGTTACCTATGGTGGTATGGTTCCTGAAGCTGTCAAGGCTGCTAAGAAGCTGGCTAAGGACAACATTTCTGCCGAAGTTATTGACCTTCGTTCACTCTACCCACTTGACACTGACACCATCTTTGAATCCATCAAGAAGACTCACCACGTTGTAGTTGTTCAGGAATCTCAAAAGATGGCCGGTGTTGGTGCCCAGGTTGCTTCCGCAATTTCTGAAGGTGCCATCATGTACCTGGATGCTCCTATCTCCCGTGTTGCTGCACCTAACTCTGTCTACCCATTCCCAATGGCAGAAGATGTATGGCTTCCACGTGCCAAGGAAGTTGAAGAAGCAGCTCGTCAAGTAGTTAACTATTAATCACGGCTTTGCCTACTGATTAATTAGAAAGGAAGTTAAATTAATATGGCTTACAAATTCAGACTACCTGAAATGGGTGAAGGCCTTACTGAAGGTGACGTTGCTTCATTCCTGGTTAAGGAAGGCGACGCTATCAAGGCTGACGATCCATTAGTAGAAATTCAAACCGATAAGTCCACCACCCAACTGGTATCTCCAGTTGACGGGACCGTTACCAAGCTGGATGCTAAGGAAGACGATCACGTTGAAAAGGGTGACGACCTGGTTGAAATCGACGATGGCAAGGACGGCGTAAGCACTAACGTCGAAGGTGACGATGACGAAGGTGGCAGTGACGCTGATGAAGCACCTGCTGAAGAAGAATCCGAAGCTCCAGCAGAATCCACTGCTCCTGCTGCTCCAGCCGCACCTGCTAAGGGTGGCGTTGCTCCACTTGCTGAGCCAAACAAGCTGGTTATGGCAATGCCTTCCGTTCGTCAGTATGCCCGTGACAAGGGTGTTGACATCTCCTTAGTACAACCAAGTGGTAACCACGGTCAAGTACTGAAGGAAGATATCGACAACTTCAACGGTGCTGCTCCAGCTGCTGGTGCTGCTACCGCTGCTGCACCTGTTGCTAAGGCTGGTAACACCATCAAGCCTTACACTGGTGCTGGTGAAGATGCCGAGACTCGTGAACCGCTGTCCAACATGCGGAAGATCATTGCTAAGAACATGCGTGAATCTGCCGACATCAGTCCAATGGTTACTGTCTTCGCTAATGCCGAAGTATCTAAGATGATGGCAAATCGGAAGAAGTACAAGGCTGTTGCTGCTGATGAAGGCATTCACCTGACCTTCCTGCCTTACGTTGTTAAGGCGATCATCGCAATGATGAAGAAGTACCCAGAATTCAATGCTTCCATTGATGACAGTACTCAAGAATTAGTTCAGAAGCACTACTACAACATTGGGATTGCTACCAGCACTGACCACGGTCTGTACAACCCGAACATCAAGAACGCTGATTCCAAGAGTATGTTTGAAATTGCTAAGGAAATCTCCGACAACGCTCAGGCTGCCGAAGACAACAAGCTGAGCCCAGAAAGCATGGCTCACGGCTCCATTACGATTTCTAACATTGGTTCTATGCGTGGTGGCTGGTTCACTCCAATCATCAACCAACCAGAAGTTGCTATCCTCGGGATGGGTACGATTGCTACTGAACCAGTTGTTAACGACGAAGGCGAAATCGTTGTTGGTCACAACATGAAGCTGTCGCTGACTGTTGATCACCGTCTGATTGATGGTGCATTAGCTACTGAAGCTCTGAACTACCTGAAGAAGCTTCTGGAAGATCCTGAATTGTTAATGATGGAGGGCTAATAAGTATGGCTGACGTTGAAAAGAAAGATACGGTTATTGTTGGTGGGGGCCCCGGTGGCTACGTTGCCGCTATTCGGGCTTCCGAATTAGGCCAGAAGGTTACCCTGATTGAAAAGGGTGATCCAGGTCTGGGTGGTGTCTGCCTGAACATTGGTTGTGTCCCATCAAAGGCTTTAATTGCCGCTGGTCATCGTCTTCAAGAAACATTGGATTCCAGCACCTATGGTGTTTCCAAGACCAATGCAACGATTGATTTCAAGAAGACCCAGGACTGGAAGCAGAAGAAGGTCGTTGACCGGATGACCCGTGGGGTTAAGATGCTGCTCAAGAAGCACAAGGTTGAAATCATTGATGGTGTTGCCATGATGGACAACGACCACCAACTCCGGGTTCTGAAGTCTGGTCCAAAGCAATTCATGGACTTCGACGGCGGTCGGAAGATCGAATGGAATAACCTGATTTTGGCTACTGGTTCTCGTCCAGTGGAAATTCCGAACTTCAAGTTTGAAGGCCGGGTTATCGACTCTACTGGTGGCCTGAACCTGCCTGAGATCCCAAAGGAATTTGTTGTTATCGGTGGTGGTTACATCGGGACTGAACTGGCTGGTGCATATGCTGACCTTGGTTCTCACGTAACAATCATTGAAGGTACTGACAGTATTCTTGGTGGCTTCGACAAGGACATGGTTAAGGTTGTTGTTAAGAACCTGAAGAAGAAGGGCATTGACATCATCACTGGTGCCATGGCCAAGAACTCGACGCAGGATGACTCCAGTGTTACGGTAACTTACGAAGTTGACGGTAAGGAAAGCAGCATCAAGGCTGACTACTGCATGGTTTCTGTTGGTCGGAAGCCAAACACCGACAACTTTGGCCTGGACATGACGAGTGTCAAGATGGACGACCACGGCAAGGTTATCGTTGACAAGCAGGGTAAGACCAATGTCGATCACATCTACGCTGTTGGTGACATGGTTCCCGGCCCAGCATTGGCTCACAAGGCATTCTTCGAAGGTAAGACTGCCGCTGGAGCGATTGCCGGTAAGAACACTGCTAATGACTGGGTAGGGGTACCTGCTGTTTGCTTCGCTGATCCAGAGCTTGCCCAAGTCGGCATGACTGCTAGTGAAGCTAAGGACAAGGGCATTGAAGTTGCCACTGCGCAATTCCCATTTGCTGGGAACGCACGGGCGGTTTCACTTGACCAACCAGATGGCTTTGTTCGCTTCGTTTACACGAAGGAAAAGAAGAACGTCGTTGGTGCCCAGGTTGTTGGTCCAGAAGCAAGTACGCTTGCTGGTGAACTATCATTAATCGTTAACTGCGGAATGAACGTTGAAGATGTTGCTTTGACGATTCACCCACACCCAACCCTTAATGAACCAATTCAGGAAGCTGCTGATGTTGCTCTGGGTCTACCAACTCACATCTAATCATCAACATCTGAATCAAATCCAAAAACGTGTTGTCAGAAATGGCAACGCGTTTTTGGATTTTAAAGGAAAATCCACCAATCGCTTGTGCAGAATTGTATAATGGAATAAATAAGCTGAGGGGGGTTCTAGAATGCAGAACAAGAGTTATTCCTACCCGTTGAATCCAGAATGGTCAACACAGGAGATGGAGACCGTGATCGCAATGCTGCGCGCGGTAGAGGATGCCTATGAAGTTGGAATTAAGCGTGATGAAGTCTTGAAGCGTTATCGGGCATTTAAGCAAATCGTAAATTCTAAGGCAGAAGAGAAACAGATTGGCCGGGAATTTGAGAAAGAATCGGGTTATGTTTTGTATCAAGTAGTCAAGCAGGCTCAGGATTCTTCAGCCAAGACAATCAAGATGGCTGGCGATTAACGTGTTAGAAGAAATTGACTCAAGAGTGCAAAGGTTGCTGCGCCAGGTCAATCGATCGACCCTCGCGCAGTTGGATAGTACCTATCAGGTGGCAACGAAGAGCAATTATAATGACCTAGTGACTAGCATTGACCGGCAGAACGAACGGACCCTTAACCAGGGACTACGGGAAGTTGATCCCGCCGCCCGGATCCTTAGTGAAGAAGGGATTGGCGATGATGAGGTCCTTAACCTTGCCGGGCACGTCTGGATCGTAGACCCGTTGGACGGAACGCTGAACTTTGTAAAGCAACATGACAATTTTGGAATCATGCTGGCCCTTTACATTGATGGGCGGCCGACGCTTGGTTACATTATGGATTCGGTCAATAATGATCTTTATCATGGCGGCAATCACTGGGGCGTCTTTAAAAATGAAGAACGGCTTGTCCCACCAGTCGATACCACCCTGCGGCAAAGCCTGATCGCCGTCAGCAGTGCGCTGATTTTACGCAACGTTGCCAATCTGCCGGCCGTGGCCCAAGCGGCGAGTGGTTTGCGGATGTATGGCAGTGCGGCTAAGGAAATGATTGGCGTCCTGACCGGCGAGCTCGGCGCCTACGTTTCCTGGCTCAAGCCTTGGGACCTGGCGGCCGGACGAGTTCTGGCGGAAGAATTGGGATTGAGTGTGAAATCAATTGACGGTGATGGAATAAATGTGCTATCATCTAATCTTGTATTAGTAGCAACGAATGGGGTCGCGCGTGACATCCTCACCCGGACCGAGTAGTTGTGGGGGCTGTGACGGCTTTGTCACAGTTTTTTTATGAAATCAGTCTCAATCCAGTGTATACTAGTTAAGATGAAATTAGGTTGATATGAAAGGAAGAATTACGCTTTGAAATCTCGTGATGATATTCGTAATATTGCGATTATTGCCCACGTTGACCACGGTAAGACGACCCTGGTTAACGAAATGCTGAAGCAATCTGACACTCTGCCGGAACACTTCAGCATTCAAGATCGGGCCATGGACACGAACGCCATTGAACGTGAACGTGGTATTACCATCCTGTCTAAGAACACGGCCGTAAAGTACGGCAAGTACCAGATCAACATCCTGGATACCCCAGGTCACGCCGACTTCGGTGGTGAAGTTGAACGGGTGATGAAGATGGTTGACGGGGTTCTGCTGGTTGTCGATGCCTTTGAAGGGACCATGCCACAGACCCGCTTCGTCCTGAAGAAGGCCCTGGAACAACACCTGACCCCAATCGTGGTTATCAACAAGGTTGACCGGAAGGGTGCTCGTCCGGAAGAAGTTGTCGACGAAGTTTTGGACCTCTTCATTGAACTGGGTGCCGATGAAGACCAACTGGACTTCCCAGTGGTTTACACTTCTGCTATGAACGGTACTTCTAGCTACGATTCTGACATTTCCACGCAGAAGCACACCATGAAGCCACTCTTCGACACGATCATCAAGACGATCCCGGCTCCAATTGACAACTCCGACGAACCACTGCAGTTCCAAGTTGCCATCCTGGATTACAATGACTTCGTTGGTCGAATTGGGATCGGCCGGATTTTCCGGGGGAAGATCAAGGTCGGTGACAATGTTACCCTGATGAAGCTGGACGGAACCAAGAAGAACTTCCGGGTTACTAAGCTCTTCGGGTTCTTCGGTCTGAAGCGGTTGGAAATCAAGGAAGCCGAAGCCGGTGACCTGATTGCCGTTTCCGGAATGGAAGACATTAACGTTGGTGAAACGGTAACCGACCCGAACCATCCTGAAGCACTGAAGCCACTGCGGATTGATCCACCGACGCTGCGGATGACTTTCCGGACCAACGATTCACCATTTGCTGGTCGGGAAGGTAAGTTTGTCACTGCCCGTCAGCTGGAAGACCGGCTGAAGCGGGAAATGCAGACTGACGTTTCCCTGAAGGTCGATGATACCGATGATCCAGGTGCCTGGACCGTTTCCGGTCGTGGTGAGCTCCACCTGTCCATCCTGATCGAAACCCTGCGGCGGGAAGGCTACGAACTGTCCGTTTCCCGTCCAGAAGTTATCTACCGGGAAATCGACGGGACGATGTGCGAACCATTTGAAGAGGTTCAAATCGATACCCCTGATGAATACACTGGTGCCGTGATTGACAGCCTTTCCAAGCGCAAGGGTGAGATGCAGAACATGGAACCAGGCGAGAACGGCCAGACGCGGCTGATCTTCCTGGCACCGTCACGTGGGTTGATCGGTTACTCCACGGAATTCATGACCCTGACCCGTGGTTACGGGATCATGAGCCACACCTTTGAGAAGTACGCTCCAGTGATCAAGAACTGGAACCCTGGCCGGCAGAAGGGGACTCTGGTTTCCATGAATGCCGGGAAGGCAACTACCTACGCCATGATGGGAATCGAAAGTCGTGGTCAACTGCTGATCGATCCAGGAACGGAAGTCTACGAAGGGATGATTGTTGGTGAAAACAGCCGTGAAAACGACATCACCGTCAACATCACCAAGGGGAAGAACCTGACCAACGTTCGTGCCGCTGGTTCCGATGAAATGGCTCACATTAAGACGCCAACCCACTTCTCACTGGAAGAATCACTCGAATTCCTGAACGAGGATGAATACTGTGAAGTTACTCCAGAGAACATTCGCCTGCGCAAGAAGATCTTGAACACGAATGCCCGGGAAAAGGAAGCTAAGCGCCGTCGTGCTGCTTCCCGGAAGTAATCAAACGCCTAAGATTTAATAAAACCCGAAAAGCAAAACGATGCTTTTCGGGTTTTAGTCTATTCTAATGCTATAATAGACAAGACAATTTATTTTGAGCAGGTGTGCTTTAGTGAAAAAACTAAAAATCAAGCGGCCGCATTTCGCCTGGTCGCAGTTAAAACAGAATTGGCGTTCCTGGGACTATTACCTGATGGTACCCTACTTGATTCTCTGTGTCACGGGGATTGTGATGGTCTACTCGTCTAGTGCTGGAATTGAGATGCAAAACGGTGGAACCCCCCAGGCCTATTTGGTGAAGCAAACGCTCTATGTTATCCTGGGCCTAATGGTAATGTTTTTCTTTGCCAACTACTCCCTGGAGCATTTTCGTCAGCGCAAGTTTCTGGAGTACTCAACCATAATTATGGGTTTCCTCTTAGTAATAGTTCTGATCCTCGGCCGGGCCGTCAACGGGGCCCGCGGCTGGATCAACCTTGGTCCTGTCAACATTCAGCCGGTGGAGTTCTGTAAACTTTACTTCATTCTCTACCTGGCTGATCGAATGGCCCGGGCCCGGCAGCATGGTCGCCACTTCCTGGAAACCAAGTCGTCGATCGGTCCGCTTGTAGTAGCGGGAGCCTACCTAATACTGATTTTTGTTCAACCCGACACTGGTGGGGTGGCGATTAACTTTGCAATCATCGCGGTGATGATTCTGGCCTGCGATATGCGCTGGGCCTTCGGGGTTTCCATGATCGTCGGTGTGCCGTTGGTTTTGTACATCGGGCTCCAGCAGGCGATCATTAACGGCTGGATCCATGGTGGTTACCGGGCTCAGCGATTCATCGCCTTCATGAACCCCTTCGGTAATGCCAGCGGTTCGGGGAGCCAACTCGTCAATTCCTATTACGCCATCAGCAACGGTGGAATTTTTGGGGTTGGTCTAGGAAATAGTGTTCAGAAGATGGGCTACCTGCCCGAACCCAACACCGACTTTATTATGTCAATTACCAGTGAAGAGTTGGGCTTGGTTGGTGTGAGTGCAATTCTGATCCTTCTGTTGATTTTAATCTGCCGGATGATCCAGCTAGGGGTCCGGAGCAATTCCCTCTATATGACGTTGATTTGCTACGGGACGGCGACCTTCTTTAGCGTCGAAACCCTTTTTAACATCGGTGGGGTTCTAGGTCTACTGCCGATTACCGGGGTGACCTTCCCCTTTATTTCCTACGGGGGCTCCAGTATGCTGGTCCTGTCCGCAGCGGTTGGTATTATCATGAACATCAGTATTCAGCAAAACAAACGGCGCCTGGAAATGGGCTCCCCGTTTCTGACGACTAAATAAGGATATGGTATTATGTTTAAGTTGACACCCCGGCGGGCTCTTGTGGTCTACATTAATGGGAACCGCGTCATCAAGACGCTGCGGCGCTATGGCATTGTGCGCTATGTATCGCGGCGGATGCATTACGTGATTCTGTATGTTGATCAGGACCAAGTTGCGCCGGTGAAGGAAAAAATTCAAAAGTTGCGAGCGGTGCGATCGGTTGAGGAATCATATCGGCCGGATCTGGACCCCACTCTGACCGATCTGGAAATGACCGGTCTCTATAAATTACACGATGAGGATGACAAAAAATGAGAGTAGTAGCAGGTGATTTTCGGGGCCGGAAACTAAGTGCAGTTCCCGGAATGGCCACCCGACCAACTACCGACAAGGTTAAAGAAGCGCTCTTCAACATCATCGGTCCTTATTTTGACGGGGGCCAGAGCCTGGACCTGTTTGCCGGTAGCGGGGGCCTCAGTATTGAAGGAGTGTCGCGCGGGATTGCCAACGCGACCTTAATCGATCGCCAATACCAGGCGATCAAGACGATTCAGCACAATATTAGTGTGACCAAGCAGCCTGATAAGTTCACGGTTTACAAGATGGACGCCAGAAAGGCCCTGGGGATGCTTGGACATCAAGGGGAGTGCTTTGATTTGGTTTACCTCGATCCGCCCTATGCTAAGCAACAGATCTTAAAGGATTTGGCTAAGATGGTGGAGTTAAATTTGCTCAATGATGGAGCGACCATCGTGGCCGAAACCAACCAGGAGGCCGGTTTGCCGGCAGCGGATCTCGAGCACTTTGCCTTTGTACGGCGGCAAACATACGGTATCACAGTGCTAACGATTTATCGTTTTCGAAAGGAGTAGTTTAAGATGAAAGTAGCTGTATTTCCGGGGAGTTTTGACCCACTGACCTTGGGACACCTTGATCTGATCAAGCGGGGGAGCGCCCTTTTTGATCAGTTAGCGGTAGCCGTAATGACGAATACCAGCAAGAAGCCGTTGTTTACGGTGGAAGAACGGGTGGCTCAAATCAAGGAAGCTGTTGCCGGTCTGGACAACGTTTCGGTCATCACCGCCACTGGCTTGACGGTGGACCTGATGAATCGGATCGGGGCCGACTACCTGATGCGGGGATTGCGCAACAACACCGACTTTCAGTACGAACGTGACATTGCGGCGATGAATAACTTCTTAGATGACCAGTGCGAGACCGTCTTTTTCTTGGCTAAGCCGGAGTATCAGCACCTCTCAAGCAGTCTGCTGAAGGAAGTGACGTCTAACGGGGGCGACATTTCCGCCTATCTACCAGCAAACATCAATGCGGCATTGAAGAAGCGGTTGGAAGAACGACAACTGATGCGGGTAAAGGCACACAATGAAAAAGCAAGATAACCGGATATTACGCTGGATTGCGATCACACTGGGGATCGTCCTCTTCTTGGGCTGGTTCCTGTTGTGGCCGCTTAATTCATACATTGAAGCTCCGGGGAGTGCTACCAACCTACGATCCTTCGTCCGGGTGAAAAACCACCCTGATCCAGGGAAGGGGAGTTTTATGATCACCTCGGTCGCCCTGCAACAAGCCCGCCCGGCCACCTACTTGCTGGCCAAGGCGGTTCCGTACATGTCGATCGAAAAGGCTTCGGACGTGACGGGGGGCCAGAGCGGAGCGACCTTTGATCGAGTTCAGGATTTCTATATGAAGAGCTCAATCAACGAGGCAATTGCGGTGGCCTACAAGGCGGCCCACCAGCAGGTGACGAAGAAGTATCTGGGAATCTACGTCCTGCAGGTCCAATCGAATTCAAAGTTCAGGCACGCCATCAAGGTCGGGGATACCATTACCAAGGTCAACGGCCACCATTACAACACGGCCCAGGGCTTCCAGAAGTACATTGGTAAGCAGAAAGTTGGTTCACCGCTGACGGTTACTTACGTGCGCAACGGCCACACTCACCAGACAACTCACCGACTGGTTAAACTGACGAGTACCCGCTCCGGGATCGGCATCATCCTAACCAACAACATGAAGGTCAAGACAAAAATTCCGGTCAAGGTAAATCCGGGGCGGTTAGGTGGCCCATCCGGCGGTTTAATGTTCACACTGCAGATTTATGAACAGGTCAGTGGCCACGATCTTCAGCGGGGCCGCAAGATTGCCGGGACGGGGACGATTAGCTCCGATGGTACCGTCGGCGAGATCGGTGGAATCGACAAGAAAGTGATTGCCGCCCACCGCGCCGGGGCCACGATTTTCCTAGCGCCATACGTCAAGCCGACAAAGCTTCTGCTAAAGTATGAGGAGGGCCACCAGACCAACTATCAGCTGGCGAAGAAGACGGCAAAACGATATGCGCCGGGAATGAAAGTCGTGCCGGTCAGCTCGTTTAAGCAGGCAGTTCACTACCTCGAAAAATAATCATTTATTCTAAAAACTGGGAAAGGGAAACTTTTTCCAGTTTTTTTCGTGCGAAATAGGAAAATTTACGTATTTATATATATGGGAGGGGTGTTAAATGGAGAGACTACGTGAACTCTGGACAAGCTATTGCTACCAAATTTTGATCCTCGGGGCTCTGCTAATCTTAGTGGCCGGCTGGTACTTCAAGTCGCCGCAGCCAAGTCAGGCGGGCGAAACTCTGTCTAGCAGTCAACAATCGCTTGCGAGTCAGGCAACCAGTACTGCGTCGGCTGCATCCGGTCGCGTCTGTGTTGACGTCAAAGGCGCGGTCAAGCATCCGGGCGTCTACAAGCTGCGGGCCGGTGCACGGGTGGAAGAAGCAATTGCGGCGGCTGGGGGTGTTTTGGCGACGGCGGACATGAAACAGGTTAACCGTGCTAAACAACTGACCGATCAGCAGGTCGTCTACATTCCGCTTCCCGGGGAAAGTGTGCCAAACGCGCCTGGTGGGGAAACAAGCACGGAGGAGGCGAGCGGGAGCAGCGACCAGCCGATTGTCAACCTCAACACCGCAACCAAGGAACAGCTCTGCCAGATCACCGGCATCGGTGATAAGAAGGTCGAGTTGATCCTCCAATACCGTCAGGAACACGGCCAATTCAAGTCGGTTGACGATTTGAAACAGGTTAGTGGCTTTGGCGACAAGAGTGTCGACAAGATTCGAAGCCAGCTGGCCGTCTAATTTTTGGTTTGGGTGAATTGTTTGCTATAATATTCCAGATAAAGGAGTTGACAATTATGGTCAAAAAGCGAATTGATTGGGACCAGTATTTTATGATTCAGGCGGCCTTGTTGGCGTCACGCAGCACTTGCACGCGGCTCTCGGTCGGCGCCGTCTTGGTGCGGGACAAGCGGATCATCGCGGGGGGCTACAACGGCTCGGTGGCTGGCGACGAGCACTGCCTTGATGCCGGTTGTTACCTGCGCGATGGTCATTGTGTTCGGACGATCCACGCGGAGATGAACGCCATCTTGCAGTGTGCCAAGTTCGGCATTTCAACCGACGGGGCCAGCCTGTACGTGACCGATTTTCCGTGCCTGCAATGCACTAAGAGCCTTCTGCAGGCCGGTATTCGGGAGATTAACTACATTCGCAACTACCACAACGATGATTACGCAATGAAACTCATCCGCTTAAAGAACATTCAACTTCACCAAATTAAATTAGACGACAACATTTTAGACGAGGTTCACTTGGGCCAGTACATCCGGCCTGAGCAAAAGGGCTAATTCGTCATTACTGGATCTTTCCGGCGTTCACGGCTGGATTGGTTACGGTTGCCTTTCTGCGACCATCTGGTTGGTTTTGGATTTTGGTACTCTACCTGCTGGTGCGGGTAAGCTTCTTGAGACGCCCACAAGTATTGATTGCTTGCCTGCTTACACTGCTGGTAGCGACAATGATCTGTCAGGGCTATCGGTAGCGGATGACGCATATGATGGTCAAGGGACAGACGCCGGTGACCCAGACGCTACTGGTGCTGCCCGACGAGGTGAAAGTCTCTGGAGATCTAATCACTCTTTTAGCAAAGGATCAACGAACGGGACAGCGCGAAACGGTAACGATGATCAACCGCGACCGGGAGCAGCGGCGGGTAATCGAAAAAATGGCCGGCCCTCAGTACTGGCAAGTTACCGGTGATTTGCAGCCAGTCATGCCGGCAACTAACGAAAATGAGTTTGATTTGCGGCGCTACTTTCGGCAGCGGGGCGTTGTCAACCAGCTGCGAATTTCCCGGCTGGTGGCGATCCGGCCCGTTTTAAAGCCAAATTTGCGGATGCGCTGCCACCTTTGGCGCTATCAATGGGGGCGTTACTTTCAGAAAATGCCCCAGCCGCTAGCAGGTTATTGTCAACAGCTGTTGATCGGCCAGACAGACCCGCAAAACGCGGACCTGATGGAAAACGTCAAGCGCCTGGGAGTGATTCATCTCTTCTGCATTTCCGGGATGCACGTGGTTTTACTGATCAGCCTGCTGCGCTGGGCTGGCATTTACCTCTGGCTTGACCGGGAGCTGGTCGACGGGCTTCTAATCTGTCTTTTGCCCCTCTACCTAGTAATTGCCGGGGGCGCGGTCAGCCTGGTGCGGGCGGTGATTGTTGCGGAGGCCGGCCTGCTCCAAAGGTTTCTGAAAATGGACGGTCTGGACTGCTGGGCACTGAGCTTGCTTGGCGGGCTGCTTTATGAACCAGAGCTGCTGCTCAGCCTGGGCGGCCAGCTGACCTATCTGCTGTCCTTCATGCTGCACGTCCTGGACCGGCGGCAATCGGGCCTTCAGAAGAGCATTTTTCTGGGTTTAATCAGCCTGCCCGCTATCCTGACCTTCGTGTTTGAGTTTCACTGGCTGAGCCTGCTGATCAGTTATCCCTTAATTCCGCTTTTCTCCCTGATCCTTTTCCCGTTGGTGATCGTCGCGGCAACGACGTACTGGCTGCTGCCGTTTTTGGGCTTGATGGTGAACCAGCTCCTGATCCTGTTTCAACGGGTAATTGCCTTGGCGGCCAGCATACCCGGCGAAGTTCACTTTGGTAAGCCGCCGCTATTTTTTGCGTTAATCTTGTTTGGCCTGACCTTATGGTGCCTGACTGACTGGACGAGGCCGCGGCGGTGGGGAATGCTGGCGCTGGCTTACCTGGCCTGCCTGCTGGTGATTCACTTTCCGCTACAGGGCGAGGTTGCCTTTGTCGATATCGGTCAGGGCGATTGCATCATCATCCGCGAACCGCTGAATCGTCGGGTGATGATGATTGATACCGGTGGCAAGCTTAATTTTGGGCACTTCAAAACTCAACCGCGGCGCAACGTGGCAACACGGACCAGCATTAATTACCTAAAGAGCCGGGGGATCAGCCGAATCGATACCATTTATTTAACCCACCGGGATACCGATCACATCGGTTACTTACCGACCGTGATTGCCAATATGCACGTGGTCCGGGTGGTAGTGCCGGCGGGGATGGAACGCCAGCCGGTGCTGCAAAACAAGCTGACGGCTGGGCAGCGGCCGGCAATTATTCCGGTAACGGACCAGCATCCTAACGTTGACCCGGAACTCAAAATTCTGCATCCCTTCCAGCCGGGTGAGGCACAAAATCAAGATTCCCTGGTGTTAACCGGCCAGTTTGGCGGCCAGCGCTTTGTCTTTACCGGCGACCTGGATCGAGCGGGAGAACGGGCGGTGATTGCCCGCTATCCTGAGTTGCGGGTTGCGGTTCTCAAGCTGGGACACCATGGCAGCCGGACGGCTAGCGACGAGCAATTCCTCCGGCAGCTCCAACCACGCTTGGGAATTATTTCAGCAGGCCGCTTCAACCGCTACCACCATCCCAATGACGAGGTAATTGCAACGCTCAAAGAGCTGCAGATTAACTACCTTTCCACCCAGCAATACGGGATGATTAGATATGTATTTCAAGGAACCAATGGTCACTGGACGACCACACTACGAGGAGACGAACTTAAATGGACCTTACCGAATTGTCTAAACAACTGAAGAACAAGCAACCGGCCCCGGTTTACCTGGTGCTGGGGACCCAGCAGGCCTTAATCGAACAGGCCCTTGACCGATTCCTGCAGCTGATTCCAGAGGAGGAACGGGTGATGAACGTGGGCCGCTACGACATGGAAACGACCTCCGTTGCCGTCGCCCTCGATGATGCGATGGCGGCGCCGTTTTTCGGCGAGCGGCGGTTGGTAGTGATCAACAAGCCCTACTTTTTAACCGGGGAGAAGAAGCGGGGGAAAATTGACCATGACGTCGACGGGCTGAAGGACTACCTGAGTCACCCTGAAATGAGTACGGTCTTCGTCATTCTGGCCCCCTATGAGAAGCTCGATGGTCGCAAGGGGGTTGTGAAGGCCTTAAAGAAAACGGCGGTGACGGTCAGCGCGGCCCCGCTCAATGAGCAGCAGGCCCGCCAGGCGATCGTCGGCCAACTGATGGCGGCTCATTTCCAGATCGATCAGGCGGCAATGGACGAGCTGGTGCAGCGGACCAATGCCGATTACGGCCTGATGGAAGCCAACCTAGCCAAGCTCAAGATCCTGGCCTACCAAGATCAGCATATCACTCAGCAGATGGTGGCCGAACTGGTTCCCCAGTCCCTTGACGAGAACGTCTTCGATCTAGTGACGGCAGTCCTCAAGCATGACCAGGTGCGGGCTCTGGACCTCTATCGCCAACTCTTGGCGGGGCAGCAACAGCCTCTGCGGATCAATGCCGTGCTAGTGGGCCAATTTCGGCTCTTACTTCAGCTCAAGGTTCTCAACCAACGCGGTCTGAGCCAGGGGAGCCTAGCCAAGGAATTGAACGTCCATCCATACCGCGTCAAACTAGGGTTGCGGACGGTTCGCAACTTCTCGATGCTGAGCCTGGAGAATGCCTACCTGGGTTTAATCAGAATCGAACAGGCACTGAAGACGACCCAGCGCGATCCAGCCCTTCTTTTTCAATTGTTCATGCTTCAGTACGCCCATCAGGCCCGCCAAGCCAACTAAAAATAGCGCACCAATCATCATTGGATGGTTGGTGCGCTATTCAGTTTAAAAATAAAAAGAGTCAGCACTTGCTGACCCTTTTTATTTTACATTACTTGTTGTAACGTGCGGCTAAGCGTGACTTGTCACGAGCAGCCTTGTTGGCCTTAATGAGACCCTTGGAGTGCGCCCGATCAATTGCGGAAAGAGCATCCTTGTACAGTGCGTCAAGGTTGTCTTCACCAGCAAGCTTGGCCTTGTCGAACTTCTTGATAGCAGTCCGCATGTGGCTTAATTGGGAAGCGTTCTTTGCTTCGGCCTTGGCACTAGTTTTAACACGTTTGATTGCTGACTTGATAATTGGCATGAGTTTCACCTCCATTACCCGGTTATTCAGTTGACCAGAATTTTCAACGTTTTTCATTATACAAAAGACTGGCGGCTAATGCAATAGTTTCAACTGATCAAGCGGGGATTTTGTTGCAAAGCTTGCAAGAAGGCCAGCAATCGGTTATAGTATTAAAGGTTAATTTAATGACCAACTTGCCTCTTCTCAGTTTGGCGATCCTCACCGACGTCGTACTTAGAACTAGGCGCACTATTAATTGAAAGGTGGGAAAATAGCATGGCTATTTCAAAGGAACGTAAAGATCAAATCATCAAGCAATTCGCAACGCACGAGGGCGACACTGGTTCAACCCAGGTTCAGGTTGCTGTCTTAACTGCTGACATCAACGAACTGAACGATCACCTTCGTACTCACAAGCACGACTACCACTCACAACGTGGTCTGATGAAGAAGATTGGTCACCGTCGTAACCTTCTGGCTTACCTGCGGCGCACCGACCTGCCTGCTTACCGTGAACTGATCAAGGCTCTTGGCCTTCGTCGGTAATCTTGATCTTCTGGCACTCCAGCACTTGGCTGGGGTGCTTTTTTCGTCTCCCGGGCTAGATTAGTTCCAATGATAACTTTGATTGTGGTAAGATATGATTAGCTAATCGTGAACGAAATTAAAAATCCCATCATTTAACTTGTGGTGGGGCAGTTCAAAACTAAATCAAAGGAGTAAATTACTCGATGAGTAACAGTATTAAGATTATTCCATTCGGGGGCGTTCGTGAAAACGGTAAGAACATGTACGCCGTCGAAGTGGAAAACCAGATTTTTATTCTCGATGCCGGCCTAAAGTACCCGGAAAACGAATTAATGGGGATTGACGTCGTGATTCCTGACTGGGAATACCTGCGCCAGCACAAGGACAAGATTGTCGGAGTCTTCCTGACCCATGGCCATGCCGATTCAATCGGGGCCTTGCCGTATTTCTTGATGGACTTCAACGTGCCGGTCTTTGGTTCCGAGATGACGATTGCCCTAGCTAAGCTGGCGGTTAAGAGCCATAAAGAAGTTAAGAAATTCAATGATTTCCATGTCGTCGATGCTACCACGGCAATTGATTTCAACGACGTGACCGTCTCTTTCTTCCAGACGACCCACACCATTCCAGAGACCCTTGGGGTGGTCATCGAGACCAGTGAGGGGAATATCGTTTACACTGGTGACTTCAAGTTTGACCAGACGGCCACGAAGGGTTACCAGACCGACCTGGCCCGGCTGGCGGAGATTGGCTCCCAGGGTGTTTTGGCGTTACTGAGCGATTCCGCAGGGGCAGGGATCAGCGGGACTTCCGCCCGGGAAAAGGACATTGGCGAGTACGTCAAGGAAACCTTCAAGCACCAGGATGGTCGGATCATCGTTGCCAGCGTTGCTTCCAACATCATGCGAATTCAGCAGATTATCGATGCCGCCGTGGCCGCTGATCGGAAGATTGTGCTGTCCGGCAAGGACCTGGAACAGATTGTTAACACCGCCATGAGTTTGGGCAAATTAAAGCTGCCAAAGGACTTGCTAATCAGCATGAAGGAAGCGGACAAGTTGGATCCTTCCCAAGTAGTCATCCTAGAGACGGGAAAGATGGGCGAGCCAATTAAGTCGCTCCAACAGATTGCCAGCGGGGACAACCCGAAGCTGCACATGACCGATAACGACCTGGTCTTCGTGACGACCACGCCATCCTATGCCCAGGAGACAGAGGTTCAGAAGACCAAGGACATGATTTACCGGACCGGAGCCGAGGTCAAGTTTATTTCCGATGACCTGAACCCATCCGGTCATGCCAACCAAAATGACGAACAACTGATGCTGAACTTTATGAAGCCGAAGTACTTCATCCCGATCCAGGGTGAGTACCGCTTGCTGAACAAGCACGCCCAGCTGGCCGAAGAGGTGGGCATTCCTGCCGACCATATCTTTATTACTGCCAAGGGTGACGTTTTAACCTACAAGAAGGGCGAATTCCACCTCGGTGATCACATCGATGTCGGCAACACGATGATTGATGGGACCGGGATTGGTGATATCGGTAACATTGTCCTGCGCGACCGGCGCGTGCTGTCCGAAGATGGGATCTTCGTGGTAGTTGCTACCATTGACCGCAAGAAGAAAAAGATTGTGGCCCGACCGCAGATCACTTCGCGGGGCTTTGTCTTCGTGAAGACCAACCACCAGCTGATGAAACAAAGTGCCGACCTAGTTGAGAAGGTTGTCCAGGAAAACCTGGACCAAAAGGAATTCGACTGGAGCCATCTCAAGCAGGATGTTCGTGAGAAGCTCAACCGCTTCCTTTTTGACCAGACCAAGCGTCACCCGGTTATCCTGCCCGTGATCATGGAGATCAACCAACACGCCAAACGTAAGGGCAAGAAGAACAACAATGACGAGGATAAGAAGGATAATTCTTCTAATAAGGAAAAGAAGTCCAACAATGGTCATCATCGTGGCCGGGGTCGGGGCCGTAAGCACGACAAACAAGGTCAGGCCAAGAAAAATAATAATAAAAACTAGTCAAAATTGAGGAGCCAGTCGAATGGATTGGCTCCTTCTTTCATGTTGTGAGGTGAAAAAATGGATGAACAACAAAAGCGTGAATTGCGGCGTGCATTGGTTCTGATCAAACAGGAAAAATGGAAAACGGCCAGTGAGATTCTTGGTGGACTGCTGATGGACACTACTAGCCCGATCCTGATCCGCAACCAGGTGCTGGCGCTCTATCACGATCATCAGTACGTCCAGGCCTTGAGCTTCGTTCTGGAAGAACCAGCCCTTTTCCTAAAAACGCGATCGGATGTTGAATTAGCGGTGCGGGTGCTTTTGGCGAACCAGCGCTATCTCAAGTGCCGCTTGCTGATTGCCGGGGCGGATCCAGGCTGGCAAGAAGAATTATTGAAAATAGTTGTTGATAGTGAACAGGCAGCGGAGATCAAGTACCAGGTGACCCTTCAACAGAATCTTCGGCAGTTTTATCACCTGGGGGATGGAACGATTCTGGAGCAACGCGAGCGTCTGAGTGAAGCCTACGAGTTACCGCTGAACGAGTTCTTGCTGGGAAGTCGTTTCGTCTTGCGTGATCCCTTTGTTCAGCCCCTGATCAAAAGTGACATCATCGAAACTCTTCGCTGCATTCACCTGGACGCCCAGGTGACCTACCTCTGGCTGGACAATCAGGAATACCAGGTAAATCCGGCCCACTTGATTGCCAGCGACGAACTTCCGGTGGTGAAAAAGGTGCGTCAGCTGATTCACGACCGATTAGCCAACCAGGATGCGATGCGCTATCAGCTGGCTAATCAGCAGTTTGACTTGCAACTGATGTTCCTGATGCCCCGAATTGAAGACGTGATTGACGACCCGACAGCTTGGGCCGAGGAACTGTTAGTGACGATTGACGGTGGGAAAAGTGCAACTGATTCGGCTGCAGCACGCTGGCAAAAGCTAATCAGGGCGCGGATTAGCAAGCTTGCCCAGGGGAATTAATAAGGATTTTCTAATTTAGGCGAAAAACATCGCTAAATTTATTTACAAACGCGAGGATAGTTGATATTATATTTAAGAATTCTTCTTCAAGCCTTTGATATAAAGCTTTCAATTGGCGAAAAGAAGTAGTACAATATCCCTAAGGGTGTGTCAGTCATTTTTTTGAAACGACTGGCATTATACTTGTAAATTAACAGGAGGTTTTCATTAATGGCTGAAAAAGAACATTATGAACGTACAAAGCCCCATGTAAACATTGGTACTATTGGCCACGTTGACCATGGGAAGACTACTTTAACTGCTGCTATCACCAAGGTACTGGCAGCTAAGGGTCTGGCAAAGGAAGAAGATTACGCTGATATCGATGCCGCTCCAGAAGAAAAGGAACGTGGTATCACTATCAACACTGCCCACGTTGAATACGAAACTGAAAAGCGTCACTACGCACACATCGATGCGCCAGGTCACGCCGACTACGTTAAGAACATGATCACTGGTGCTGCACAAATGGATGGTGCTATCCTGGTTGTTGCCGCTACTGATGGTCCTATGCCACAGACTCGTGAACACATTCTTCTTGCTCGTCAGGTTGGTGTTGAATACATCGTTGTATTCCTGAACAAGACTGACTTGGTTGACGATGACGAACTGGTTGACTTGGTTGAAATGGAAGTTCGTGACCTTCTGAACGAATACGATTTCCCTGGTGACGATGTTCCAGTTATCCGTGGTTCCGCTCTGAAGGCTCTTCAGGGTGACCCAGAACAAGAAAAGGTTGTTCTGCACCTGATGGATGTTATTGATGACTACATCCCAACTCCAAAGCGTCCTACTGATAAGCCATTCATGATGCCTATCGAAGACGTCTTCACTATCACTGGTCGTGGTACTGTTGTTTCCGGTCGTATCGACCGTGGTACTGTTAAGATCGGTGACGAAGTTGAAATCGTTGGTCTTTCCGACAAGGTTCTGAAGTCCACTGTTACTGGTCTGGAAATGTTCCACAAGACGCTTGACCTTGGTGAAGCCGGGGACAACGTTGGTGTTCTGCTTCGTGGTATTTCTCACGACCAAGTTGAACGTGGTCAAGTTCTGGCAGCCCCAGGCTCCATCCAGACTCACAAGAACTTCAAGGGTGAAGTTTATGTTATGACCAAGGAAGAAGGGGGCCGTCACACTCCATTCTTCTCCAACTACCGTCCACAGTTCTACTTCCACACTACTGATGTTACTGGTACGATTGAACTGCCAGATGGCGTAGAAATGGTTATGCCTGGTGATAACGTTACGTTCACTGTTAACCTGCAAAAGCCAGTTGCCCTTGAAAAGGGTCTGAAGTTCACCATCCGTGAAGGTGGACACACTGTTGGTGCCGGTGTGGTATCCGAAGTGCTGGACTAATTTTCAATTAGGCAAAAACATGAAGGAATTCGGTCTTGCCGAATTCCTTTTTTGCTTTAAAATTACGTTGCGATGTCAGGCAATTGGTTGCAATTGCCTGACAGCTACGGTAAACTAATAAAGTATGTACAGACCAGCGCGCAGTAAGCGCCTGGTCAAATTGAAATGTTATTGGAGGAAATAAAATGTCAGCAAAATGGGAACGCGATAGCGATGCCAGCAAAGGGACATTGACTTTCACGATTGATGTCGACACGATTAAGAAGGGTCTTGACGAAGCCTTCGTTGAAACTCGTAAGAAGATCACCGTTCCGGGATTCCGGAAGGGTCGTGTTCCTCGCCAGATTTTTAATCAAATGTACGGCGAAGAATCACTTTACCAAGATGCCTTGAACAAGGTGCTGCCTGATGCCTACAGCGCAGCGGTTGAAGAAACCAAGATCCAACCAGTTGCTCAACCTGAAATTAACATCAAGAGCATGGAAAAGGGTCAACCATGGACTCTGACTGCTACGGTTGACGTGATGCCAGAAGTTAAGCTGGGCGACTACAAGGGAATGGAAGTTCCTGAACAGGACACCACGGTTTCTGACGATGACGTTAATGCCGAATTAGAAAAGAAGCGTCAACAACAAGCTGAACTGGTTCTGAAGGAAGACAAGCCAGCTGAAAACGGCGACACGGTTGTCATCGACTACGAAGGTAGTGTTGACGGTGAGAAGTTCGACGGCGGTTCCGCTGACAACTACTCCCTTGAACTGGGTTCCGGCTCCTTCATCCCTGGCTTTGAAGACCAACTGGTTGGCCACAAGTCCGGTGATGACGTTGATGTTAAGGTAACCTTCCCAGAAGACTACCACGCTAAGAACTTGGCCGGTAAGGACGCCATCTTCAAGGTTAAGGTTCACGAAATCAAGGAAAAGCAACTGCCAGAACTTGACGATGACTTTGCCAAGGACGTTGACGAGGATGTTGACACCTTAGACGAACTGAAGGACAAGACCAAGAAGCAGCTGCAAGAAGACAAGGACAACCAAGCTAAGGCTACCATTGAAGACGCTGCGATCGAAAAGGCTGTTGCCAATGCCGAAATCCAAGACATCCCACAATCAATGCTGGATGACGACACGAACCGGCAGATGCAACAATACCTTGCTGGAATGCAACAACAGGGGATCAGCCCACAAATGTACTTCCAGATCACTGGTACTAAGGAAGAAGACCTGAAGAAGCAATTCGCAAACGATGCTGAACAACGGGTTAAGACTAACCTGGTTCTGGAAGCTATCGTTGATGATGCTAAGCTGGAAGCCAGCGACGACGAAATGAAGAAGGAAGTTGCTGACCTGGCTAAGCAATACGGCATGAAGGAAGACGCCGTTGAAAAGGCACTGTCTAAGGACATGCTGGCTCACGACATCAAGATCAAGAAGGCCGTTGACCTGGTTGCGGACTCCGCAAAGCAGGTTGCCAGCGACGACAAGAAGTCTGACAAGTAATTTTACTTCGTTCAAGACTGATGAGTGCCCAATCAATTGATTGGACACTTTTTCTTTTGATCCAAATCACATCATTCGAAATCGGTCTTTAATTTTGTTATGATGTTCTCAGTACTTTAGAGGAGGAAGCTTAATGTTTGAAGATACCAAGGGAATGGATTCTATTCACTGCTCCTTCTGTGGTAAGTCACAGGACGAAGTGAAAAAGATTGTTGCCGGTCCCGGTGTGTACATTTGTAACGAATGCGTGGACTTGTGCAAGCAGATCATTGATCAGGAACTGGCCGATGATCAGGCAAGCAAGGACTTCCGGGTACCGACACCAGAAGAGATCGTCAGTGAACTGGACGACTACGTAATTGGTCAGGATGAAGCCAAGAAGACGCTGGCAGTGGCAGTTTACAACCACTACAAGCGGGTCAACGCCATGATGAATGGTGATAACAACGATACTGAGCTGCAAAAGAGCAATATCGCGGTGATCGGCCCAACTGGTTCTGGGAAGACCTACCTGGCCCAATCCCTGGCCCGGATTTTAAACGTTCCATTTGCGATTGCCGATGCGACGACTTTGACTGAAGCCGGTTATGTCGGCGAAGACGTGGAAAACATTATCTTAAAGCTGCTGCAAGCGGCGAACTTTGATGTTGACCGGGCCGAAAAGGGCATCATCTACATCGACGAAATCGATAAGATTGCTAAGAAGAGTGAAAACGTCTCAATCACCCGGGATGTTTCCGGTGAAGGGGTTCAGCAGGCCCTCTTGAAGATCCTGGAAGGGACGATTGCCAATGTTCCGCCGCAGGGGGGCCGGAAGCACCCGCAACAAGAATTTATTCAGGTTGATACCAAGAATATTCTCTTTATCGTCGGCGGAGCTTTTGATGGTATTGAGACGATCGTCAAGGAACGGCTGGGTGAAAAGACGATTGGTTTCGGTACCGACACGAACGCCGATGAAAAGGGCAGCATCACTGAGAAGAACATCCTGCAGCACGTTATCCCAGAAGACCTGCTGAAGTTTGGTTTGATCCCAGAATTCATCGGGCGGCTGCCAGTGATGACCGCTTTAGAGAAGTTGGACGAGCATGATCTGGTCCGGATTCTGACCGAACCGAAGAATGCCCTGGTTAAACAGTACCAGGAACTGATTCGTCTTGACGGCAGCAAGCTGTCATTTACCGATGGCGCCCTTAAGGCTATGGCTCAGTTGGCCATCAAGCGAAATACCGGTGCCCGGGGGCTGCGGTCGATCATTGAAGACGTCATGCGGGACGTCATGTTTGACCTGCCAAGCCGCAAGGATGTCGCGGAAGTTGTGATTGACAAGCGCTGCGTGACCCACCATACGGAACCACGCTACGTCATGAAGAAGCAAGCCCAGGCCAAGTAAGGAGAAGCGCGATGGATGTACATAACGTTGACCTGACGATCAGTGCGGTTCGGGCCGATCAATACCCCAAGACGGACTATCCAGAGATTGCCCTGGTTGGCCGCTCGAATGTCGGTAAATCCTCACTGACCAACACACTGATTAACCGGCAGAACTTTGCCCACACCTCGAGTCAGCCGGGAAAGACCCAGACCCTGAACTTTTACAACGTGGAGAATCAGCTCTACTTCGTTGATGTGCCGGGTTACGGCTACGCCAAGGTTTCCAAAAAGGAACGGGAACGCTTTGGTCAGATGATTGAACAGTACCTGACCCAGCGGGAACAATTGCGCGGGGTCATTATGCTAGTTGACGCTCGTCATGAACCGACTGCCGATGATGTTTCAATGTATCAGTGGCTGGACTACTACAGCTTGCCAACCCTGGTCGTGGGAACCAAGAGCGACAAGGTTAAGTCTAACGTCTGGAACCGGCAGGAAAGCCAGATCAGAAAGCGACTGACGATGAAACGTGACGCGCCATTGATCCTCTTCTCGGCGGTGACGAAACGGGGCAAGGATCAAGTATGGCAATGGATTGAACAACAGACGGGGATGAACTAAGTGGATTTCAACGAGTACCAAAAGGCAGCCAAACGGACGCTCTACGGAAATGAACAGGTTTTGACCAACTGTGCCCTGGGGCTCGCCGGCGAGTCGGGTCAGGTGGTGGACCTGGTAAAGAACTACACCTTTAAGAGCAAGCAGCTCAACCGAGCAGAGCTGATGCACGAGATGGGGGATGTTCTCTGGTATCTGTCTCAGATTGCCGAGTGGGCAGACATTCCATTCGACGAGGTTGCCAAGGCAAACATTGCGGAATTAAACCGCCGCTACCCTAGTGGCTTTAAGAAACAAAAGTAACTGGTAAACAGCTGAAACGTTAGCTATGCAGTTGGTTATCACCTTCGCTTAAAAAAGGGAGGCCGGGAGAAAATTTGTTTTCTCCCGACCTCCCTTTACTTTTCAAATAATTGGAAAGATAACGTGAAAAACAACCGTGGGGCTAGTGTCTAGCGCAGCGGAGCAAGTCTATTTGACTACGGACGAAAGCCGACGCCTTCAGCGCCGACTCCCGTCCTAGGCTAGCCATACCTAATAGGCTAGCTTCGCGTCGCGCCCCACTCTGGTGGTTGTTTCCCACTCACCTCTTTTTTGCGGTCCAAGCTTACTTTTGCTTATCCGTGTTTTTCTTATCAGTTTCTTTGTCTGCTTTTTTCTTATCAAGCGGTTTTTGCTTCTTCGAATCAACGGCCAACTGGTCGAAGAGTTTGTCGATTTGCAGGCTCCGCCGAGTAACAAGTCCCATTCTGATCGCTCCTTTAATCTCTTTTAAGAAGAATGCTAGCACATTTACCGGCAATTCGACAAGTCATCTGGCTTGCACTTTCTTTGCCTTTTGGACGGCGGATCACTTATAATAATTAGTTAGTAATTTTATCGGAGGGTTATGATGGCAAGCGAATATCTGGAACATAAGCTAGCATTACTGCCGGATAAGCCCGGCTGTTATTTAATGAAAAATATTAACGGTCAGATCATTTACGTTGGAAAGGCCAAGAACCTGAAGAACCGGGTGCGGTCGTATTTTAAGAGCAGCCACACCGGAAAGGTCGCCAAGATGGTGTCAGAGGTGGCGGACTTCGAGACCATTATTACCGGGACCAACAAGGAATCCTTCCTCCTGGAAATCACCCTGATCCAAAAGCACCAGCCCTATTTCAACATCAAGCTGAAGCGGGGGACCGGCTATCCTTACATCAAAATCACCAACGAGCGTGATCCGCAGACCATGATCACCGGTCAGGTCAAAAAAGATGGGGCCTACTACTTCGGTCCCTACCCGAACGTGTACGCGGCCGAGGAGACCCTTCACTTTATCCAAAAGGTCTACCCGCTGCGGCGTTGCCACGGTTACCAGGGCCGCCCCTGCCTGTACTATCACATGGGTCAGTGTTTGGGGGCCTGCTTTAAGGAGGTTGCGCCCGCGGAGTATGCAGCCCAGATCAAACGGATTAAATCGTTTCTCAACGGGAACACGGCCGCAGTTAAGCGTCAGCTGACGGCCCGGATGAATAAGGCCGCTGCGGACCTGGAGTACGAACGGGCCGCTGAGATCCGCGACCAGCTGCACTACATTGAGGTGACCGTTGAAAAGCAAAAGATCATCTCCAATGATAAGACGCCGCGAGACCTCTTTAACTTTTATATGGACAAGGGCTGGCTTTCGATCCAGGTCTTCTTTATCCGCCAGGCGCGACTGATGAAACGGGAGAAGCGGCTCTTCCCAATTGTTGACACGGCGGTTGAAGAAATGACCAGCTTCATTCTTCAGTTCTACCACCGGCGCAACAACATCCTACCTAAGGAAATCCTGTTGCCGGCGGGACTGCCAAATAAGGAAATCAGTGAAATCCTGGGCGTCCCGGTGCGGACACCAGAGCGGGGGGAAAAGCGCGATTTGATGGACATGGCGGCCGAAAATGCCCGCCTAACCCTAAGTGAGAAGTTTCGCTTGCTGGAGATGGACCAGAGCAAGACGACCGGGGCGATGAAGGAAATCACCGACGCCTTGGGACTGCCGGCGGGCCACAAGATTGAGGCCTTTGATCATTCCCACATCCAAGGGGCCGATCCGGTCAGCGCCATGGTGGTCTTCGTTGACGGGGAGCCGGCTAAGAAACTTTATCGTAAGTACAAGCTCAAGACGGTGATCGACCACGCCGATGAAGCCGCCAGCACCCGCGAGGTGATTCGACGGCGCTACTCCCGGCTCCTAAAGGAAAATAAGCCAATGCCGGATATGATCTTCATGGATGGTGGTGAGATTCAGATGGACGCCGTCAAGGATGTCCTGGAGAACGAACTGGGGCTTGATATTCCGGTAGTCGGGATGGTTAAAAACGACAAGCACAAGACTGCCGACCTGCTTTTTGGCGATCACGATCAGCACGTTCACCTCGATCCACGTAGCCAGGGCTTTTACCTGGTACAGCGGATCCAAGACGAGGTGCACCGCTTTGCGATTACCTTCCATCGGCGGGTTCACACTAAGCATTCGCTCAGTTCCCGATTGGACGAGATCAAGGGGGTTGGGCCGCGGACCCGGACCAAGCTGCTGAAGCAGTACGGGTCGATTAGCAAGATCGCCGCGGCTTCGGTGGAAGATATTCAGGCCCTGGGGATCAACCGGCCCACGGCCCAATTGATTAAGGTTTCCCTGCAGAAAAACGCGGCGGTGGCCAAGGGCAGCAGTCACGATTGATTTTGACGCTGTCCGCTTTTTCCAATATACTTAATAGTAACTAAATAGAACGGAGAATAATCCAAATGAATACATTTGTTGATCAGATAAAAATTGAGGTGCATGCCGGAAAGGGTGGTGACGGAATGGTCGCTTTCCGGCGTGAAAAATACGTGCCTAACGGTGGCCCTGCCGGTGGTGATGGTGGCCGTGGCGGCAGCATCATCCTGAAGGTGGACGAAGGTTTACGGACCCTGATGGACTTCCGTTACCACCGGATCTTTAAAGCTAAGAACGGTGGCAACGGGATGAATAAGCAAATGACCGGTCCGAGCGCCGAGGATACCGTAATTGCGGTTCCCCAGGGGACGACGGTGCGTGATCTCGATACTGGCCAGATCATCGGTGACCTGGTTGAAGAGGGGCAAGAACTGGTTGTGGCCCGCGGCGGCCGTGGCGGTCGCGGCAACATTCACTTTGCCAGCGCCAAGAACCCCGCTCCGGAGATCGCAGAAAACGGGGAACCTGGTGAGGATCACTATCTGGAGCTCGAATTGAAAATGCTGGCCGACGTCGGCCTGATCGGTTTTCCATCGGTCGGGAAGTCAACGCTCCTGTCAGTTGTGACTGGTGCTAAGCCAAAGATTGCGGCCTATGAGTTTACGACCCTGGTGCCAAATCTGGGGATGGTCATGCTGCCGGATGGCCGGGATTTTGCGATGGCTGACATGCCTGGATTGATTGAAGGAGCGTCTAAAGGGATCGGCTTAGGCCTGAAGTTTTTGCGTCACATCGAACGGACACGGGTCTTGCTTCACCTGGTTGACATGAGCAGCGAGGATCCGGAACAGGCAATCCAACGTTACCGGCAGATTAATCATGAGCTGGCTAACTACGATCCCGAATTGCTGAAGCGGCCGCAAATCGTGGTCGCCACCAAGATGGACCTGCCGAATGCTCAGGATAATCTGGATCACTTCAAGGCAGAACTGCAGGAGGACACGACGCTGCCAAACGTGCCACGGATCTTCCCAATCTCCGCCGTTACTCACCAGGGTGTCCAGCAGTTGATGCAGCTGACGGCTGATCTGCTGGATCAGACGCCGGCCTTTGACAGCGAAAGCCACGACGAGCAACTGGTAGCCGAATACAAGGCTGCCGCACCGGAGAAGGAGACCGCCGACTTTACGATCAGCAAGGATGAGGATGGAACCTGGGTCCTTGGCGGGGCCAAATTACTCCGGCTCTTTGACATGACCGACTTAACTCACGAGCAGAGCCAGTTGCGTTTTGCCCGGCAGCTCCGTCAGATGGGTGTTGACGATGCCTTGCGGGCAAAGGGCATCCAAGATGGCGACCTGGTACGGATTAAGAAGTTTGTCTTTGAATTTGTTCAATAAACACGATTGAAAAGGTAGGAAACACTATGCAACTAGAATTTTTAGGCACCGGTGCGGGCTCGCCCAGCAAGCAGCGCAACGTTACCAGCGTGGCTCTGCGTCTGCTGGAAGAGCGCAATGCCATCTGGCTCTTTGATGTCGGTGAAGCAACGCAGCACCAGATCCTTTACACGACGATTCGGCCGCGGAAGATCGAAAAAATCTTTATCACCCACCTTCATGGTGATCACATCTTTGGCCTTCCGGGCCTACTGAGCTCGCGGTCCTTTCAGGGGGGAAACGAGCCGCTGACAATTTATGGACCGGTAGGAATCAAAAAATTTGTGCTGACCGCCCTGCAGGTGAGCGAGTCGCGGTTGAGCTACCCGCTCCACTTTGTTGAAATCCAACAGGAGGGCAAGATCTTCGAGGACCAGGGCTTCACGGTTTACGCTAAGAAGTTGGACCACAAGATCACCTGTTATGGTTATCGGGTAGTAGAGCATGATCACCCGGGCGAACTAATGGTAGATAAGCTGCGGGCAGCCAAGGTACCGTCCGGGCCGGTTTACGGGCAGTTGAAGGCCGGCAAGACCGTTGAGCTCCCTGATGGTCGGGTATTGGATGGCCATGATTTCATCGGTCAACCACAGCCAGGCCGGGTGGTTGCTATTTTAGGTGATACTCGGGCAACGAAGAATGCGCTCTGGTTGGCTAAAGATGCGGATGTGTTGGTTCACGAGAGCACCTTCGGCAAAGACGAGGCCCAGTTGGCCCATAACTATTACCACTCAACCAGCAAGCAGGCTGCGGAAATTGCGAAAAAAGCGGGTGCCAAGCGTCTTTTCCTGACCCATATTTCGGCCCGCTATGCCGGGAAGGCTGCCTATCAGCTGGCCTACCAGGTTCGCAATATTTTTCCAGAGACGCGGGTCGTAAATGACCTGGATGTGTTCGATATTCCGTTTAAAAAATAAGAAAAGGGATGGTAGACAATGTTAAGACGGGTAAAAACACTGCGCTTTTTACGGAATGAAGTCGTGCTGATCACCGGTGGTTCGAGCGGCATTGGTAAGCAGCTCGCCCTAGAAGCAGCACGCCGGGGAGCAATTGTGGTGGTGGCCGCTCGCAACCAGGAAAAGCTTCAGAAAGTAGCCAAAAAGTGCTTGATTTTGTCGGGCCGGCCAGCATTTGCCTACCAGCTCGACGTGACTGATCCGGACGCCATCGATCAGGTGCTGGACAAGATCCAACACGAGGTCGGCAGTATTGATGTCCTAATTAACTCGGCCGGTTTGGGTGAGTTTACCGAGGTTGCTGACCAGCATTATTCTTCTATGGCGGAAATGGTTCACGTTAATCTCCTAGCACTGATGTACATCAGCCGGTGCGTGGCCAAGCAGATGATGGATCAGGGCTATGGGGCAATCATCAACATCGCCTCACTGGCTGGCAAGATCCCAACGCCAAACAGCGCGGTTTATTCGGCAACCAAGGCTGGTGTTATTCAGTTTGATAATGTCTTACGGATGGAAGTCGCTGATTACGGCGTTCAGGTACTGACGGTCAACCCCGGCCCGATCTCCACGAAGTTCTGGGCAAAGGGTGATCCTAACAACACCTATCAGGCCCACCTGCCAAAATGGATGTTCATTGAACCAGACGAACTTGCTCGGCGGATCTGGGATAACGTTGGCTACCAGACGCGGGAAATCAATGTTCCGACCTACGTGGCCTGCCTTGGCTGGGCCTACCGGGTCATCCCTGGTCTCAGCGATTGGGCGATTAAGAAGTTCTTTGATTTTCAGCAGGACAAGAAGAGTTTGTAAGTAGAATGGCTGTGACCGACGTGTTGCAGCCTTCCTTATTTTGCAGAAATTTTTAGGAAAGCGCATGGTGAAGAAAATGAATGATTCGCGGTTTAAATGGGAACTGGCAAAGGATGCGGATCCGGCGGCAGTAACGGCCCTCACAAAGATAGGGCTGAGTCCGGTGCTCGCCGATCTCCTAGTAAAGCGGGGCATAAAAACGCCGGAAGCTGCCCAGCAATTCTTACAACCTGATCCCAACTTGATTCATGATCCCCATCAGCTACATGACATGGACAAGGCCGTGGACCGGATTCAACAGGCGATTGAGCGGGGAGAACAAATTACGATCTACGGCGACTACGATGCGGACGGAATTACCAGCACGGCAGTCATGTACGAGACGCTCCAAGAAATCGGTGCCAATGTCAATTATTACATTCCCAACCGCTTTAACGATGGCTACGGACCGAATGCCGCAGCCTACCAGCGTTTGATTGAAGAGGGTACCCAGTTGATCGTGACCGTTGACAACGGGGTCAGCGGTAAGGATGTCATTGATTCGGTGATAAAGCAGGGCGTGGATGTTGTCGTGACTGACCACCATGAGCTGCCAGCGGATCTACCGGACGCTGTTGCGGTGGTTCATCCCCAGTATCCAGGAACGGACTATCCTTTTGCCGGTCTCTCGGGGGTCGGGGTGGCTTTCAAACTGGCCTGGGCACTGACCGATGAATTTCCCCAGGAGCTGCTGGACCTGGTCGCAATTGGTGAGATCGCCGATGTGGTAAGTGTTGCTGACGAGAACCGGGTACTGATTTCCCTGGGACTGCAGGTCTTGCGCCAGGGGATGCGACCGGGTCTCCATGAACTAGTGAAATTGGCGGGACTTAATGAACCACGGCTGACGGATCAGGACATTGGCTTTGGGATTGCACCGCAACTAAACGCACTGGGCCGGGTCGCGGATGCCGGACTTGGGGTTCAGCTGCTGACGACCTTTGATGAAGGAGAGGGCCAGGAGCTGGCCAAACAGGTTGAGGCCGCCAACCAACAGCGCCGCCAGCTGGTGGACACGATTATGCAACCAGCACTGGCCCAAGCAAACGCGGCTAAGAATCGGCAGCATCCGGTCCTGATTTTGTTGGGTCATGACTGGCACCAGGGAGTCCTTGGTATCGTTGCCAGCCGGGTTCGTGAGCAGACCGGCAAGCCGACCATCGTTGCCAGTGTGGACGGTAGTCAGGAGGTTGCCAAGGCATCGGGGCGCAGTGATGAGCGCTTCAACCTCTTCGCCGCCTTGGACCCACACCGCGCGCTGCTGACGGCTTTTGGTGGTCACCCGGCGGCCTGCGGGCTTTCCTTTGCGGTTGACAAGCTGGATCAGCTTCAGGCGGCATTGGATGCGGAGGCAACGCGTCAAGGTTTTGATTGGCAAAAGCCGCTGCCATTAAAGCTGGCGACCGAGCTCAATCCAGATCAGATCAATGAGGACCTTTACAATGACCTTCAAAAGTTGGCCCCTTTTGGCCCGGACAATGAGGAACCAGTATTTGAACTTACCAACATTCACCCGGCTGGGGTCCGGACGATGGGAAGGGACAACAGCCACCTGAAGTTTAGCCTGCGCGGGCAGCAGAAACTAGCCGTGATTGCCTTTGGTCATGGACAAGATGCGCCGCTCTTTCAGGCACCGGGCAATCAAGTCGACATTGCGGCGACGGTCGGCATCAATGAATGGCAGGGACAGCGTTCAGTTCAACTAATGTTGGTTGACGCGCATGTCCATGGCCCCCTCGTCCTGGATGAGCGGACGGCGCATTTACGTCCGGAACATTTCAAGGCGGATGGGGAGTACATTGTCTATGATGATCGGCTTCGCAAAAACATTGCCCCCCACGTTGGGGCCGAGCACGCTTTGAGTCCGGCCGCCGCCCAGGAGATGGACTTTAAGCATCGGCAAATTACTTTAGTGGATCTGCCCGATAGCCTGGCGGCGCTCAAGAAGCTTTTTCAAAATGATACGGGGGCGCCGGCACAAATCCGCTTGCTACTGATGGATCGGCAGAATGTTTACCTCGCCGGCCTGCCGGATCGGCAAGACTTCGCCGAGGTGTACGGCTTTCTGCGTGCCAATCCCCGTCTTCAATGGCCACAGCAGGCGATGGCTGCCAGTCAGTACCTGAAAATCAACCCAACACGATTAAATTTGATAATTCAAGTGTTTTCTGAAGCGGGATTTGTTACAATAAATAATGGTGTTTTAAATCTGCAGCCGGTCAGTGGTAAGACAGATTTGAAACAAACGACACAGTACCAAAAACAGCTTGCTCGTTACCAAGCTGAAAAAGTCCTTTTGTACGGTGACGCCACGAGCGTTACTCAGTGGATACTACAGTGCCTTAAGAAGGATTAATAATTAAAGGAGAAAAATTTCCAATGACCTTAGACCTTTATAAATACGTCGCAAGTATTCCCGATTATCCAGAAAAGGGAATTATCTTTCGTGATATCTTACCGCTGATGGCGGACGGTGAGGCGTACAAGCAAGCAACTGACGAATTGGCTGCTTACGCCCGTGACAAGCAGGTGGACATGGTTGTCGGTCCCGAGGCGCGGGGCTTTATTGTCGGCTGTCCAATTGCTCGGGAATTGGGTGTCGGTTTTGCCCCGGCCCGGAAGAAAGGCAAGCTGCCAAGAAAGGCAATCAGTGCCACCTATAATTTGGAATACGGGACGGCAACCCTGCAGATGGAATACGACTCGATTAAGCCCGGTCAGCGGGTCCTGGTTGTCGATGATCTGTTGGCAACCGGTGGTACCATCTCGGCGACAATTGAAATGGTCGAAAAGATGGGCGGTATCGTCGTTGGTTGTGCATTCTTAATCGAATTGAAGGCCCTCCATGGTCGTGACAAGATTGAGAAGTATGACATGAAGGCATTAATGGAGTTTTAAGACCAAGATGTGCTGGCAGCGGCACATCTTTTGCTTCAGCTGAGCAAATTGCAAAAGGGGATATTAATTCATGATCTTTCTTGTTATTTTTGGTGGCTTAAT
Source organism: Limosilactobacillus kribbianus (assembly GCF_026413145.1). Taxonomy (GTDB): domain Bacteria; phylum Bacillota; class Bacilli; order Lactobacillales; family Lactobacillaceae; genus Limosilactobacillus; species Limosilactobacillus kribbianus. Next base: position 2,035 of record NZ_JAOVYZ010000007.1, on the reverse strand, counting down.
GTTGATTCTGGGTGGCTTTTACCTGGCTAATTCCTGGCAGCATTACCGGGAATGGAAGGCCGGGACGATTATCGTTGTTTTGAGCTTGGCAGCGGTGATCTATGGTGGAATCAATCTGCCATATTTCCACCACAATCAGCAGGCACAGACCGAGCAGTCAAGCACGTCATCGTCTCAGACAACCCAGACACAGGGGAGCAATGCCTTTTCCGATAAAACGGGGACCATTAATGGCAGTGCTAATAACCAGGCAACCCAAGAAAATAAAGAAATGGCAGTGCTGCGCCAATTACAGAAAGGTTACTCCAAACTGGGCTCGGTTAGCTTTGACGAGGACACCAAAACCTTTAGTATTAAGCCAACCGACGATGACACGGTCAAGGCATTGGAATCGCTGGTTCAGGATCCAAGCCAGTCAGAACAAATTGGCTGGCCAAATTTGACCAAGTCCATCAAGTCCAATTCAAAACAGATCTCGAAAGTTCTCGGAGCGGACTATTCCCTGAGTATTGTTAATCCAGACAATACCAAAGAAGCCCTTTACACGGCTAAGAATGGGCAAACAACACACGATGTTGCGGATCAGAATAACTAAAGCAGATTAAATTCGACTGTTACTGACGTCCCCTTTACGGAATTCGGGAAGTTTGGTATAATGTAACAGTTGAATTATGGAGAGTTGGCAGAGTGGTAATGCACCGGACTCGAAATCCGGCGAACCCGTGTAGAGCGGGCGCGCAGGTTCAAATCCTGTACTCTCCTTTTTTAACCCTTTCGCTGGTTGTCAATGGTGCCAAAACGTTGATATACCAGCTTTTTTATTTTTGAAAATTATTATAAAAATGTATTTTTTGGCAAGTTCACGACAAAATTCACGACAAATTTCTATTCTTGCCGGCGTTGATAGGTCACTGTTTAGGTGGCCTTTTTATTTTGGTATGCGAGGAAGTCAAGTTTTGACAAGTAAAAAAAGCACAAGGAGAAACCAAGTGCTTTTACAGAGTTGATTGTTATTAATTCTTTAATTTAGAAATCTAATATATTTCTACCGTTATTACCAATTGTATTCTGTTGACCGTCATCATCGTTATAGCCAATGGTTTCTTCATTCCCAAGATTTAACAAGTTAATGCGGTGCGGCCGGCCACTAGCATCGGGTGCTGTATAAATGCCGTCTGATTGTTCATAAACACCCAATGTATTAAGTGCACTATTAACTGCCTTCCATTCTTTGGTATTCTTATACTCGCTTCCAATGTTGTTGCTATCTTTATAAACTTTTAGGATGTTGTAAAGGCGAGATTTGCCCTTAACAGCGCCCATTAGCGTGTTTAATTCATAGACCGTTAACTGGCCATGCTCGTTTAAGTTGCTAATGTAATTGCTTAGCTGCCGATCATTCATAGCGTTTAGCTTAGCATTAAAGTCTTGACGGTGTAACAATTCTAGTTGTGGATTGTCATATTCTTTCTTGCTACTTTCAAACTGTTTAATATAGTTCTTTTGCCACGTTTCAAGGTCCTCAATGTGATTATGAACAGCCTGGCGATAATTTTGGAGAATTGCTTTAGCTGTTGTTTGTGAGTCGGCTAGAATTTGCTGCTTGCTAGTTTTTCGCTTTTTCTCACGAGTAATATAGTCCTTTAATTTATTAATATCATTAATTGCCTGCTTATAGTAATCAGCTTCATAAATTGAAATATTCGCATAGCCATTTAGTTTATCCAGTTTCTTTTGCTGAATTTGTTTTCGCAATTCCGCTTTTTTATAGGCATCATCTTCACGGTCTAACTGTTTTTCAAGCTTAGCAATAACATTGCCAGTGTGCTGAGTAGTCGCATCAGATGAACTATTATTTTTGGCGTGTAGTTTTGCAATGATTTGTTCAGCTAATTCATTTGATTGTTTATCCACTGAAACTTGAAAGCCAGGAATAACGGCTAATCACCGCTATCCCTGGCTTCCTTGTTATAAAAATAGAAAAAACGCAAGAAGCTCCTGCGTTATACTTTAACTGTTCACACCAAAGTAAAGG
>NZ_JAOVYZ010000069.1 GCF_026413145.1 Limosilactobacillus kribbianus | reverse complement strand
CGTCATTTGACGGACATCCTTTCATATAGGTTTGATTCACTTAATATGATACCTGATGTCACGCCGAATGGCGTTTTTGCATTTACCACCAATTAGGTGGCTAACTTCATTCTATAATCTACCCTTTTTAAAAATGTTGAAGATTTAATTGTAGCATTACAAAACTTGAATTAGAATGAGTGACTCTCTTTAGAAAAGGGCACGGAATTATCCGAAATTCTGTCCTTATCTCTGGAGAGATTTTTTGTCTAATTGAAATCAAAAAGTTGAAGCTTAATTTAAGCAATCATTTACTTTAACAAAAATAAATAAAAACCACCTCCAATCAAAACTTGAAAAATCATGCCAAATCAACGAAAATAATGATAAATATACCAAAAAGTAAAGGATAACATTTATGACTAATGATCCAAGCTTAAATAAAATTCATATCGTTTTTAACGGCCAAGAAACTCCACCGATGAAAGTGAGCCAACTTTTTGACTCCCGGCGCTTTAACCGTTTGATTGCGGTAACGGGGACCGTCACGGCCAGCTTTATTAACGATTACCTGAGTAAATTCATTCAAGTTGAAATTGCTCTTCAAACACCCAAAGCAAAAGATGCGCGCACCGCTGAAGATGCAATTACCAAGGAAGCATTAGCAAACGCACTTTTAGCAACGGCTAACAAGCGCCCCGCCAAGCTCTTTGAGGGATTAACCAGCGCCAACCAATCAAACGTCCTCACCGGGTTGTTTAACGTTGAATTTTCACCAGTGCAAGCCCTGCATTCGCGGTTCTACCTACTCAGTAACTCGGACACTCATGACACGCGGGTAATTCTGGGAAGCTTTAACCTCGACCAAAAGGATTTTGACAAAAATCAAAACCGTTTTGAAGAAATTTTGGTTTTTGATAGTGATATTCGGCTTTTTCAAAACCTCAGCGAACACTTTAAAAAAGACATCAAACCAATTTTGCGGCCTTACTTCAGCGCCAACTTACTAAAAGCCGCCCAGGACCAGTTAGATGAAGGTGCCAAGGACAAACAGGCCACCGGGAATCAAGTCGTCATTCTCGACAATGAAACAACCGATCAAATTGCTGCAGCAGATATGACTGATATCATCAGCCATGATGTCCAGCAGCTTTTAGATAAGAAAATTCTTCCTGAAACAACTACACTTGCAATGCGGGAAGTAACGACCAACCGCTCACAGACTAAGGAAGCTATTGAGCGGGACATTAAACAGCATGACACGATTTATACTCTGCAGAAGGGTTCTGTTTCGCCACGGGCGGCTAAACCCAAGATCAAGACTCGTGAAAAGATCTACCAACAGGTTCAACAAGCCCTGATCAGTGGGATGACTCCTCAACAGCGTAGGGCTGAGAAAAAATACACAACCTTTCTATATGATCGGCCAATGGAGCGAAATCTGCTGGCCAATAACAGTGGATTATACGTGCCAAACGATGCCGGGACCCATCCAATCCCCTTTGGCAAACTGGCGACGATCAGCCAAATCCGCGATGGCCTGAAGAGTATCAATGCCGTCTTGGATGGCTATCGAAAATATGTGGTGGACTATAGCGATGAGTACGGGAAACGGTTCTATGAAGCCATCCTTTACGCCTTTACCGCGCCATTTTTGTGGGAAATTCGCCAAAAGGCTAGCTTGAACCCGGAAGACGGGAACGACGTACCCAACTTTCTGGTGCTGGGGGCAACTGCTGGTTCTGGGAAATCGACGCTCTTGCGGATCATTAACCAGCTGACTTGGAATACTGATCGTTCTTTGATCGATTTCGGGACAATTTACCCGACTGAGACCGCACAAAAGAAGACTAAGACGGTTGAGGCAATTGAACATTACATGAAACAGGGGAGTTCCTACCCGGTCCTGCTGGATGAGATTGAGCCTTACTTCTTCCAACAGGATCAGTATAGCCGTCACCTGGTGGTTGATACAATGAATGAGCTGATCAATAACCCGCACCCAATTGCGCCATTAATTGGGACAACCAACTATGATTCCGGCTTCACGATGCTCCGCGAAACCGCACGGCGGACTTACTACCTGCAAATGGACAAGGTAATCGATGACCGGCAAAAGGGTGAGGCCAACAAGTATATCTACAACGTTCGCCAGACCCTGAATAATACGCTCTTCAAGGACTTTGCTATGCGTATGGCCAATCTACTGGAAGATGATGAGACGCCATGGCGTGACTTCAACACCGCCACTGGTCAGCTTGACTTCCTATCAAACACCCGGAAGATCTTCCGTGATTACTACAAGATGGCTGGAATGGAAGTGCCAGCGTACTTTGCAGATCAAATTTGTGATGACTTCCAGGAAAGTTCCCGGAACAGCTGGGCCAAGCTGTACATCACCCAGGCCGATGACTTTAAATATCGTCAAGCCGATGACAGTCTCTTATTCGACATTTCCAAGCTTAACACCTTCAACGGCTTCTCGGCCGATAGCATCGAGAAGTACCGTAATGCCCTGCCAATTGAGCTTTGCGTTGATGGGATTAATGGAAAACGGGGGAAGTTCGTGGAAATCAAAGCTCCGGACTTCTTTAAGTGGATTGGGGAACGCAATCCATACGATAGTGGAACCGAAACCACTACGGATACGGACCTGTCATCCCCAACTGAGGAGGAGAAGCCGCAAGCAGAATCTCCAGTTGAAAAGCCAGCTAAAAAGAAGGGCTTCTGGGCCCGCCTGTTTGGCTAAACTTTCATTGCGACGAAGCAAAAAATTTGCTTTGCCGCTTTTTTGCTTTAAATTTAGGTTTGCTTTAAATTGCCGGATTTTTTGCACCAATTGAACAAACTTGCGCGATAATAATGATAGACGAAATGGTGAAAAGAGATGATTAGATGAAGCGTCTCCATAAAATTGGTAAATTTATTGGCTACGGACTGGGCGGATTACTTCTCGTCCTTATGGTGACGCAGGTCTTTCTTCTACGGGGAACGGCCGGGCAAACGCTCAATACGCATGCTTATCGGGACGATATTCACTATTCACGGGTACCAACGCTGCTCATCCCCGGCTGGGGCGGTAATACGGTCACCTATAACCGGCTGATCAGGACCTACCAGCGGCAAAATGTCGCCCAGAAGGTAATGACCGTTTGGGTTTCTCCGCGCAACCATATCCGGGTCAGCGGGAGTTGGCACGGGCAAAAGAATGCCCTGATCCAGGTGCTATTTGACTGGAACTACAGTGCCACCTATCACCCCCAAGTTACTCAGCTGCGCCATGTCCTGATTTATTTACGGACCCACTACGGGATTAAGCGGACCAACGTCATCGCTCATTCATATGGCGGGACCGAATTTATTCACGCCTACATGGGGTCAAAATGGCTCCAGCACCACTTACAGCTACATAAGTTGGTCTTTCTCGGGGTTCCAGTGGAGGAAAGTCTGCCGGAGCGACTGTCCTATCGTTATCCACTCATTCATCATTCCAAGGATCAAAACTTTCAACGCCTTTATCATCAAATGAAAGACTGGCAGGTGAACTATCCGGTAATTATCTATAACCTGATGGGCACCAAGAAGGGAAGCAAAGTCACGGACGGTTCCGTTCCTCATATCCAATCGGAGATGCTGAAAGCTTTGATTCAGTCACACCCAACGATCGAATATCACCAGAAAAACTACCGGCACACGTCCCACACGCAACTGCATGATCGTCCGCTGATCTTGCGGCAAATTCGGCAGATTCTCTGGGGAAAGGAGTAGCAAATGCAAAAAGAACACGGCCAAGTGACCGGCTTAATTTGGCGCGGGCCGGACGACTTGGCGACTTACCGCTTGCTAAAGAACTATGCTGATCAGCATCAATTGACGGTCGCCGCGGCGGCAAAACAATTGCTTGCCGAAGCTCTGCAAAAAAACTAAAGTAAAATTTATTAAGTGTAAACATTTTACTTTAACGGTCTTTCTTACTAAAATATAGCTATAATTTTAAAATGCGAAAGAAGGACTTTTGAAGATGAAGCAAATTGTCGATCAGTATTTTGACGGGGAACGACCACTCTTTGGGGCTCACGATCTCCAACTGATTCGGACGACCTTTGGAAAAGGGGAATCCCCGTTGAAAAATGGTCACGACCTTGAGCTCGACGGGGTGGTCTTCCAGTGGAAGTACCCACTCTGGTATGACAAGCACGTCAAAGTCAACAATACCATTTGGGAAACCATGTCGCGGTCCGGTATCTGGTATACCGATGATATTACGGTGACCAACAGCGCAATCCAGGCTCCAAAGCAGTTCCGGCGCTGTGATGGAATCAAGTTGAAAAATGTTCACTTCGGAGATGCCGCGGAAACGCTGTGGTCCTGCAAGAACATCCATATGGAGAATGTCCAGGCCAACGGTGATTATTTTGGCATAAACAGTGAGAATGTTTACGCCGACCGTCTAAACCTGATCGGAAATTACGGTTTCGACGGGGCCAAAAACGTTGAGGTTCACAATTCAACGATGGTCACCAAGGATAACTTCTGGAATTGCGAAAACGTGATTGTCTATGATTCAGTTTTAAACGGTGAATATCTCGCCTGGAACACCAACCACATCACACTGATTAACTGCACGATCATCAGTGATCAGGGACTCTGTTACACTAAGAATTTGACGATGAAGAATTGCCGTCTGTTGCGGACGGACCTGGCCTTTGAATACTGTGAAAATATCGACGCTGAAATTGATTCCGCAATCATGAGCGTCAAGAACCCAATCAGCGGACGGATTAAGGCCCGTCACATTGATGAGATCATCATGGATCCAAACAAGATCGACCCTAGCAAGACGACCATCGTAACCGATGACGATTCCGACCAGCACATCAAGCAACACTAGAAGGGAAGCATGGATAATGAAATATGATTTTGACACAATCCTCGACCGTCGTGCCACTAACTCTGAAAAGTGGCGGACCAAGGATGGTGAGCTGCCATTGACCATTGCCGACATGGACTTTAAGACGGCCGCCGAGATTACGGCCGCCATGAAGAAAAAGATCGACCAGGGGGCGTTTGGCTACGAGTACCCAACCAAGGAATACTACGAGGCCGTTGCCGATTGGTACCAAAGCGAACACCACGCCCATGCCGAAACAGACTGGATGCGGTTCACAACCGGGGTTATCCCGGCCTTGACCGCCAGCGTCCATCATTTCAGTCATGAGGGCGATAACGTCCTGCTGATGGAGCCATTCTACAATACTTTCTACAACTCGATCATCAATAGCGGTCGTCACGTCATCGCCAGCCAGCAGCTCTATGACACTGCCACCCACACCTACCAGGTTGATTGGTACGATTTGGAGGACAAGTTGGCCAACTCATTGACTACCCTGATGATCCTTTGCAACCCTCATAATCCAACTGGCTATGTCTGGACGAAGGATGAACTCGGACGGATTTTGTCCCTGGCTAAGCGTCACGGTGTGATTGTGATTTCCGATGAAATTCATGGCGATTTGGTATTGGAAGGGGCGGATTACACTCCAGCCTTTTCACTGCCGAATGATTTGACGACGAATTTGATCACCCTGGTTTCGACCAGTAAGACCTTTAACTTAGCGGCCCTGCATTCGGCTACTGGGATCGTACCGAACCCGATTCTACGGGAACGCTTCGACCGGGCGATCAATAAATATGAGGTTGCTGAGCCCAACCTGCTGGCGATCCCGACAACGATTGCGGCTTATCGTCATGGCGCAGACTGGCTGCACCAGCTGAAAGATTATGTGCGGGGCAACAAGGAGTATGTTGCCGGCTTTATCAAGCAGAATCTGCCGGAGCTTCAGCTGGTTCCAGGAACGGCAACCTATTTACTTTGGATTGATACCAGTGCCCTGAGTGATGATAGCCAGCAGCTGGCCAATTTTATTCGTAAGGACACCGGTCTAATTATCAATCCGGGGACGTACTACCATGGTAACGGCGCCGGCTTTATCCGGATTAACATTGCTTATCCGCGCAAACAGATTGAGGATGGAATGAAGCGGCTGGCGAAGGCAATTGCCGATTTTCCGAATGCTAAGTAGCAATAAAGCTAATTCACAAGCAAGCTTCTTTTGTGAATTAGCTTTTTTGATTAACGAAAACTATATGATTATTGACTGCTTTTCGGTAAAATAGAAAGTAAACAGACGAGTTACTCTTATTTTAATTAAGTGGAGGAGATCCTATGCAAAAATCAAAGACCGTTTATTTTTGTGCCGGTTGGTTTACCGACAAGCAAAACCAGGCTTACAAGCAGGCAATGACAGCCATTAAGGAGAACCCAACGATTGATGTTGAGAATTCCTATATTCCGTTGCAGCACCAGTACAAGGGGCTGCGAGTTGACGAGCATCCGGAACTGCTTGAGGATAAGGAATGGGCCACGGCAACCTACAACGAAGACCGGGTCGGTGTTTCCACGTCCGACATGGTCCTGGCCATTTATATTCCCGAGGAGGAGGACGTCGGGATGGGGGTTGAACTGGGAATGGCCAGTGCCCTCGGCAAGTACATCACCGTTGTTATTCCAGACGAGGATTTTGGTAAATCAATCAATTTGATGAGTTGGGGAATTGCGGACAACTTCATTAAGATGTCCGAACTGCCAACGTATAATTTCAATCAGCCTGGTTTTAACTTCTACGATGGGGCTGTTTATTAAGAGCGCAAAAGGCATTCTTGCAATGGTGCAGGAATGCCTTTTAAGTTTGCATTGGCGATTTTTAGTTTACATAATAACGGTGCATTATTTTAATGGCAGATTGTAAAATTTAAGTTGAACATTTAAGTGGACAGAAAAACCCATCAAGGTCTTTAATGGTGTTACCGTACAATCCATTAGAAAGAAGGACCTTGATGAGCACCACTATTTTATC
>NZ_JAOVYZ010000068.1 GCF_026413145.1 Limosilactobacillus kribbianus | reverse complement strand
TTGAAAACGGGTGTAATAATCTCAGACTTTTCTTCCATACAAAACGACCTCCTATATTGATGTTGTCACCAGTATAGGAGATCGTGCGGTTTATTAATAGACGTATCGCTACGGCGGGCTTACGCGGAATACCTAAGATAGCGTTGGTAAACGTAACGAGCTCCTGATGTGATCACAACAAAGATCAAGCTTCCGCCAAGCACCGCCAGCGGCGTATAGATATAGGCATTGCGATCCCAAACATCGATCCACATGTTCGTAAAAATCAACACGAGCGCGTAGAAGCGGTAATTCTGCCATTTCGGGTAGTGGCCAATCAGCAAATACAACAATAGCAGCAAGGCCAGCCGGAGAGTCGCGTAAACCAGCTGGTGAGTTAATGCCAGATGAGTCTGATAGAGAACAGCATTAAACATCAGCACCGTAATGATGATGCTGCCACAGATGTAGCGCCAGTGCCGGTAATCGGTACTGAAGATGACCGACACCGCCATCGCATAGGGATAGATGATATTCCCCAGCTCATTATAAGAATACTGCAGGATGATATACTCCTGGAACGCAAAAATTAACAGCATGATAATTGCCTGCCGGTGCTTGTTAATCATGCTGTTAGGCAACACAATGTGGACGATGTACTGCTGACACAAGGTCATACTAGTAATCAGCGTTGGCAGAAGTATCATTTCAGTAATTAGTTTCCCCATTAATTCTGATCCTCTAATCAAACTAATTTCTCTATCATTATTAGACGGGCTATTCTAGAGCTAGAATACATCGAATACATAAAAAAATAACCTGCGCTTACCACAACACAGGTTATCTTTTCTATTTAGTGCGAAGCTAACAGGGAGTCATCCTCGGTAGTTGATGTTAATTGGATAAAAAGGATGCGTGACTCGACTGTCATTTCGCCGCCATTGATAAAATGAGTGCAAATCATTTATTTGCAAAGAGGATTATAAGCTTTTTCTATTGTGAAGTAAAGCACTAACTAGGAATTTTTAGTTACAATTCGTTTACGAAATGATTACACTACCTTCCACCATGCTGCGAGAAGGCTTGTGAAGTGGCAATCAAGCGTTTTTATCCCACCAAGCAGGAAGATTGACCCGCACTTTCTGAGGGTGATTACCAAAAAGACAGAGCGCCGCTTGCCCAACCTCAAACTTGGCAGCATCCGGCAAGCGCCAGTCACCGGGAAGGCAATGAACTTCGGCTGGATCGAGGAGCCGATGAACAATCAGGTGGTTAAACTGGGAACGCAACCGTGGCGGCAGATCCAATGGTGATTGAGTCGTCAAAAGCATCTTTAGATCGAGCTTGCGGCCTTCACGGAGGAGCTGGAAAATGCCGTTGTCCGCTAGGTCCTGCTCGTTCTTCGGTAGGTAACGATGGGCCTCATCAATCACCACGTTAACCGGAAAGCCCGCATTGTCCGCCAATCGACAACGCAGGATCTGCTTGAGCAAAAGCGAAATCAGCAGACGTTGACTGCCCTCATAATGCTTCAACAGGGAAAGATCAATTACCAGGGTACGGTGCTGGCTGGCGTGGTGAAGGAACATCTTCAAAACGAAATTCAGCTCACTCTTCATTGTCCCGGGATGGCGGTCGGTGTCGAACAGGGTCCGAAAGGCTGTGCTCCCCAGGCATTCCTGGAGGGCAATTAGTTGCGGCCAAGCGCGATTAATTGCTTTCCGGTCATACTGCTGGCCCAGTAAGGAATAATCCGCCCGCTCATCCAGTGCCGGAACGGTAAATTCTTCGATTAACTGTTGAAAAAGCAATGCTACCTGATAATCACTGCTCCAGTTTCCCAATTGCCGCAGATAATATTGGTGGTCAGCAATCGATTTGCCAAGGCGGTGGTAAATCCCGGTTTGCCCTACAATATTATGCTGCAGCTGCAAATCCGTAATTGCCTGCCGCAGCTTCTGTACAAGTAATGGTTGAACCGGCAATTGGACGCTTTCTAAAAGCTGCTTAGCGGTCAGTTTCCCAGCTTCAAAATAGCAATTGTCACCAAGACGATAGGTAATCGTATTTGGCAATTTCGAATATTCCCCGGTTGGGTCCAGGATGATGGCGGTCTGATTGCGCTTTTGCAGCTGACTTAAGAGTGTTAAGGTGGTCGTTGTCTTACCGCTGCCCGTTTGCCCCACGATCAGCAGGTGGTGGTTAAAAAGGCTGGCCGTCATTCTCTCTTGTTGTGCGTTGGTAATCTCTGGTGAAAAAGTTAACGGTGTCACGATAGTTTCCTTTCCTGCAAAGAAGGGACCGGTGAAAAAGATCGTTTTCTCCGGTCCCGTTTAAAATCAGTCTTTATTCTTTTACTTCAGCATTGCACGGTATTGGGCCCGCGTCATTTTAACACTGCTGCTCGATGTCGTTGCAGTCGAAACAGTTCGATGAGCGGGTTGGGAAGATTGTGCAGGCTGTTTATTCGTCGTGACCGACACCTTCTTCTGCTCGCTGGCAACGTGCTCACTTGCCGGCGGAATAATTTGAAAGCCATGCTCCAAATCATGGTTCACATTAATTGGTCGGGCGTCAGTAACGGTTCGGGGGCCAACATCTTGTGTTGAAACAGGGGCACCATTAATTTGCTGCAAGATCTGCACAGCCTTGTCGTGGTTGTTCTGTGTTACCTTCAGCAGCTGCTGATCAGGGTGCGGATCCTTTTTCAACATTTCAAGTTGTTCCTCGGTGTCACGGATAATTGCCTTAGTCGAAGCAATCATACTTTTTAAATTTTCATCCATATCTTAATTACTCCCATTATTCATTCTCTCTCACTAAATTATATGCTTCTTTTTCTTAATATTGAACTGCAAACTCAACATAAACAAAATCGCTCAGTATGAAATGCAAAGTGATAATCAAAAAGCGATCCATAGCGGAATCACACCCACCATGGATCGCTTTCATTACTCTAGATTGGGAATCTAAAGTTCAATAGTCCGAACATAGTTTTTAATCTTCAATTAAACTTAACGATCTAAAATTGAAAATCAATTTTAGTATTCACGCTTCTTGCCAGCAAGGCCAAGACCAAACATAGCAGCGGCAGCACCGAGGGCAATCATAGCACCAGCGTTTTCGTTACCAGTTTGTGGTAATGCCTTAGCAGTAGTTGAGGCAGCAACTTCACTCTTAGGAGTAGCAGCTACAGCAGAAACTTCAGCAGTTTGGGCTGGGGTAGTAGCAGTAGTTGCACCACTGTTAACAGAGGATGCTGGGTCAGCAGCAGAAGTTGCTGGGTCAGTTGATGAAGTTGCTGAAGAGTCAGCAGAGGATGCAGCTGAGGAATCAGCGGATGATGCAGCTGAAGAGTCAGCAGAGGATGCAGCTGAGGAATCAGCGGATGATGCAGCTGAAGAATCAGCAGAGGATGCAGCTGAGGAATCAGCAGAAGATGCGGCTGAAGAATCAGCGGATGAACCGTTGTTTTGGTTCCAGTCAATGTTGCTCAGCAGGTCTTGTGCTTGTTGAAGCAGTTGAGATGCCTTAGCAGCGTTGGCAGCAGCTTCGTTAACAACCTTTTGTGCAGCGGCAACGTTAGCTTGTGCATCAGTCAGGTTCTTTTGAGCATTAGCGACTTCCGTCTTAGCAGCAGCTTCAGCGTCTTGAGCAGCCTTCAGAGCGGCAGCAGCTTCGTCAGCAGCCTTCTTAGCAGCAGTTGAGTCAGCGTCAGCCAACTTCTTAGCAGCATCGTAAGCAGCGGCAGTTGAGGTAGCAGCTGATTGTGCAGCATCAGCAGCAGAACGTGCTGCAGAGTAAGCAGCACTTGCGCTGGTTACGTTTGCGGATGCGCTAGCCAGGGTTTCGTTAGCATTGCTCAGGTTTTGAGAAGCCGTAGCAGTGTTGTCAGTGATTTCCTTGGCTTGGCTAGTCAGTTGACTAGCTTCGGAAACAGCAGCCTTTGGTTCAGTGGTCGTGCTGGAAGCCGGAACTGGCTTAGCAGCATCACTCTTAACAGCAGCGGAGTTGATAGCAATTGCGCTGGAGTTAGTAGTGTTGGCACTTGCAACTGCAGAGTTAGCGTCACTTACACTTACTGCAGAGCTGCTTGCAGCAGAACTAGTAGCAGCAGAGCTGTCACTAGTTGCGGAAGAAGCTGCGCTGGAAGTGGTTGCCGTAGCGTCGGAAGTTGCTGCAGATGCAGCGGATGCGTTGGAGCCACTAGTAACTTGAGTCGTCGTTGGTGCTGCGGAAGAAGCATCAGCGTTGGCAGTGTTGTTAACATTGGATAATGTCAAACCTGCCAGAACAGCAGTTGTAGCTAAGCCAGCATATACAATGTGCTTCTTAGCTTTGTACATTTTGTACTTCATCATAATTGAAGATTCCTCCCAAAAATAAACTAAACTAATAGTAAAATTGGCCAGGACTATGTTCAAACTAACAAGAACCATTTTTCCTGAAACCAATTACATTGTATGCAATATTCTGAAATAGTACAACCCTACCATTCGGTTAAGCGGCCGTGACTACCCCCCCACTTGACTCTTAAAGTGTTGATCTATGGGCGTTTTAACCTTAAACATTTTTTCACAAAAAATTCAAAAATATTTTTCTCTACTGAACATTTTCGTCATTCACTGAAAAAACAGCAAAATTAAATTTTCAATTATCAGGTTATTTTCTAAGTTTCACCAACTAAATGGACGTTCATCGCTACTTAACTATTTTTTGATTTCTGAAATTGTCAAATTTAATTTTTGAATTGCGAATTAATCATCTGATTGCCGCGTCATTTATTTTTCTCTCTCCCATGCTAAGCGTTAAACAATCTTTATCATTATAATAGGTAGAAACATTTTAAAATGAAAGAACCCTTCCGCCGTAAAAGACGCAAGGATTCTTTCAGAAGTCTAATAATATTAAGCCCGGGACTTGTAGCTGCCATCAGTGGTGTTGATGATCAGCTTGTCGCCGTCCTTAATGAAGGCTGGGACGTTGACAACCAGACCGGTGTTCATGGTAGCAGGCTTGCCACCGCCGTCGATAGTGGCACCCTTGATCATTGGTTCAGTGTGAGCAACCGTCATTTCAACAGTGGTTGGCAGGTCAACACCGATGATGTCGCCGTTGACGAAGTTCAGGGTTACCTTCATGTTTTCTACCAGGTAGTTCTTGTCGTCACCCAGCAGGTCGTGGCTCAGCGTGTATTGATCGTAGCTTTCCAGGTCCATGAAGACGGCGTTGTCACCTTCGTCGTAGAGGTATTGAGCAGAACGCTTGTCAACGTTAACCTGCTCAACCTTTTCGGAAGGACGCATCGTGGTGTGGACAATGGAGCCGGTCCGCAGATCTTGGATGTCCATCTGCATCAGGGTGTTACCCTTACCTGGCTTGTGGTGGTTGATTTGAAGAACCTTGAGCAGCTTGCCGCCACGTTCAAAAACCATACCCTTTTTCAAATCGATCGTTTGAATCATGTCAAAATCTCCTTTGTATCATAAGTAAGTGCGTTCATCACGGAACTTTAAGCAGTCAGGCGATCAACTGCTTCGGCCGCACCCGGGGCCGTTTTTAGTGTGCTGCTTCACGACAGCATTCGCTATTTATTGTATCACATCTGACCGCGAAACGCCTTATTGCGGGGGGATTGGTGACTATATTTTCTAACGTCATTCAGCACCTCTACCAGGCTTGCGGTATCAATTACCGGAACCGCTCCGTACTATCCCTGAATGTATTTCTTAGCGAACTTAGCATCACGCCGTGCATTGTCGCGCGAATCCGTAAAGTCGAACGCCGATTTCAGATCACTTTCACCCATAAAGTCCTTTTCGACGAAATAAATCTGGTCAACACGGATACCGGCATCGAGTAAGTTGAAGTTGTGAGTAGTGATGATGTATTGATTCTTATTTTCAGTCGAATTGAAAATCTTCACCAATGTACTCGACAGCTCGTAGTGAAGCGAATCATCGAACTCATCGATCAGAATCGTCTTACCGTTGTTATTGATCTGTGAAAAAATAATTGCCAGCACAATGACAAACAGCTTTTGAGTCCCTACCGATTTCAGCGGATAATGGCAACTCCTCCGTCCCGATGACGTTACCATGCTCATCATAAGACTTGTGAATCGTGTACAGCTGCAGCATCGAATGAGGTGGCTCCGGGCTCCCTAGCTGATTCATCACCTTGGTTAATTCATCAGGAACATTCAACGGAATTCTACGGACGGTGATATCACTGATATTGAAGTCGGCAAAATTAAGGAAGCTGACCATCTCATGCTTGAGATCTGGATCTTTCATTAGCGAAAGAAGCTGGGCGGGAATGGCCGCCGCAGGGTTAATAAAAATCAGGTCCTGGTCGAACCATCTGTACACCTCTGCCGCAATCGGATCGTTTTGTTGTTGAGCAAGATAGAGAAAGAGGGCATTTTTCCGCAATTTTTTCTGTGGACCCTCAAGGTTAGCGTCGAGAGCCTGCGCCGGTGTGCAAATTGGCATAGGGGCAGCTCCTCTTACCGAGCCGGCTGGACACTTGAAAAGGCGCCCTTTTTATTTTGTATCCCATAAAACATACTATGGAATTAGAGTCCTTTATTTAATTTGGTTTTAAAACCATTTTTTCTGGATCCAAAATTAACATTTGTTATAATAAGTTTATTAATAGCAAAAAATGAAAATTAAAATCCCAGATTAAAAACTATGCACTGTTCAAAATATTATATTTATTGACATTCTCGTTACTATCTGTGATAATACAGTTAATCAATTAAATGACTCTTTAGAGTCCGGAAAGACGGGAAGTAATCTTCAATGTCATTAAGTTAAGAGCTTGACAATTAGTGGTCGGTTCTTACAGGATGTCGTTTGAAAAGTAATTCGTTAATTTTAAGGCCACCTAAGTAGTAATCGCGGTTACTAATTAGGTGGCC
>NZ_JAOVYZ010000067.1 GCF_026413145.1 Limosilactobacillus kribbianus | reverse complement strand
GTTCGCGTGTGGTAAGATGATGATAGGTCATTTGTGATATCCTTTGCTTTTGTTTGTGGTTATTCAAAAGTCTATCACAGATGGCTTTTTTATGTTTCTAACTTAATTTTACAAACCGGGAGACTAAAAAACACGGAGAAGTGACCGGTCGTTGCTTCTCCGTGTTTTTGTGATCAACAAAAAAGGACCGCGTAATTGCGATCCTTTTTAACTCATTAGTTTTGATGAATAATTTGTGCTTGGCTTGGCAGACTGCCGGACCAGTTGTCGTAAGTAGTCCCTTGACTGTTTGGCGAGGTCTGACGATCCATTCCATCACTGTCGACGTGGTGGGTAACACCCTTGGAGTCTGTCCAAACGGCAACGTCACTCAATCCCAGTTGGCGTTGAGAAGTTTGCTCGGTCTGGCTGCTGGATGATGAAGCAGTGCTTTGATTGCTTGTCGAACTAGTCGTTGCATTGTTTTGGGATGAACTAGCGGTACTAGAGCTCTCATTATTGTCATCGCTGCTCTGACTGTTCTTCTTAGAACTGCTTGCTTTAGCACTCTGCTTGTCATCAGTAGAGGAATTATGTTTCTTTTGCTTAGCAACCTTGGTAGTTTGGGTCTTGGATGAGGAAGACTTGGCCGCACTCTTATTACTAGAAGAACAACCAGCTAATCCTAATGCCATCACTAATACTAATGAACTAGACAAAATTAGGTGTCGAACGTTTTTCATAACTCTTTTAACTCCTATTACTTAAATTGGTGATGTAACTATGCAAAGTCTGAATTTAATAGTATAATTATATCATTTGTAAGAAATCAAAGTCTATTAAATTAATCTGGTGGGTGAATTACCCAAACTATCTAGCATTTTAACACCTTCAAATCCGACCATCAATGTTAATTTGCTAATTGATACCGAATCTTAGGTAAGTTATAACCGAAATGAAATATTATTTGGAATGATTTTTGGTAAAATTTACATAGTTTACTAAAATGTCAGAATTTATGTAATCGCGAGAGGAATGTAGTTATGTCAAAGTATGATTATTTAGTTGTCGGTGCCGGTCTCTTTGGTGCAACCTTTGCTTACGAAGCTGCCAAGCGTGGCAAGCGGGTCAAGGTAATTGAAAAGCGGCCGCACATTGGTGGCAATGTTTATACTAAAGAGGTAGCTGGCATCCAGGTTCATGAATACGGTGCCCACATTTTTCACACCTCAAATGACCGGGTTTGGCAATATGTCAATCAGTTTGCGGAATTTAACCGCTACACGAACAGTCCGGTGGCCAATTACAAGGGTGAGATGTATAATCTGCCTTTCAATATGAACACCTTCAATAAAATGTGGGGTGTGGCGACACCAAAAGAAGCCTTAGCAAAGATTGATGAGCAGCGTCAGGAGATGGCGGGAAAGAAACCAGCCAACCTGGAAGAGCAGGCAATTTCTCTGATCGGCCGCGATATCTACGAAAAGCTGATCAAGGGTTACACCGAGAAACAGTGGGGACAAAAGGCCACTGAGCTGCCGGCCTTCATCATTCGGCGCCTGCCGGTTCGACTGACCTACGACAATAATTACTTCAACGACCGCTACCAGGGAATTCCCGAAGGTGGTTATACCCAGATCGTTGAAAAGATGCTGGCCAATGAGCTGATCGATGTCGAAACGGGCGTCGATTTCTTTGACCAAAAGGACCAGTACCTTAACGATTATCCGAAGATCGTCTTCACTGGCACAATCGATCGGTTCTTTGATTACCAGCTAGGCGAACTCCAGTACCGCAGCTTGCGTTTTGAAACCGAATTGTTGGACGAAGATAACCACCAAGGGAATGCCGTGATCAATTACACCGATGCGGAAACACCGTACACACGGGTCATCGAACACAAACACTTCGAATTTGGTAAAGGTGATAAGGGCAAGACCGTGATTACCCGTGAATACCCCGCCGACTGGCATCGTGGTGATGAGCCTTACTACCCAGTCAACAACCAGCGCAACAATCAGCTTTACACCAAGTATCAGCAACTAGCTCAACAGGAGCCAAAGGTTATCTTTGGTGGTCGGCTTGGTCAGTATCGCTATTACAACATGGACCAAGTGATTGCGGCGGCATTAAAGACTGTGGATGAGGAGTTCGATAACTAACCATGAAGGTAATTAGAAATTATCTTTACAACGCCGGGTACCAGATCCTGAACATGTTGATCCCGTTGATTACTGTTCCCTATATTTCACGGGTATTGGGGGCGCACAACGTTGGGATCAACGAATATACCAACAGTTGGGTTTCCTTTTTCTACCTGATTGGTCAGATGGGGATCACCCTCTATGGTAATCGGGAGGTCGCCTATCACCGCGATGACCTTTATGAGCGATCGCGGACCTTCTGGGGCGTGGAAAGTCTCCAGGTAATGACCATTGGCCTGGCGCTGATCGCCTACCTTTCGGCCGTTTTCCTGTTTAGTACGACCTTTAAGTACTACTTCTTAATGCAGACCCTCTGGATCGTTGCGACTGGTCTCGACGTTTCCTGGTACTTTATGGGCCTGGAAAATTTCAAAGTGACGGTGGCCCGAAACGCTCTGGTAAAGTTGGCATCGGTAATCTTAATCTTCACCTTTGTTAAAACCAATGCAGATTTGGGACTCTATATTCTGATCCTTGGTGGCGCCCAATTGGCTGGGAACCTAACTCTGTGGCCGTATTTGAGAGGCAATCTGATTTGGGTAAGCATCCGCGAATGGCATCCGTTCAAACACTTCTACCCATCACTTTTGCTGTTTATCCCGACCATCACCACCCAGGTTTACCTGGTCCTGAACCGGCTGATGTTGGGACATATGTCCACCCAATCGGCCCTGGGAAACTTCGGTCAGTCGGATAAAATCGTTAAGTTTGTCCTGGCAATCGTAACGGCGACGGGGACCGTCATGCTGCCACACGTTGCCAATAAATTTGCCAAGGGAGACATCGAAGGGGTTCGCAATAGTCTTTACGCCTCCTTCGATTTCGTTTCATCCATCTCAATCCCGATGATGTTTGGCCTGATGGCGATTGCCCATAAGTTTGCCCCCTGGTTCTTAGGGAGCGACTTTATCCCGTCTGGGCAGATTATGTTCCTTGAATCGCCGATTATTGTCCTGATTGCCTGGAGTAACGTTACCGGGACACAGTACCTGATGCCGGTTAACCGGGTGAAGGAGTATACAACCTCGGTGACGATCGGGGCGGTCAGCAACGTCTTCTTCAACCTGTTCCTAATTGTTCTTTGGGGTGCCAATGGGGCCGCTCTGGCTACCGTCGGCTCCGAATTTCTGGTGACGGCGAGCCAAATGATCATGATTCGCAAGACGATCAAGCGCCGGGTAATGTTTCGCGAAGTATGGAAGTACTTGCTCAGCGGCCTTGTCATGTTCATCGTTGTTAGCCGGATCTGCCAGATGATCCAGATGACGATTGCCAACCTGATATTAGAGGTAGCCGTCGGTGTCGTCATCTATGGCTTGGGCTTGATTCTTCTCAAGGCTAAAATCTTGAATAAAGCACTGGAAATTATTAAACAAAGTCGTAAATAGTTCACTAAAAGCTATGTTACATTTATGTAACATAGCTTTTACATTTTGCTAATAAATAAAGAAGGGAGTTGTTTTAGGAGGGGTGATCTCCTATACTATTTGATAGGTTAAATTTTAAAATAAAATTATAAAAGTTAAGAATTACTCGTCCCAATCACTTTAGGAGGATTAAGACATTTTGAGTAGTCACGAAAAAACAAGAAGAGTGAAGTTATACAAGGCCGGGAAGCAATGGCTGACAGCAGCAATCGTTTCTGTAGGCTTTTTTGCTGGGGTCCAGGTGCAGCAGGCACAGGCCGACACTACGGATAACAACGTTCAAACGACTCAGGTTACTACTAATAATAACCAGACGACGAATACCAGCATTCCAAGTACCATTAATGGTTATACCGAACAACAAGACCAAAACGGCAACAACGTTTGGAAGAACAGCAACGGCCAAAGCTTGAACGGCTGGGAATCATCCAACAACAGCTGGTACCGTTTTAACAACGGTTCTGCCGTTACTGGTTGGAGCAACGTTGATGGCAACGAATACTACTTCGATCAGAGTAGTGCCAAGATGGCAACTGGCGACACCAATGTCGATGGCAGCAATTACTACTTTGAACCAAGCTCTGGTCACCAATTAAAGGGAATGGTGCTGGATCGTGATACCCATACGTTGAAGTACTACGACACGAATTCGGGTGCTCGTCAGACGACCTTAAACAGCAATGGTCAAACCTATACCTTTGATGCTCAGACTGGCAACATGGATACCAGTAGTCTGAGTGATGGACTGAACCAAATTGCTGGTCAGACTTATTACTTCAATGCTTCTAGCCAGACGTTTGCCAACAACGACTGGAAGCAGGTTAACAACCAATGGTACTACTTTAGCGACAATGGTAATGCCGTTACTGGCTGGTACCAATCTGGTGCCGGCAACTGGTACTACTTCAACAATGATGGCTCTGCTAAGACCGGCTGGTTCGAATCAGCAGCTGGTAACTGGTACTACTTCGACCAGACCAATGCCTGGGCTCTGCGCGGCTGGCAGTACATGGACAACAATTGGCTCCATTTAGATCCAACTAATGCTTGGCAGAATAAGGGCTGGGCAAAGGTTGATGGCCACTGGTTCTACTTTGATGATAAGGGTCACATGCAGTCCGGTCTCCAAACCATTAATGGCAAGACCTATGACCTCCAAACCGAACATGACGGTAACTTTGGCGCCATGAAGACCGGCTGGCAAAAGGTCAACGGTAGCTGGTACTACTTCAACAACGGTGGTGATGCTGCTACTGGCTGGTACCAATCTGGTGCGAAGAATTGGTACTACTTCAATAATGATGGTTCTGCTAAGACTGGTTGGTTCAAGTCAGCAGCCGGTTTCTGGTACTACTTTGACAACCAAAATGCTTGGGCGTTAAAGGGCTGGCAGCACATTAACAATGCTTGGTACTACTTCGATCCTACCAATACCTGGGCCGAGACCGGTTGGCAGAAGATCAACGGTACTTGGTACTACATGGACCCAACTAATGCTTGGATGCTGACTGGTACCCAGCAGATCAATGGTAAGACCTACCACTTTAATTCCAACGGTTCCTGGGCCGATGGCTGGGCTTGGCCATTCCCACAGGACGGGGAAGGCCACTTCTCTGGTGCGCAACTCTTCGGTGTTCACGCCGGTGGTGAATTCCGTCAAAATGGTTTCCACGACGGCTTAGACTTCGGTTCCGTTGACCACCCAGGTAGTGAAGTTCACGCCATTCACGGTGGGACCGTTAAGATTGTTGGTTACACCGCTGGGTTAGACTGGTACTGCGTTGTTGATACCGGTGAATACCTAGTTGTTTACCAGGAAGCCTTTGCAAGCAAGTCCAACATTCGTGTTCATGAAGGACAGGAGATCAGCACTGGTGATGTAATTGGTATCCGGAATACCGCCCACGTTCACATTGGGATTACCCGGAACCACAACTTTAACCAAGCCCTGAAGTACTCATTTACCAACAATGGTACTTGGCTAGATCCACTGCAGGTTATCCGGAACGGCATTAACAATGGTTAATAATTAAGTAATAAATGGCGATGTTCAGAATTTCTGCTAACATCGCCATTTTTTGAGGTGTTTTGAATGCATAAAAAACGGATTCGAAAACTATTAGTTCTTAGTGTAATGCTGACTTTGGCCTTTCCGGTGGGTGCTCTTGCTGATGTCACCGCTTTCAGTCCGTCAACAGTGGCAACCACGACGAGTGTGGGTGCACAAACGGTAACCCCATCAACCGATCTGAGTTCGACAGGACGGGCGGTCAGCCAACTGGCCCCGACCGCAAGTGCACAGATGTCTGCGGTTGGTCTCGGGGCGGTTGATCAGACCATTACCCCGGAGCGAGGATTGTTTACTAATAATAGCAACGTTGTCAGCAGCGAGCAGCAGCTGCCGGCAAGTTTTACGCCGGGGATCATCCAATATGACCAGCAAAATGATTACTCGGAAAAGATCAATGGTCAGCTGACGACCCAGCAGATGGAGACGCTAAATAATTATTCTAATCAGTGGATGAACAGTCTGCGGCATATCTGGCAGGCTTCACCGAATCAGTACAGTTATCACGGTCGGGCATATCAAGCCCCGAATGACCTGGTGACACCGCCAGCGCTGTTTGATGCGATCACTAAAATGGCTGCGGATCGAACTCGGGTTAATTACGGATATGACCATACCGGCGAGGAGCGGATTGCTCTCAATGCTGATGGGGATACATCTTATGGCCAATATATTGCCCAGGCAAACCTCACTCCGTCGGAAGAAGTGGTGCGCTCAGTGGCACCGAATGCAACCGGAACCAGTTTCACGGTTGGGGAAAACCTGTTTAAGCTGAGCGGAAGCACAATGCTTGAGGCGGAAGTGAACCTCTTTAATCGCATGGAGGACATGCTGTGGGGTGAGGCCACCGATCTGAATGGCAAGCTCGAGGGGGCAAACGACCACCTTGCCAATGTACTGAATCCGCTGTTCACTCACGTCGCAATGGGCTTTCAGCTGGTGAGTCCGAATCACTGGTACGTCACCTGGGATTTTGAAGGACTAGATAATGTTGACCACCAGACTGGGCAGGAATATTTCTCTGACGCGGACCGAATTGAAATCAACCGAATCTGGGATGCTATTTTGATGGGGAACGCTAACGAGCAATCCGTCACAGCTGTCGGCAACCATGAAAAGATACCTGTTACCAACAGTGCAATTGAGAATGCAAAGTCAACGATGGAAGTTACTCCGCCTTCTCAAAAAGTGGTAATTTTTAGTGCATGGCCTAAGCAGACACTAGTAGTTAGTTCATTTCCTGCCAGAGTCCACGTGTTGTCTAACGCTGCAGTTAAGCCAGCAAACTCGAAGCGGCCAGATCATAACCGGTACCTACCGCAAACCGGTAACTGTCAATCAGAGTTGATAATAAATTTAGTAATCCTGCTTGGCAGTGGAGTCGCCTTTGTGGCTGTGGACCGCTTATTCAAATCACGAAATAATTAGAACCCCGAAATGTCAAATTAAGTTAGAAAAAAGCTAGTTGCTCATCGGTGACGTGCTTCATGAATACTTCAAGTGGTGTGCGGTAGTTCAATGACTTGCGAGGAATGTTATTCCGACGATGCATC
>NZ_JAOVYZ010000066.1 GCF_026413145.1 Limosilactobacillus kribbianus | reverse complement strand
AAATGCTATTTTTAGTAATTTCCCCCAGGCAAAGTTTCAACGCTGTTGGGTTCATGTTGCTCGTAATTTAATGGGGCATGTTCGTAAGCATGATCGTCGGGAGATTATGACAGACTTTAAAATGATTCGTCAAGCAGCTACGTTAGAAGCCGCCCAAGCGGACTTAAGCAACTTTGTTGCGAAGTGGGATCAAAAATACCACCGTCAGCTGATCAAAATTCAGAATTATCAGGATTTGTTTACCTTTTATGATTTTCCGCCAGCTATTCGTAATACTATTTATTCGACGAATCTAATCGAATCATTTAACAAGCAGGTCAAAAAACGACTTCACAAAAAGGAACAATTCCCTAACGAAGCAGCTTTAGACCGATTCTTTGTCACGCAAGTGATGGACTACAATGATAAGTTTGAAAATCGCTCTCACCGCGGCTTCAAAACTTGTCGTGATACTTTAGACGCGATGTTTCATTAATTCATCTAAATCATACGCTAAGGCTTTCTAATTTACACAAACTTCTTGACACTCTCGCAAACCAAGGCCCTTTAGGTAGGAATCAACTGTATCTGAAAAACGGCCGTCCAATTCATCTGGATCAGCGTATGAGTCGCCCTTCGTTTCTACCTTTTTTGAAAAATGCAAGATACTAAAGAAGCGCGTCAGACAGCTCACCCAGCCCTGATGAGTCTTATACATTTTAACCTTACTGTACTTTTCTTCGTGATCTTCTTTTCTTGTCATTTTATCTCACCTCTTGCAGTAGCCTTTCCCTTATCAGTAGATATTCAAATTCGCAATTTTATGTATTTTGTAGGAAGGCTAATTTTGTTGCCTATATAATAAATCGTTATCGTTTTATAAGTCAACGTTTATACTCAACTTTATTTCAATTTAAAACATTAGTTTACAAAAGAGACGTTTTTGCACGTTTTTCTGCCGCAAGGTGGCGCTTTCTTTATTCAAATGCTTGAGCGAAAATGTTTTCATTCTAAAACACTGCAAAAATAGTAGTGCTGTTCATTTCCATAAATTTAATCACTTATCGCGTGATTGCTCGAAAAGTTCTTCACAATTAGTTCTTAAAAACTTCAAAAATCGCGAATAGCTATACCTTATTAAGCTGTTTCGTTTCTTTTATGAATTTTCTTATAATTATCAATGAGATTCAAGCAATTTTATGGAAGAAAGAAGACCAGCAGCCCAAAGTGTTAATTTAAGTAGCTAGTCGCTTAGCATTTTATTTCTCGGTTTTTCAAATTAAATTGAATTAATAACACCCCATCCAGAAACTTTAATATTCCAAAAAGCGACGTTAGACGAAACTCAAAAATTTCATCTAACGCCGCTTATTTTAGTAGAACGATTTGCCTACTCTTAATGCTGCAAAATTTAGTGCGTCTTACTAATCATTCACCATCTTGGTACCGCTTCTTCCCAAATGGCAGGAAAGCTAACAGCGCATCAAGAGCAAGCGCACCTAATGCAAAGGCTGACAAACTTTGGGAACGATTCCCAGTTTGTGGCAACTTATTCTGGCCAGCCGAAAGCGAACGCTCAGCTGACGTAGAAGTGCCAAGTGAATTTGCTACGGAAACACTCGTTGACGACAATGATGTTGCACTTGTCAACTCACTTTGAGAGTTTTCAATTGACCGTGAGCTACTGGTTAATGTTGAAACGCTCAAAGAATTGCTCGTCGGCAGGGACGCACTCGTGCTTTGCCAATCGCTCTCCGATGTCAGCTGACTTACAGAAGTGTCGGTTGAGTGGGTTGTACTGATCGATGCACTTGCAGGCATCGAAATGCTGCCACTTTCGGACTCCGAAATACTTTGAGAACTATCCGCCGACTCACTGGTCGAAAGCGAGCCACTAGCCGACGTACTCATCGGTAACGAGGTACTGTCGCTTGCCGACAGAAACTGACTCTGCGAGCTGCTCGTTGATCCCGGCCGGCTCCCCGAATCGCTGGTTGAAAGTGAAGCACTACCGGAGCCACTCATCGACGTTGAAACGCTACCGTTATCAGACATTGAAGTACTCAAGGAGTTGCTCTTCGATCCTGGTTGGCTTTCGGAAGCGCTATTGGAGTACGAAACGCTGCTTGACGTACTCGTTGGCAACGAAACACTGTCGCTTGTTGACAAAGATCCGCTTTGAGAGCTGCTCTTTGAGGTTGGTTGACTCTTAGATGCACTAGTTGAAAATGATTTACTACCAAATTCACTCGCTGACGTTGAAATACTACCGCTTGTTGGCATTGAAGTACTCAGTGAATTGCTCTTTGATCCCGATTGACTTCCAGAATTGCTGATTGAGGTCGAAATACTGCCAGAGTCACTCGTCGACATTGAAGTACTGCTACTACCAGACTTTGAAGTACTCAAGGAGTTACTCTCCGATACTGGTTGACTCTCGGAAACACTAATTGACGTACTCGTTGGCAGTGAAGCACTGGTGCTCGTCGACAAAGATCCGCTTTGAGAACTACTCGTTGAAGCCGGCTGACTCTTAGAAGCACTGGTTGAAAGCGACTTACTGCCGGAATCACTCGTCGACAGCGAAGTACTGCCACTACCAGACTTTGAAGTACTCAAGGAGCTGCTCTTTGATTCCGGCTGGCTTTGAGATTTACTAATCGAAAATGAGGTACTGGTCGACAAACTCGTTGATGTTAATGCACTGCCACTATCCGATAGCGAAGCACTCATGGAACTACTGTTAGATACCGATTGGCTTTCAGAACCACTGAATGATGCAGATGCACTCAACGAATTGCTCTTCAACAGCGACTCGCTCCGGGAAGTACTGATTGAGCTCGAAACACTGTTTGACAAGCTCATCGACGTAGATGCACTACTACTTTCTGACATTGATTGACTTTGCGAATTTGAAGCACTAAGGGATTCACTGGTGCTGAGTGATAAGCTTAACGATTCGCTGGTACTAAGCGAAGTGCTGGTGCTCAATGACGTACTCATACTCAGTGAAGTGCTCATACTTGTTGAAGCGCTCTGCGAACTACTTACACTTGACGAGGTGCTAAGGCTTGTTGAAACGCTGGTACTTACTGATGTGCTTGTACTTGTTGAAGTGCTCTGCGAACTACTTACGCTTAGCGAAGTGCTAAGGCTTGTTGAAACGCTAGTACTTAATGACGTACTCAGGGACGCACTAGTACTCAATGAAGCGCTCGTACTGGTTGAAATACTTTGTGAACTGCTTACGCTTGACGAAGTGCTAAAGCTTGTTGAAACGCTGGTACTTAACGATGTACTCAGAGACGCACTAGTACTAAGTGAAGTGCTTGCGCTTAATGATGCACTTGTACTCAGCGATGTGCTCGTACTGGTTGAAGCACTCTGTGAACTACTTACGCTTAGCGAAGTGCTAAGGCTGGTTGAAACGCTGGTACTTAATGACGTACTCAGAGACACACTAGTACTAAGTGAAGTGCTCGTACTAAATGAAGTACTAGTGCTTAATGATGTACTCGTACTCAGCGAAGTGCTCGTACTGGTTGAAGCACTCTGTGAACTACTTACGCTTAGCGAAGTGCTAAGGCTGGTTGAAACACTGGTACTTAATGATGTGCTCAGTGAAGTGCTCGTGCTTGTTGAAGCACTCTGCGAACTACTTACGCTTGACGAAGTGCTAAAGCTTGTTGAAGCACTGGTACTTAATGACGTACTCAGGGATGTACTAAGTGAAGTGCTGGTGCTTGTTGAAGTACTGTGCGACCCACTTACACTTAACGATGTACTCAAGCTGGTTGATGCACTCGTACTAAATGACGTACTCATACTTGATGAAGTGCTTTGCGACCCACTCACGCTTAATGAAGTACTCTGCAAAGTGCTTGTACTCCCCGAAATACTTGCACTAGTTGAGCTGCTCGTTGATTCCGAACGCTTAATCGACTCTGAGATTGACTGGCTCTGCACAATGCTTTTTGAGGTTGACTGACTTTCGCTCATTGAATGACCGGATTCACCCTCATTACTAGATTTATCTTGCTCTACAGCTTTAACTTCTTTGCGACCACCCTTGCCTGACAGTGTTGCGGTTGAACTTGCATTAGCGCTAGAGTCAGTGGGAGTAGTAGTGAAGTATACATACATTGGCTGCTTTGATTTATCGACACCATTAAATGTAAAGGCACCTGGCTTATTAATACTAATGGCGTGGTCAGTTGTATGACTCTGAAAGTATGCTGAAACCAAATAATCATAGTCTTTGTCTGGGTAGGTATGATTAGTAGCATCTAAAGGATTACCATCAGCGTCAGTAATCTCATCATCAGGAACATCCTTTACAATAATACTTGATTTGTCAACAGTTTGATTAGGGAATGTAGCATTAAAGTTAAAGTCAGTCAGATCAGCTTTATTGTAGTTAATGTAGATCCCCCACTTAATCTTGCCAGTAGTGGTATCCTTGCCAAAACAGACATACTTTAAGAAGGGGTGCGTTGTTTCATAACTAGCTTTGCTTGGTGGCAACAATGTCATTGCGGTTGATAAATTGGTAGTATTTCCACTATGAGTAACAGTGATTGGAACATCAATCGTTTTGTTTGCCTTAACAATTTCTTTTGGCATTATACCAGTCTTAATAGCAAAAAAGGCTTTAGGATAATTGTTTTTAGCTGTTAACCTATAAGCTCCAGAGCCGAGATTTTCAACGTCGAAATCTTTTGTTGTAAAGGCTTTGGTATCGTAATTGAGTTTAGTAGAATCACCTACTTGAACAGTATAGATGTCACCTTTTTTGACATTATAGAGCCATGGACTGACAACTTGAACGGTAGCCCAGTCATACCCACCGGCAACCCCTTGAGTAGAACCCGAATAAATGGTTGAAGTTTGCCATTTATTGGTTGGAACAACGTCTGCAATGCTTGTATTGCTAGTTGCACCAGTAGTCGCAGCAAATGCAAAAACAGCTGGTGTAGTGTCAGCGCTAGTTTCAGTTTGAGTTGTCTCGTTAGTAGCTAGACTACCCATGTAGACGTTTTTCGTCGTTGAACCACTAACCATGCTTTCTGATGCTTGGCTAGTTGAGACCGAGGTGGAACTAACTGAACTGCTTGTGGTCGTCGTGCTGTTGAGCTGCGACGTGCTGGTTGAATTGTTGGAATTACTCGTTGAATTAGCATTACTTTCAACTTGTGATGTGCTAGTCGTCCCCAATGTGCGCGGTGCGTTCGGATCAACAGTGTCAGTTGCCGCATGGACTGCGGTTGGCTCCAGAGTGCCGGCCACTGTCCCGATCCCCATCATCGCCGTCATAACCCCGAGTCCTTTAAGATAAGAATGCACATCGTCGGCAAGCGGGTTTTCATCTAACTCGTCGGGATCGGCAGTCACGGTTTTAGATAAATTGAAAATCGCAAAGAAGCGCGTTAAGCAGCTCACCCAACCTTGGTGAGTCTTATACATTTTAACTTTACTGTATTTTTCTTCGTGATCTTCTTTTCTTACCATTTTTCTTTCGC
The DNA here is from genome assembly GCF_026413145.1 of Limosilactobacillus kribbianus. GTDB lineage: Bacteria > Bacillota > Bacilli > Lactobacillales > Lactobacillaceae > Limosilactobacillus > Limosilactobacillus kribbianus. Next base: position 1,817 of record NZ_JAOVYZ010000066.1, on the reverse strand, counting down.
CTCTTATTTTTTAATGGTAGTCTCTGGCTTATTTAAAATTTAATGGGAGACTATTTTGAACGCCTATATAATAGGGCCTTATCGTTTTATAAGTCAATACTTCTCTTTGATTTCATTCTAAAATATTTTTTCAGGCAAGCCGTTATCCTTGCGCTTTGTTTAACAGTAGAGTGCGTTCTGTTCATTCAAAGATTAGAATGAACTTAATGTCACTTTAGTTTTCCTCAAAACGGCAATTTTTATTCACCGATTTTTCAGCATTTATTATCAAATGATTAATTAAAAATCATTCATTATTCGTTATTTATAATTATTAATAAAGCATTGTTTTTATAAAGCAAATTATATCCAACGACAAAAAGCGTTTTTCAGTTTTCAGAATCGTAAATTTGCACCAAATTAAGCAACTTGATGCTGGAGCAGCACGGTTTGTGCAATAAAAAACTAGCTACTCAGATTCAAGTAGCTAGTTAATTTTTATCATTGCCCGTGCTCAGCGTACTTGGCTTCCACCGCAGCCTTCTCGGCTTCCCACCAATCGCGATGCTGAGTGTACCAGTCAATTGTGTGCTGCAGGCCGGCCCGAAAGTCGGTGAACTCCGGCTCACAGCCTAATTCTGTCCGCAGTTTGGTCGCGTCGATGGCGTAGCGCAGATCGTGGCCCGGACGATCCTTGACGTGATCGTAGGCGTCCTTGGGCTGACCCATCAGCTCCAGAATTAATTCGAGGACTTCCTTGTTGTTCTTTTCACCGTTGGCCCCGATCAGATAGGTTTCACCGATTCTGCCCCTAGTCAGAATATCCCAAACGGCGCGGGAGTGGTCGTTGGTGTGGATCCAATCGCGGACGTTCTTGCCGGAACCATAGAGCTTCGGCTGGATGCCACTCAAGATATTGGTAATTTGCCGCGGGATGAATTTCTCGATGTGCTGGTACGGCCCGTAGTTGTTCGAACAGTTTGAAATCGTGGCCCGCAAGCCAAACGACCGCACCCAGGCCCGAACGAGCAGATCAGAGCTGGCCTTCGACGAAGAATACGGGCTCGACGGTCGGTATGGCGAGTCCGGTGTGAACTTTTCACCCGGCCCCTCGCCGTGCCCCGGCAGATCTTCGCGCAGCGGCAGATCGCCATAAACCTCGTCGGTAGAAATGTGGTGGTAGCGAACGCCGTATTTCTGGCAGGCCTGAATAAGGGTGAAGGTCCCCTCGATGTTGGTCTTGATAAAGGGTGTCGGATCGATCAGGGAGTTGTCGTTGTGACTCTCGGCAGCATAATTCACCACGGCGTCGGCATCCCCCACCAACCGTTCGACCAGCTCCTGGTCACAGATATCGCCAACAACCAATTTAACCCGCTCTTTCGGCAAGCCCGCGATGTTGGCGGGGTTCCCGGCGTAGGTCAATTTGTCCAGGACCGTGATGTGCTCCACTTCGGGATGGTACTTGACCAAGTAGTGCACAAAATTGGAGCCGATGAAGCCACAGCCCCCGGTGACAATGATGTTTTTAAACGATTTCTTATTTTCCATCTTTAATTCCCAGCTTTGTAATTTGCTCTTTTACTTAATAATAGCTGATAAAGTTAATATATCCAGCACTATTTCTCACTACAAATCATCCTTTTTGTCCCTTCCTCGGACAAAAGATACCATGCTAAAATATTGAGCGGAATTATTTTAGTAGGGAGTTTTATGAAAGGCAGATTGCAAGAAATAACTTGAACGAATTTAATGACGTAAATTAAGCAGGAAGATCTCGATTGGTGTGCGCCAGTTAAGACATTTAAGTGGCCGGGAATTCAGATACCAATTGATTT
>NZ_JAOVYZ010000065.1 GCF_026413145.1 Limosilactobacillus kribbianus | reverse complement strand
GATAAAATAGTGGTGCTCATCAAGGTCCTTCTTTCTAATGGATTGTACGGTAACACCATTAAAGACCTTGATGGGTTTTTCTGTCCACTTAAATGTTCAACTTAAATTTTACAATCTGCCAAAATATAAAGTTGAACTTTTATTTTGGTAATTAAATCCAAGTTGGATTGAGATAATGTCCTCAAGTTGCCGTTGATTAACATCAATTAGTTCACCGCCAATTGAAATATGATTCCGAGTTCCAGATTGATATTCAGAATCAAAAGCAACAACGACTTTATTAGGATCTGTGTCTGGCAGTTGCCAATCATTAAAGGGTTTCTCTTTAATAATCAAGTTTCTTTCTCCTTTCTTTGAAATGCAAAAAGGCCACTTAACCAGCAAAATTATCGCTAATTAAGTGACCCAAATAATTAAATGAACAGAAAGTAGCACAAATAAAGTTACTCTCAATCGACCAGAATACCTGAAAGGCCGGCCATGCCGGCCAACTTATGTCGAAAATAATAAAAAGTGATAGTCAATCAGAACCGACTATCACTCTTCAGAGAATTTCAACACTCCGGTTACTCCAATCAACCAGAATACCTGAAAGGCCGGCCATGCCAGCCAACTTATGTCGAAAATAATAAAAAGTGATAGTCAGAACCGACTATCACTCTTCAGAGAATTTCAACACTCCGGTTACTCCAATCAACCAGAATACCAGGAAGGCCGGCCATGCCGGCCAACCTATGTCGAAAACAATAAAAGAGTGATAATCAATCAAAACCGACTATCACTCTTCATAAAATTCTCAACATTTCAGCTAACTTAGTTAGCTGAAACACCTAGAAGGCCGGCCAGCGCCGGCCAATTATATCGAAAGCACTAAATTCCTAATGAATTACTAGCTTTGTTGTAATAGTTTACTACAACATATATGGTAGAAATTAATTTATTAAGAACCAAAACAGCAGAGAAGACTGGCAACGCCAGTCTCTATCTAGTAATAAATTAATTTCTTTTATCTTTGATTCTTTCTCTTTTCTTTAAGTAGATTTTCGCATTATCTGTTATTTTGTCAACCCCCATATTGGGCATTCTTTAATAAATTTTAATATTTAAGTGCGACAAGTCGCACTTCTAGTTCCTCCGAAAAAGAAAAAATGGAGGACTAATCTATGAAAACTTACGACTACTTAAAGCAAGAATCAGAGGACGTGATAGACTTTATTCAAGAAAATTATACTATCCAAGAGCAACGTAGACTGCTTAATAGTAAGGATAATGATGCAATCGAATCGCTTTATGAACGTCTTTTCAACGAGGACTGTGTGACTGGCAATGGAAGTGGTTCTTACACATTTAACATACTGCAAGCCGAACAAAATCTAGTAGGAAATTGGACATTATTACAAGCAGCGATTGAAGAACTTTCACCAGAATTCGATATGCTTAAAGAAGGCCCTGAAGCTTGCGATGTCTTGATAAGAATCTACTTACTAAGCGAAGCAATTGAAGAGGCCGTAACTAAACTTCGAAAGAACTAATGCAAAGTATGAAAGACCTTAATAATAATTAATCGCTTCAAAACTACTACTCATCAATTCAATTATTTATTAAATTTGTACTACAAAAATGGATAAGCCAATTTTACCAAATTTATAACGGATGAAAGAATAATTAACATGACAAATACTGAACGACTTAGCTATATTAATAACAATAACTTACATATTGAAGAACACACTGCAATCTTAGTGAATACAGCAAATTTATTGGACAATCCATTAGATCCCGAAGTATATGTTGACGAAAACACAACAGAAACATATTTGATTTTATCCACTTCAAACAGCAAACAACTAATTAAGGTGGATTATTTCACCTACAAGTGCAGGCGCGATCCTATAATTACGGTATTACTTAATTGTAATACTGCTATACAGCGAACGCATGGCAGGCGGCTAATATATTCTTAACCAAACTGTCCCAGATACTAATCATTTTTCAGAGTGAAAGCACTTCACACAAATGATTCCACGGTATTTCGCACAATCCATTGTGACTGCTGCGCAAAGATGGTAGATTATTCCCAACAATACGAGGAGATGGTCTACATGTCACAAGCAAACACATTATTCGTCATGATTGCTAGTATTCTGGTGTTACTGATGACGCCAGGGTTAGCATTTTTCTACGGTGGTCTAATCAATCACCGGCATGCCAATAATATGCTGCTCACTATTTTTATGATGTGTGGATTGGCCGTCATTCTGTGGATTACGGTCGGTTACTCCCTCTCGTTCTCCGGCAACCACTGGGGGATAATCGGCAACCTGCATAACATACTGATGATTAACGTCTCCATTAACGCAGTCACGAAAACCGGGATCCCGATCGGTGACTACACCATGTTTTTTATGATGTTCGCAATCATTACCCCGGCGATCTTTTGCGGGTCGGTGGTTGGTCACGGACGTTTTAACTTCCTAATCATCTTCACGATCTGCTGGTCGATCTTCGTCTACTACCCGCTGGTCCACATGGTTTGGGCACCGCACGGCTTCCTCGCCAGCCTCGGGGCGGTTGACTTTGCCGGTGGCTTGGTCGTCCACGTCAATGCCGGGATCACCGCCTTGATCCTTTCCGCATGGGTCGGCCGCCGCAAGGAAGTCTACGCCCAACACAACAACCTTTCCTGGGTCCTAATCGGGACAGCGCTATTGTGGATCGGCTGGTATGGCTTTAACGCCGGATCCGCCTTGGCCGTGGATGATACCGCGGTTCAGGCCATGTTAACGACCACGATTGCCTGCTCAACGGCAATAGTTACCTGGATGCTGCTGGACCGCTACCGGTTGAACCACGTTACCCTTGCCGGTGTTTGCAACGGGGCCGTCACCGGGCTCGTCGCCATTACTCCCAACGCCGGCTATGTTACACTAGGTGGTTCGATGATCATCGGCATGGTCGGGGCCATGATCAGCCAATCGTTTATTACCCAGGTTAAGCCACACTTAGCGATCGATGATGTTATTGACGCATTTGGCTGTCACGGAATCAGCGGCATCTGGGGAAGTATTGCGACCGGCATTTTTGCGAGTCACCAGATCAGTGGCCAGGTCCCCAACGGCCTACTATTCGGCGGTGGCTTCCACCTGTTAATCATTCAAACGGCGGTTACATTGTTAACGATCACCTTTATCACCATCATGGATATAATCCTGATCAAGGCCCTGACGATTGCGCTCCCCGTCTCGATTGACAACAGGAAATTAGCCGCGGTTCAGAGTAAGAATGCATAGAAATAAGGCACTAGCGCCAAATTCATGAAGCTAGTACCTTATCTTTATTTCACCGGCTTCTTCAATAAATCATTGAAGCCTTCGCTGATCGTCGGGTGGGTGTAAATCTGGTCGCGCAGCATGGTGTATGGGAGCTTGGCCCGCATTGCGAGGGCGACCATGTTAATGATCTCGTGTGACTCAGGGGCGTAGATCGTCGCCCCGATAATTTCTTTTGTCGCCGGATCAACCAGCATCTTCAACATCCCCCGCTGATCCTTCAGTACTTTCGCCTTAGGAATGGCGGCAACCGGCAGCTTGAATAGCTGGTAATCCTTCCCCGCCGCCTGGGCCTGCTTTTCGGTTAAGCCCACCTGTGACAGTGGCGGCTCGATGAAGACGCTAGTCGGAACCACACCCCGGTTGGTCGTCTGGCGCGTCCCGTCACCAAAGAGTTCGTCCTTGATGATCCGGAAGTCGTCTAACGAAATGTAGGTAAACTGGGGACCGCCCTTTGCGTCGCCGATGGCCCAAACATTTGGAACGGTAGTATGAAGATGAGGATCAACCTTGATTGCGCCCTGGTCCGTCAACTGGATGTCGGTATTTTCGAGGCCCAGGTTTTCGGTAACAGGGTGACGACCGGCCGCCACGAGGATTTTATCAGCCGAAACGCCTTGCTCGTTCCCCTGCTCTTCGTACCTAACCACCGCTTGACCGGCCTCGTCCGTGACCTTTTTAATCGCAACACCCATCTTGATCTCAACGCCGAGCTTCGCCAGGTTTTCCTTTACCATTGCCGCCACGTCATCATCTTCACGAGGCAGGAAAGTTGCATGGTGATCCAGCACTGTGACCTGCGCGCCGAAGCTGGCAAACATCGCCGCAAATTCAAGACCAATATAGCCCGCCCCGATAATCACCAGCCTAGCGGGTAGTTCCGGCAGTTCCATCGCGGTTGTTGAGGTCAGGAGTGCTTGACTATCCTTCAGGCCGGGAATTGCGGGGATATTCGGGGTCGCACCGGTATTGGTAAAGATGCGCCCGCCCTCATATTCTTCGGTTCCGGTGGCCGTTTCAACCGCGATCGTATGGTTGCCGGTAAAATGAGCGGTCCCATCCAACACCGTGACCGTCTCCTCGTCCGCCAGCATATGGTAATTCTTATTCCGTAATTGCGCGACCATCTCTATTTTTCCCTTAATAGCCGTCGCAAAGTCGGTTCCCCGTGCCGCTTCCGTAACCAACCGCTTCGATGGCAAGCAGGCAATGTTGATGCAGGTCCCGCCATACATCTGCTGTGACTTTTCCACCACTAATACCTCTTCGCCACGCTGAGCTAAGAACTTGGTAAGCGTCTTGCCACCCTTGCCAAACCCAATCACAATATTCTGAACTTTCTTCATACTAGCCGTCCTCCGATCATATTTGCTTTTGATTATACCAGTCAACGGCTAATTGTCATTTTATTTGCCTGATGCTTTTTACCTTAGAGACTAACAAAGCTGGGAGACGTTTATGATCAATATAAGCCACAACATTTTTCAAGCCATTTAGTCAGTTCCACCAAAATCAGAAATCGTTAATAATTGTTTTAGCCATATTATTAATCTTTAAGGTGGTGTTTTTTCATTGGCTTTACTATTGGGAATCATTTTGCTGTTGACCACGGTCGTCGTGGCCAACGTTATTCACCTGATCTACCCTAAGATCCCACTCTCGATCTACCAGATCATCGCTGGGGTGCTGCTCGCCAGTCTGCCGACCACGGCGACTGATTTCACGATGCATCCAGAAATCTTCATGATGGTGATCATCGCGCCCTTAATGTTCAACGACGGGCAAAACCAGTCGCTTACCTACCTTTCGCGCAACTTCCGATCAATCCTCTCGATTGCAGTGGTATTGTCCTTGGTAACCGTCATCATTGCCGGGACCATCCTTCATCTGGCAATGCCGCAGACCTTCTCGTTTACCCTAGCCTTCATGCTCGCTGCCATCATCACTCCGACTGATGCGGTGGCGGTTAAGTCGATCACCACGGGGATGTCGGTTCCCGAAAACGTCAACGGAGCCCTCGAATATGAGTCGCTCTTCAACGACGCCTCCGGAATCGTCCTCCTCGACCTTGCCCTAGCTTCCTACCGCTCGGGGGACTTTTCAGTCGGCCACGGTCTGTGGATCTTTGTCTACGTCTTCTTCGGGGGGATCATCTTCGGAGCAATCATGGGCCTTCTCTTGATCAAACTGCGGACCCAATTGATGCGATCCCACGTCGACATCGGCTCGATCGTCATCCCTATCAACGTCATGACCCCAATTGTCGTTTACTGGCTGGCCGAGGAACTCCACTTCTCCGGCATTCTCGCCGTGGTGGCCGCCGGTGTAGTACATAGTATTCTCTATAACCGTCTGCGCCTGACCTCGACCAAGGTCCAGATGGCCACCACCACCACTTGGACAATCATCAGCGACGCGCTCAATGGGCTGGTCTTTGTCCTCCTCGGAGTCCTGCTCCCTCAGGTTCTCAGAAGTACCAGCTTTCCCAACTTAGGACGCCTCTTCGTGATCTCGCTGGTTCTCTACCTGATCATGACCCTGCTGCGGTACTGCTGGGTCCGCTTCCGACTGGTCCGGATCGGCTCAGCCAATGACCAGCTCAACCGTGACAGCATCCTGATGGCCATCGGGGGGATCCACGGGACAATCACCCTGTCACTGGCCTTTTCATTGCCGGTAATGATCAACCACCACGCCTTCGCCTTTCGGAACTCCATGATCCTGATTGCGGCGATCGTCATCCTCATCAGCCTGCTGGTCGGGGCGATTGTCTTCCCGCTCATGTTGCCAGCTAAGTCGCAAAGCTACACGCCAGAAGAATTTCACCGTCAGCTCATCGCCACGATCCAATACGCCATCAACCAGTTGCGGACCCAGACGGAGGACTCACGGGAAAGGGCAATTGTCATCGACCAGCTCAGCACCCAGATGAACCAGTACCACCAGTTCAATAAGCAACGTTTTACCCAGCTGATGAGCCGGGCTCATAAGGTCGAAATGCAGACCCTGGACCAGCTAAATGCGGACGGGGCCATCAGCGATCGGGAGGCCGCCATGTATGCTCACTTTGTCAATCGATCAATCTTCCGCTCACCGCAGCATCAGCTGACCGAATTCACGAGCCTCTTCTGGCACCGCCTCAAGTGGCATTTCTTCCGGAAGCGCCACCTCCGTTCGTACCACCCGGACATTATGCCCGCCGCCAGTCACAAACAGACAGTGCAGGCCATCAAGCAGCAACGTCAGGCTATTTTGAAGGTGCTCACAATCGTCAACAACAATGTGGATGAGTACCTTCATTCGGTGGAGAACACCACCAATGCCAATGAGGTCGCAATGGTCCGCCGGGTCTTCTTCCAGCAGAAGCAACTCTTCAGCCATAGACAGGATCTCGATTTGGACATGATCACCAACCTCTCGATTGAGGCCTTCCAGTGGGAGCACAGCTTTGTTCAGGAACGCTTGGCCGCTGGAAAACTCTCGCAGGAGCTGGCAAACGCCTTGAACGAACAGATTTCAACTGATGAATTAGTCTACTCCCAGTCCCTAGATTAAAAAAGTAACCAGCAAGGCAAGGGCGGCCGGCAACAGTTGCACCAGCCAGATCTTCCGGGTCGCCGTCATTCCCCCGTACAAGGCCACAACCACGATGAAGCCTAGTAACAGACGCAAAACTATAACCAAGACGGCGCCGTGAAAGAGCAAAAAGCTGAGGATCAGCAGAACGCCCAGCATCCCGTTATAGATCCCCTGATTAGCCAGCGCCACGCGGGCCGGTGCTTGCTTGACATACTCTAATGGCATGTCAAATGCTTGGGCCTGTTGCTGGGGTGTGCCAAACATCTCCAGGAGCATAATCCCCAGGTGCTCGACGGCTACGATTAAAGATAAAATCAGCATTATCATATTAATTTTCTCCTCCTAAATTTCAAGAATAAGTTAGCCACTGGACTCAAATAAATAATACTGACCAATTGATTATTGGTTGATGGAGCTGTGATATCTCTTGGTAGAAGGCCTTACGATAGATATCCATTGACGA